>JASHRU010000273.1 GCA_030037225.1 Candidatus Acidiferrales bacterium | reverse complement strand
GGCGCGCTGTTTCTGGGCGGGTCGAATGCCATGGGGCTGATCGGGACAAGTACCGCGGCCTTCGCCCCAGGAGCATTGTTCACAAAGGCAAGCTTCTTTGCAGGGGGCCTGGAGCGCATGACAGTCAACGGTGGAAACGTGGGGATAGGAACGGTCAACCCAGGTGGATCACTCACGGTTGCCGGCAACGTTCAGATTACCGGAACCGGAAATTCGCTTACATTTCCAGACAGTTCCACCTTAACTGGCGCGGGGACCGTTACTGGCAATCTCTCCGTTACGGGCTCAATCACCGTTCTCGTGCCGGGCGCTGGAGTCATGTTCCAGAGTGGATCGAATTGCGTTCTCCTGACAATCAGTAATACGGGCACGCTCACCCAAGGCACATGCCCGTGATGCGAGCAATCGTACCCGTCCTCTCAATGAGCCTTTGCCTTCTGCCGGTCGCTCGTGCCGATGCTCGGCCACAGAGTGCTCAGGATTTCCCGAAAGCGTCGAGCGGAAATTCTGCGGCGAAGCCGCAAAACGCTGAGGTACCGGCCTCTGAAGTCGTGCGGCCAGCTCCTCCTGTCCTTTTCTCGTCCAGCCAGCCTTCGCGACTGTTGAGATACAGCGGCGAGCTGCGTGACTCCGCGGGCCAGCCACGCAAGGGCACCGTCGCTGTCACCTTCTCGATTTACGCGGGCCAGCAGGGCGGCGCGGACATCTGGACGGAGACGCAGAGCGTGGCGCTAGACGCGGAAGGGCGCTACTCCGTGCTGCTGGGTAGCACGAAGAGCGAGGGGATGCCGATCGATGTGTTCGCAGCGGGCAATCCGCGGTGGCTGGGGGTGAAGGTAGAACTGCCGGGAGAAGTGGAGCAGGCACGAGTATTGCTGGTGAGCGTGCCATATGCGCTGAAGGCTTGGGATGCGGACACGCTGGGGGGCAAGCCGGCCTCGGCGTATGCGCTCGCGTCCTCGGGTGCGGGCGCTGCAGGCACGACGACCAAGAAGAGCGCCGCGAACGCAAACGCCGAGACCGCAGGGTACATCCCCATGTTCACCAGCAGTACCGGAACCTTGGCAAACTCGTTGATGCTGCAGAGCGGGAGCGCAATCGGGATCTCTGAATCGCCGGTGCAGACGCTGGACGTGAATGGGGGAATTCGGGGGACGGGCCTGGCCACAGGCGTCCGCAATACGTCCTCAGACGCGATCAACACGGGCGCGCTGTTTCTGGGTGGGTCGAATGCAATGGGGCTGATCGGGACAAGTACCGCGGGCTTTGCCCCGGGAGCCCTATTTACAAGGGCGAGCTTTTTTGCAGGCGGCTCTGAGCGGATGAGAGTTGAAGGAACGACAGGAAACGTGGGGATCGGGACCGTTACTTCAGGCGGGTCGCTTTCGGTGGCCGGGAATATGCAGTTGACGGGAACTGGTAACTCCATCCTCTTCCCAGACGGAACCCTGCGAACAAGCGCCAATTCGATTTCGGTTTCACTTTCTGTTTCGCCGCCATCAAACCTGGCTTCCGGAACGCCGAGCCAGGTTGCCACGGGGAGTGGTGTTTTTCTTCAAAGCGCAAATGGAAGCTTTTGCGGATATCTCGTCGTTAGCGCCAGCGCGCTTACATTGAATTCAGCCACGTGTCCCACAGCGGCGCCGGTGGTCGAGCTCTCTGCGCAGTCGCTTAACTTCCCCGCGACGCTTATCAACACGCCTACCTCGGCAGTCTCCGTCACGGTGACGAACGTGGGCACGGCAAGTCTGAGCTTCTCAGCGAATCCAAGTATTTCCGGCCCAAACGCCGTGGATTTTTCCCTTTCCACTTCCGCGACACCGTGTTCTACGTCGGCCGCGGTAACGGCTGGTTCGTCTTGTGTCGTTGACTTGGTTTTTACGCCATCGCTCGGGACGGTGGAGAGCGCCACGCTGACTCTTTCGGACTCTGCCACAACTTCCCCTCAGGTGGTGCAACTGGTTTCCGTTCCCGGACTTCACTGGATGGGGCTATCAGGAATGAACAGCTCCACAATGGGTGTGACGAGCTATAATGTTTATCGTGGAACGACATCCGGCGGGGAAGGGACGACCCCGCTCTTCACGTGCACCACTCTGGCGGCGGTTCCCACTACCTGCATGGATACGAATATGGGCGCCGGGCTGGTCTCGGGCGTCACGTACTATTACACAGTGACGGCTGTTCTGAGCGGCGTTCAGAGCTTGCCCTCGAATGAAGCCTCCAACACTATTCCTTTCCCATGACGGGTGAATTTCGGTTCAGGCCAGCAGATTCGAGATTTCTTGTGGCGTGGATATAGATCGTCGTCTCGTTGCTCGAATGAGCGGTCCCAGAGCACCTAAGGCACGGTGTCGTCTTTCTCAATCAAAGATTGCACAGTATGGAATGGTTTAGTGATTTCCTGCGGCCATCTTCAGCGCTCGTTCAGAGTCGGAAACGGGCACGGCCCCCGCAGACTCAGGGGCGGAGTATTCAGGGACAATCACTTTCACCTGAGCGAGAATGGGACCCGCACCGTCGATCCCAAGTGTGGTCTTCAGCGCTTCAAGAGAAGCTTTCAGATCCGGCCAGCCCGCCGACGTGCCGCACGTTCGCCGAATCTTCTCACACGAAGTAGGGTGAACGACTTCGTCGGGGTAGAAGAGTTCCTCGAACAGCTTCTCACCCTTGCGCAACCCGGTGAACTGAATTCTCACATCCTGTCCGGTCTTGCCCGATAGCCGGATGAGATTCTGGGCTAGGTCGACGATCCGGACGGGTTCTCCCATATCGAGCACCAGAATGTCGCCGTGATTCCCCAGTGCGAATCCTTGCAGGACCAGGGCCACGGCTTCGTGGAGCGTCATGAGGAAGCGCGTCACATCAGGGTGAGTGACAGTCAGATCGCGGTTTTTCTCGATTTGGCTCCTGAAGATAGGCACCACGCTCCCGCTGGAACCCAGCACATTTCCGAATCTTACCGATACGCACGACATGCTGCCGGCCGGCCAGCTGGAAAGAATCAGCTCGCCGATTCTTTTCGTCGCGCCCATAACGCTGGTCGGATTCACAGCCTTGTCTGACGAGATTAATACAAAGTTTTCGCATCCCGCGTCATCAGCCACTTCCAACAAAGTGACCAGCTTGAATACGTTATTGTGTACGGCTTCATGGACGTTTGCCTCCATCAGGGGAACGTGTTTATAGGCCGCGGCATGGAAGACGACTTGGGGGTTGTGCTCGGAAAACAGGCCCTTGATCCGGTCCCGGTCTCCAACGTCGCAAACGCAGAATTGAAGTTGCGCGCCGGTTTGCTGCCGGCTGAACTCGAGCTGGGAGTAAAAGATTCCCGTTTCGCTCTGGTCCACAAACACCAGCCGGGCCGGTTCATATTTCAGGATCTGCCTGCACAATTCAGAGCCGATGGTTCCCGCGGCTCCCGTCACCAAGACGGTGCGCCCTTTCAGCAGCCGGCGCACCGATTCCAGATCGATCCGCGCCGGCCCCCGGCCGAGCAAGTCATCGAGGTTTACTTCGCGCACCTGGCTGATGCTGATTTGGCCGGCGATAATGTCGCGCAGGGCAGGCACTGTCTTGAAGGGAATGCCCGCCTGCTCACAAATGCTCACAAATCTCTGCATTTGCTCGCCGCTCGCTGAAGGGACCGCGATCAGCACTTCGTCCGCAGGGTGGCGTTGCAGGAGTTCGGGGAGCTGATCCACAGTCCCGAAAACCGGAACTCCGCTGATTTTCATTCCGCGCTTGGACGTATCGTCGTCCACGCACCCGATGGCCACGTAGCCGCTGTCCGGCCGGCTGATCTCGCGCAGGATGAGCTGCGCGGCAAAACCGGCGCCGATCAGCACGACTCCCTTCGAGAGCGCCTTGTCTTGCCGCACCGATTCCGCAATCGCTCGCGAGAGCAGACGCACCCCCGCCAGCAATCCCGTGGTCAGCAGCGCCTCCACGATGTAAATCGAGCGCGGGAACGGACGGATCTGAGGAACAAGCTGAGCCACGAGGTAGAAAACAACAGAGCCGGACGACACGGCCTTCAAGATATCCAGCGCGTCGCTAAAACCTGTATATCGCCACCACCCATGCAAAAGCTTGAAGCGAGCCATGGCCGCCAACCGGACGAGGATCAGAACCGGCGCGGAAATCAGCAGAACTCTGCGCTCCGGCAAGGAAAAATCGAAGCGCAAGAGCCAAGCGGACACCAGCGAGATGAGAACCAAAACAGCCTGAAACAGCGCGATGAGCCAGAAACGATTCTTCGAGAGTATCCACTGATGCTTATTCATCGAATCGATACACGACGCGAGGTCCCTAATGCCCCGCGGTCCCTTCCGTGATTTGTGAACTCGATCTCACAACCGGCTGGGCTCTGCCAACAGCTGCTCCTTTCGAAATATTCGGTGCGATATACAAATCTTTTGCTGGGGACGAGTATTATAGCTCCATTCAACGTTGCCCGCGCCGAGAATTAGAAAGAATCATCCGGTGGCTTCCGGTGCAGGCTGTGCTGGCTCTATCGGTTCAGTCGGCCCCTGCCGTTGCAACAAGCGCGGAGGATATGGCTTGGTTTATTCCCTCCGCCCTGAGATGCGCGATCGCGTAAAGGATCTTGTACTGCGGGCACGCCCCGTTCGGGGACAGTTCGAACAACGGTTCGGGCGCAGCATTCGTCCCCTCAATTTCATGGCCAAGTATGGATAATTGCCCGTAGAAGAGCCGCTTCAGCAGTTCTTTCCCTTTCATCGTTTTCGGAATCAGATTCAGTGCCGAAGCGGACCGGCGAACGAAGGCGACCATCTTCGACTTCGCGGTTGTCACGGAATCTGGAAACGCGCCGAAGATCTGTGGTTCGAAGCCCCCGCTGCGGAAGAGAGCCCCAAGCTCAGACGCCGAATAGTATCTGTGACTGTGCGGGCTGCGGTGAAATCCCGTCCACTCTTTATTGGCCAGGCACATCAGTACAATCCCTTGCGGGCGAAGGACCTTGCGGCATTCTTCGAGGAATTGCTCCGGGCGTTCCAGGTAGTAGATCGCCTCGAATAGAACCACCGCGTCAAAGGAAGCTTGCCCGAAAGGAAGCGAGTGCGCATCGAACCGTACCAGGGGAATTTGACCCCCATAATGGCCCTGGGCGCTGCTCAGCAGCGACTGGCTATAATCCCCGCCCACCAGCGTTCTGGCATGTGCCTTCAGCAAGCCCAGACCAATTCCCGGGCCGCAGCCAATTTCCAGCGCATCCTTTCCTGAGCAGAACTGTGCGGCGTACGCATAGCGTGTCTGCAACATGCGTACCGCTTCCCGGGTGACGCCCGTACCCGCAGCCTCCGTAACTTCGACGAAATCGGACATTGGTGTCTCTAACGGGGACCGCTCAGATTCAGCGCGGCAGTCCGCAAGACGCTCGCCGGCTGCCTCTCGAAGAACTCCCTTATGGATTCGACCACGATGGCGACCTGCTCAGGTGCGGTCTCCGCGCTCATGGGGAGCGAGAGCACTTCCTTGCAGATCCGCTGAGTCTCAGAAAGACCGGGATCCTGCAGAGCGAGCCCCTTATGCTCCCACATCGGTTTCGGCCAATGGACGAGTGTTTCCACCCCGCTGGATTTGAGGAATTCGCGCAGAGCGTCTCTCTGCGTTGTTCTCACCACATAATTCTGGAAGCTGTCGAAATACTCCGTCCCCTGGAAGTGCGGCAGTGAGAGCTGCTCGATGCCTTCCAGCCCTTTGCGGTAAAGCTCCGCGATTTGCCGGCGATGTTCAATCCAATCGGGCAAGTGCCGCAACTTCACGTCCAGAACGGCCGCCTGCACATTGTCCAGGAGCGCCGTGTAGCCGTGGTAGTGGTACTCGCCGGTCTGCCGGTCCTCGCCGTTATAGCGCAGCAGGGTAACGATCCGGGCGACCTGGGGATCATCGGTGGTCAGCGCTCCGCCATCGCCCAGCCCGCCGAGCGCCTTGAACGGATAGAAACTAAAACACCCGGCGAGTCCGAACGACCCGGCCTTCTTCCCTCTGTACGTTGCTCCCAGCGCCTGCGCCGCGTCTTCAATGATCGCGAGATTGTGTTTTTCCGCGATGCGTTGGATCGAGTCCATCGGACAGACCCGTCCATTCAAGTGGACGGGAAGGATGGCCTTCGTGCGTGAGGTGATTGCCGCTTCGAGCGCAGCAGGATTCATGTTGAAGTCGCTGCCCACTTCCACCAGCACCGGACGCGCGCCCGCATGCACAATGGCCGAAACAGTGGCCACAAACGTGTGGCCAACCGTAATCACTTCATCGCCCGCACCGATTCCCGCCGCCAGGAGTGAAAAATGCAGGGCGTGATATCCACTCCCTACCCCCACCGCGTGCTTCGTGCCAACAAAATTCGCCAGATTTTGCTCGAATTCCCGCAGTTGCGAGCGAAGGACGAGATCGCCTCGGGAGAGCGTATCGGTCAGTACCGAATCAATTTCCTTCTTCAGCCTGCGATAATGTTCCCGAGGATCAACAAACGGAACCCGGTAGCTCACTTACCCCCTCCTCAAAAGACTCCGGGCAAACAACTCAATGCCCGCTAGCTAGTGAACTCTCACGGATTCGATCAACGGAACGAGGGCCTTCGCGATCGAATCCACGGACAATCCGTAATGGGCGCGCAGGTAGTTCTGACTGCCAACCACTGACGAAAAGTCCGATGGCAAGCCCACTCGGAGAAAGTTTGCTCGCCCTTCGCCGGACTCCATTAAGTACTCCGCAGCGGCGCTCCCCAGGCCTCCAATCACGCTGTGCTCTTCCATAGTCACCACCGCGCGCGTCTCTCGGGCCGCCGCGAGCACGGCCGCTGTATCCAGAGGCTTGATAGTGTGCATGCTCAGGATTCGCGTCTGAAACCCCTTGGCAACCAGTAGATCGGCTACCTGCACGGCCATCTGCAGCAGCCCCCCAGTGGATATCAGCGTGAGGTCGTCCCCTTCACGCACGCGTAGCGCCTTTCCGATCTGAAACTGGATAGGAGTCTGGTGCACCACCGCTTCTCCGGCGCGCCCGAGACGCAGGTAACAGGGACCCGGCCAGGCCGCGACCGCCCGCGTGGCCTCCGCTGCCTCCACGGGATCTCCCGGCGCGACAACCGTCATCCCCGGAAGCGCACGCATGATGGCAAGGTCTTCCGTGGCGTGGTGGGTCATCCCCAGCGATCCGTAGGAAAATCCTCCGCCCACCGCCACGATCTTCACATCGGCCTTGTGATAGCAAACGTCGTTCCGCACCTGTTCGAGACATCGCAGTGTCGGGAAATTTGCTATCGAATACGTGAACACGATTTTGCCGCTCAACGCGAGGCCCGTAGCGATGCCGGTGAGGTTTTGTTCCGCGACGCCGACATTCAAAAACCGGTTCGGAAACCGCTCGACAAACGGTTCCACAACACCGAATCCAAGGTCCCCTACGAGCAGGAATATTCTTTGCTCGCGCGCAGCGAGCTCCTCGAGAGTCTTGAAGAACGCCCCTCTCATTCGGCCACTCCTAGCTCGTCCAGCGCCTGACGAAGTTCCTCATCGCTCGGGGCCCGGTAATGCCACAGCAGCTTGTTCTCCATAAAGCTGACGCCTTTTCCTTTCACCGTGTGGGCGATGATGCAACTGGGCCTGCCCTGGCGGAATGGAACGCTCTCGAGCGTCTCGGCGATCTGCGCTATGTCGTGGCCGTCAATTTCTTTTACCGCCCAGCCAAAGGAGTCCCACTTGGCTCCCAGCGGCTCCAAATTCAGGACGTCGGACACCGTTCCGAGGCTCTGAATCTTGTTGTAATCCACTATGGAGATCAAATTGTCGAGGCCGTGGTGGGGCGCGAACAGAGCGGCCTCCCACGTGGATCCCTCGTCGCATTCCCCGTCGCTGAGCAGCGCAAAAACCCGGAAGGATTTCCCGTCGCGCTTGCCCGCCAAAGCCATGCCGCACGCGATTGCCAGTCCGTGGCCCAGCGCTCCCGTTGAGGCCTCTATTCCGGGAACGCCCCGGTGAGTCACGTGGCCCGCAAGG
>JASHRU010000272.1 GCA_030037225.1 Candidatus Acidiferrales bacterium | reverse complement strand
CTTCAAACTGCCGGATGACGGGCTGTACTCGGGGTACGACGCGGAGAAGAAGACGTACGACAAAGTTTCGTGGAATTACCGACCCGCGGGGCAGCCGCATCCGGCGCCGCCGGTGATGAAGGACGGGAAGCCGGTGCCGCCTTCGATGCCGGAGGTGGTGGACCACGACCCCACGCTCGAGAACCCGCGGTGCGTCTTCCAGCTGCTGAAGACGCACTATTCACGATACACACCAGAAATGGTGGAGAAGATTACTGGGATTCCGAAGGACAAGTTCCTGAAAGCCGCGGACATGTTCACGGAGCACCGCAAAGATGGCGACACGAGGAAGGTGGCGACGATCATTTACGCGGTGGGACTGACACAGCACAGCTACGGGTCGCAGATGATCCGGACGGCTGCGATGCTGCAATTGCTGCTGGGGAACATCGGGCGAGCGGGTGGAGGGATGAACGCGCTGCGCGGGCACTCGAACATCCAGGGCGCGACGGACATGGCAGGGATATTCGACAACCTGCCGGGCTACCTGAAAGTGCCGGTGCCTGCGGACAAGGACCTGAAGACATATCTGGACCGGATTACGCCGAAGGTTTCGAAGCCGAAGGAATGGGATTCGTTCAACTACTGGTCGAACACGCCGAAGTTTGCGGTGTCGTTGCTGAAAGCAATGTACGGGGACGCGGCGAAGAAGGAGAACGATTTCTGCTTCCATTACCTACCGAAGGTGGACCGGCGGTATTCGTTCGCGGACATCTGGAACGATATGTACGGGGGAAAGGTGAAAGGTCTGTTCGCGGTGGGGATGAACGGAGTGATGATCGGACCGGACGGAAGGAAGAACATCGAGGCGCTGAAGAAGGCGGAGTGGCTGGTGGTGGGAGAGATTTACCAGGACGAGACGAGCGAGTTCTGGAAGGCGCCGGGAACAACGGAAGAGGAGATGAAGAAGATCCAAACGACGGTGTACCGTCTGCCGTGCGCGGGATTTGCGGAGAAAGACGGAACCTTTGTGAATTCGGCGCGGTGGCTGGTGTGGAAGAACGCAGCGCTGCCCGTGCCGGGAGACTGCAAGCTGGACCAGGAAATCGTGGCGCGGATTTTCCTGAAGGTGCGGGAGCTGTACGCGAAGGAAGGCGGGAAATTCCCGGAGGGGCCGCTGAGCGTGGATTGGAAATACACGAATCCAAACAATCCGTCGCTGACGGAGTGCGCCAAGGAACTGAACGGGAGGGCGCTGGCGGACTTCGAGGACGAGAAGACGAAGCAGGCGTTCAAGGCGGGGCAGCAATTGCCGGGATTCGCGTTCCTGCACGACGACGGGACGACGATGTCGGGCAACTGGCTGTATTGCGGGTCGTGGCCGGAAACGGGGTCCCTGACGCAACGGAGGGACATGTCGGATCCTTCCGGCCTGGGGATCCATCCGAACTTCGCGTGGTCGTGGCCGATGAACCGGAGGGTGATGTACAACCGGGCGTCGTGCAACGTGGAAGGCAAGCCCTGGGACCCGAGCCGAAAGCAAGTGGCGTGGAACGAGGCGACGCAAAAGTGGGGCGGAGTGGACGTGCCCGACTTTAAGCCGGATTCTGCGCCCAAGGACCACATGGGCCCGTTCATCATGTGCAATGAGGGCGTGGCGCGGCTGTTTACGCCGCTGGGGCTGATGGCGGAGGGGCCGTTCCCGGAGCATTACGAGCCGTTTGAGTCGCCGATCGAAAACCCGCTACACCCGAAAGAGTCGAACAATCCAGTCGTCAAGGCGTTCAAAACGCCTCTGGACAAGCTGGGGACGCCGAAAGACGGGTACACGATCGTGTGCACGACATACCGACTGACCGAGCACTATCACTACTGGACGAAGAACAATCCGGCGCTGGTGCAGATCGTGCCGGAGCCGTTCGTGGAGATACCACTGGAGCTGGCGGCGGACAAGGGAATCAAGGGCGGAGACAAGGTGAAGGTAACGACGGCGCGCGGCGAGTACGTGGCAAAGGCCATGGTGACGCGACGAATCAAGCCAATGCAAATCAACGGGCAGCAGACCTACCAGATCGGGATACCGATTCACTGGGGCTACCGGGGGATTGCAGAGGACGAGGGAATCACGGCGAAAGACCCGGCAAACTTCCTATCACCCTCGATGATCGACCCGAACGCGCACACGCCGGAATTCAAGGGCTTCCTCGTGAAGCTCGAGAAAGCGTAGCGGAGGCGGATCATGAGCCAAGCCACACTACGCATTCAGAAAATATCGGGTCATGCCGGGCCGGTGCCTGGGGAGGGCATGGCGCGGGACACCAAGGACAAGCAGGTGTGCAAACTGGTGGACGTGACCACCTGCATCGGATGCAAGGCGTGCGAGATTGCCTGCCAGGAATGGAACGACCTGCCGTTTGCGAAGACGTCGTTCGACAACACTTACCAGACCATGCCGGACACGGCATGGAACTACTGGAATTTGATCCGGTTCAACGAGCACACAAGAGACGATGGCGGGTTCATGTGGTTGATGCGGAAGGACCAGTGCATGCACTGCGCCGAGCCCGGATGTCTGGAGGCGTGTCCGGCGGACGGGGCAATCGTGCAGTACTCGAACGGGATCGTGGATTTCCAGACCGACCGGTGCATCGGGTGCGGGTACTGCATCACGGGATGCCCATTCAACATCCCGAAGTTCCATCCGGCGACGCACAAAGTACACAAGTGCACGTTGTGCGCGGACCGCGTGGCGGAAAACCTGGAGCCGGCGTGCATCAAGAGCTGCCCGACGGGATGCTTGCACTTCGGAACGAAGGACGACATGCTGGATTTGGCGAACCGTCGCGCGAAGCAGCTTAGAAAGGACTACGGGTTCGCGAACGCGGGCGTGTACGATCCCGCAGGCGTGGGCGGAACGGGCGTGATCTACGTACTGCACGACACGACGAATCCGGAAATCTACGGCGGGCTACCGAAGGATCCGCACATCTCGTGGGCAGTGAAGCTGTGGAAGCACCCGCTGAAGTGGCTGGGAAACCTGGCGATGATCGGGGGAGCGATCGGGCTGTTTACGCATTACCTGAGGTACGGGCCGAAGCTGGAACATAAAAATGGGAATGGGGCTTCCGCAGGAGGCGCGCAATGAGCGGCCAGGCGAATCTGCTGCCGAACAATCGCGTGCTGCGGTACACGTTCCGGGAGCGGCTAATCCACTGGACCGCGGGGATTTCCTACGTGTACCTGCTGCTGACGGGCCTCGCGTTCTGGACCCCTTGGCTGTTTTGGATCGCGGTGGTGCTGGGAGGAGCTAGCATTTCTCGGATGCTGCACCCGTGGGCGGGGCTGGTGTTCGTGTTTGCGGTGATCCTGATGTACGGGATGTGGTCCGCACAGATGAGGGAAACGGCGGAAGACAAGGCGTGGTGGGACGCGATGAGGTTCTACATCTCGAATGAGGACGAGAAGGTGCCGCCGGCAGGTCGGTTTAACGGCGGACAGAAGTTCCTGTTCTGGTCGTTCTTCTGGTGCGGGATCGTACTGCTGCTGACCGGAATCGTGCTGTGGTACCCGCAGGAATTTCCGGAGGCGGTGCGGCTGGTGGCGATTTTCATACATCCGGTGTGCGCGCTGGCGACAATCGGACTATTCATGTTGCATGTCTACATGGGAACGGCGTACGAGCGCGGCGCATTCGGGTCGGTGATCCGTGGGGACGTGTCGCGAGACTTTGCGATGCGGCATCACCGGACATGGTTTGAAGAGATTCTACGGCAGGCTTCCGCGAAACAATGACCTCCGGGCGGTGGGAGGAGCGGATAGCCCGCGCCCAACACCTCTCCGCCAAACACACCTTCGCGGCAGAACTTCTGAAGTTTTACGCACATGTGGCGAGTGCACAGAAACAAGTATATACGGGCGTCCTAGCGGCGTGCGGCGACGTGCGCGTGAGGCGTCCGGCGGGAAAGCTGCGGGAGGAACTGGACTTGACCATCCTACTGCCGGAGATGCGCGGCTTTCTGGGGATGATTGGACAATATGGACCGACGCCGCTGGCAGGAGCCGCGCGAGAACTAGCCGGACAGGGCTCGGAGGCGTGGGTAAAGCTGCTGACAACGTGGTGGGCCGCGCCCAGCGACGGAAACACGGCCGCCGATGCGCAACGGAAATTCTGTGCACGCGCAATCCTGACCCCATATGCGGAATACCTGGCCGAGCACACTGAGCCGCCAGTGCTCGAAGTGATGCCGCGAATTTGTCCGCTGTGCGGGGTACGGCCGCTGCTCGGGGTGTTACGGCCGGAGGGTGACGGCACGCGACGGACGCTGGTGTGCTCGCTGTGCGCGACGGAATGGAACTACGGGAGAATCGGATGTCCTGGGTGTGGTGAGGGGAGCGAGACGAATCTGGCGGTTTACATTGCGGAGGAAGTGAAGCAGGTGCGGGTGGAAGCGTGCGAGAAGTGTCGCGCGTACATCAAGACGGTGGATCTGAGCAAAGATGGACACGCCGTACCGATGGTGGATGAGATGGCCGCAGTGCCATTGGATTTGTGGGCGGAGCAGAAGGGATACAGAAAGCTGCAAGCCAATCTGCTGGGCATGTAATGGCCCGCGTGTGGAAGAGACGGTCAGCTAAAGCATGTGTGGCGCGGGCTGAAGATGCCAGATGAAAAATGTGACCGGAGGACGACGCCTCTCGGGCTTGATGGACCTCTTCCAAGTGGCAGAACGAACAGAAGTGAAAGGCTGACTGCAGAACGCGAGCCCTAGAAAAGGAGGACGGCGAGTCGATAACCATCGAACTCCTCGGCATCGGAAGCAGAGCAAGCGCCGACGGCGGCGGAGTGGTAATGGGCGGCGTGCGCGTCGAGCTCGGCGAGAAGTTCATCAGGAAGAGTGGCAAGGTCATCGGTGAGGTAGCGGAAGAGGTATTTGGGACGCAGGCCTGGAGCAACACCGTGCGAAAGCGCGCACGTACGACGTACATCGCTGGTTGTTTGCACCAGACGGAGGCCGCGCGCTGCGAGTTGGGCGCCCACACGCTGCTCCTGCTCCTCAAGGCTGATTAGCGTGGTGACGCGGGCGAAATCCTCGACCGCATAGAGGAGACCGGCATTCTCGACCACCGCAATTCCAACGGCGTTGAGTTTGGGCTCAAGCAGGTTCGCGCGATGGCCCGGAGATTTCATCCAAGCGGCGTGAAGTTCGGAGACGTTCGAGGCATCACCGACATTTTCGGCGATCATGGAGAAATGAGCGCCGGCGTGAAGGAGACGGCTCGAGAGAGCGGGCTCGCCCGGATACTGATGAGAGATAACACGAATGCGGGCCATGAGCACGGCGTGATCGCGTGCGGCCCGGGCGAGATTCTCGTCCCATTGCAGCGGGGAGAGATGGCGCGTGGCGCGTTCGCGGTTTGCAGAGTCGAAGAGGACGCGCTCATCGCCGCGCGGGCCATCGGAGCGAGCTTGTGCGGAAAGAGACGTAGAAAAGGCGGCGGAGCCGCCGAGCAGAAGCGCCGCGAATCGCAATCCAGCATTCATACCTGCTAAGAGACTACCGGATAGAACCCAGGGGGAGCGAATTTGTCTCGCGGTGGAGAAGTGCGCTGGTTACCTGGCCGGAAGGACAGCAAGAGAAGCGCCTGGCGTTCCGGGGAGCCCCGTGAGCGAGGGCAAGAACACGAAACAGCCAAGTGCTCGAGTAAAAGCGAATGCGCGGAAAATCAGCTATGCTACCGGGAGCGTCGAGAAAGGCGGACGATTGGATCCGAAATGGCTTGGGCGCTGGGGCCCGGTGGTTCTGAGCGCGATCATCATCTGGATTTTGTCCACCGATCTGTTTTCCGACGAGCACACGGCAAGAGTGTTCGTGCCCGTCCTGCACTGGTTGTTCCCGTGGATGAAGGCACGAATGCTGCATCTAGCCCACGTGGGGATCCGAAAGTTAGCGCACGTGTGCGTGTACTTTATCTTCGGGGTGCTGCTGCTGAGAGCGGTTCGGGGAGAAAGCAGCGGTTGGCGCTGGGTATGGGCATTTGTGGCTCTTGCGCTGGCTGCCGGGTGTGCGACCATTGACGAAATCCACCAGGCCTTCACTGCTACCCGTCATCCCTCCGTCCGCGACGTTTTGCTGGATGTACTTGGAGCGCTGGCCGCACAATTGGCGCTCTGGACCTACGAGCGACGGCGGGAAAAGATACAGAACACCTAATTTCGGGAGCGAGAAGCCGACGGATAGTCTCAATCGAACTGAAACTTGGATCAGTGAACCTGGTCGGGGCGCGCAGGTTGACCGCCGATGAGCCTGATGCCAGAGGCCACGCGCGTTCTCGCCAGCTTAGCCGTGCCAGCTTTGCTCTTGGGGTTAGAGCGCCGCGGAGGAACCCCGGCTTCGCGCATTTTATAGAGCAGGGCCGCATAGCTGATACTGAGCGCACGGGCTGTAGCCTGGCGGTTCCACCGGTGCACCTCGAGAGTCTTGAGAATAATCTTCCGCTCAATTTGACGGACAGCCTGCTTAGTAACTTCTTTGAGTTTGATGACGCCGTCAACGGGGATGTCGTCGGGATCGAATGTTTGTTCGCGATCGGTTTCGAGGGAGCTGGCGATGGCTTCTTCCTTTCCGACGATGACGTAGCGCTTGATGACATTCTCGAGTTCGCGAACGTTGCCCGGCCAGCTGTATTTCTGCAGGAACCTCATGGTCTGCTTGCTGAGGGGGGGCGCGGAACGTCCGAATTTCTCGGCATACTTGTTCAGCAGGTAATCCACGAGGACGGGGAGGTCGCCTACGCGCTGCTGGAGGCTCGGCAGTTCGATGGTGATGACGTTGATGCGGTAAAAGAGATCTTGGCGGAAGCTGCCGCTCTTGATCTCCCGTTCGAGCTGCTTATTGGTGGCGCAAACGACACGGACTTCGACCTGGCGGTCCTCGGAAGCGCCAATGCGGCTGAACTGGCCGTCCTGCAAGAGTTGCAAAAGTTTGGCCTGAAGCGAGAAGTCCAGGTCAGCGATCTCGTCGAGGAAGAGGGTACCACGATGGGCAAGCTCGACACGCCCCGGTTTGGAGGTGTAAGCGCCGGTGAAAGCGCCCTTCTGATAGCCGAACATCTCGCTTTCGAGAAGTGTGCCTGGGATTGCGGGGCAGTTCACCTTGACAAAGGCTCCGCTACCCCAGGGCGAGCGAAGATGGATGTAGCGCGCCAAGACCTCCTTACCTGTGCCACTCTCGCCCTGTAGCAGGACGGGAATGTTGGCTGTGGCGGCCATGTCCACACTTAGGCGGACTGCTTCCATGGCCGACGATTCACCGAAGATCACTTCATCCGGCGGCAGTGCCGAATCGGAGAGGAAGTACGAGGACCCTTGCGAAGCGCTCAGTGCCATTTGTACCTTCCTTTATCTCACAGCGGCTTCTTTCTAATTCGGCTTGCGCGAATGATTCGACCAAGACTTCAAGATCGTCTGCGGGTCGTGTTGAAATTCTGCGCCGCGGCCTGTTACGACCGGTTTGCAATTCCGTAATTTCAAAGAACGAGTAGCGGCCGCAAATCCCGCCGCCGTTCGAGGTTGATGAGTAGCCTCTACGCGCACTACCTGACCTCTGGTTTGCATCATGAGACCGGAGTTGGAGAGAGCCGAGGCGCGCACCTCGAGGCGAACAACGGCGCCGGAGGGAGGACAATGGGGAGTTTCGACGAAAACGCCCGTTTCGGAAATGTCGCGAGTACGTCCCTCACCTTGCCAACGCACGCCGCCCGCGTCCCTCCAAGAGAAATGAGCTGTAGCCTGAAGGTCAAAGCGTTTGTGGTGTCTGCGATCCATCAGCTCGGAATCATCCAAACGGCTTATCGAATTGGAACAGCCAAGAATCGAATCACTAGAAATTTTTTGATATTGCATTACGAGGCGCGATTCTGGAGTCTTGCTCGCCCCGGGGCAACAGTACGCTGGTACCAGTGGCGCCCAAACCAATGGTACAAGGCCAGAAAATTAAGCGGATGTGTCGTGGCGCACAAGAAGCGAAAACTCCTTAGGGCAAAATGAGCAAAAGAGGCCGAAATACTGTAGAAAATGAGCTTGCGAAAGGAAAAATATGAGCAGTTGTGCTCCCTATAGAAGTGCTCCATCATGATCGGTCTGTGTCCATGCCGGGGGCGGACGCAATGAGAGGGGCCTGAAGAGTCCGCACGAGTGCCACGAAGGGGTAAAAATTTCCTCTCCAAATCTTCAAAAACTTTGCCGAAAGGGCTAAAAACGCTTGACGGATTGGATTAGTTTTTGCTAACTTTGCGCAACGATTTTTCAGGGTACGGCAGAGGTACCCAAGTCGTAAGCGGAGCAAGGACCTCGCAGTTCTCATCGTAAGGTCTTCCCGGACGGCGCCGCTGGCAGTTACTGACGAGAGGTTCAGAGGAGCACTTGAGTTGGCTACCCAGCCCGCATCGGTGACCCTTCAGCGCAGGTCGCGTCCCGTCCGTCCGACTCGCATCAATATCCTGCTGGCAGACGAGACGCGAATGGGGTGTCAGCTGCTGAAGAACGCGCTGACACGTTCGAGTACGCGCTTTCGCGTAGTGGAATGCGCTACAAACAGGGCCGAAGTTCTGCAAGGTCTAGGCTTGCGCGAGGTAGACGTAGCGCTGGTGAGCGAGGATCTAGGTGACGGCTCACTGGTAGGATTTCAGATCCTGAGCGAGCTGAGGACAGCGTTTCCGAAGACGCGATTGATTCTGTTGCTCAAATCGGGCTCCGAAGATCTGGTGGTGGACGCGTTCCGTGGTGGGGCAAAAGGCGTGTTTTGCAAGTCGGAGCCAATCCAGGCGCTACGAAAGAGCATCCAAGCAGTCCATCGAGGCCAGGTCTGGGCAAATAGCCATCAGCTTCATCTGATCTTAGAAGCGCTCGTGAGCGCGCCGACGATGCGTGCAAAGCCTTCACCGCGGATGGCCGTACTTGCGAAACGGGAAGACGAAGTAGCTAGCCTTGTGGCCGAGGGGCTTTCCAATCGCGAGATCGCCGACCGGCTCGGACTGAGCGAGCATACGGTGAGCAATTATTTGTTCCGCATTTACGAGAAACTCGGAATCTCGGGCCGGGTTGAACTCGTGCTCTACATCTTGAAGCAACGCCAACTCGCCTAGGTTTCGGTCCCCGAATCGAATTTTCTCGGCGTGGGCCACTCTGAGAGGCGGATTGCGTCGCGCCTTCTCATTCTCGCATTGTAATACCAGAAGTGGGCTC
>JASHRU010000271.1 GCA_030037225.1 Candidatus Acidiferrales bacterium | reverse complement strand
CTCGCCCGGCGCTTCGTTTATGGTTCTCCGCAACGGCCAATTTGCGGAAATTCCATGACCATCGATAGGCACACGCTCGCGCTGGTCAGCATCATCGGCAGCTCGCTTGATGTGCTCGGGGCCTTGTACCTCGCCTACGATCTGCTGGGCGGCGAGCATGGGCCTCTGCGCACGCTCACGCGTGGAATCACCTACGGCGTGCTGTTCGGCGTGGGCTACGGACTGGCTCTCGGGCCGGTATTCGGGCTGGCCTGCGCCGTCCCGCACGGGCTCACCCTCGCCTGGGAATTCTCCCGCGCGTCTCGCGGCGGGCCGAAGCCCGGATTCTGGTACGACACCGCGATGAGCGCGATTCGGGCGGCAGGCTTCGGTCTGGGGACCGCCTACCTCTACGGCGCCGCATTCGGCATCACGTTTGGCGCGCTGAGCGCCGCGGGCCAGGCCATTGCCTACCGGTTCGGAATGCGGCCCGCCGTCGATTACCAGCCGGTCGCCCGGCCGCGCATCACGAGGTTTCAGATCCTCGGAGTCGTGAATCGAACTGTGGGTTACACGCTTACCGGATACCTCAGCGCTCTGGTTGCGCACCAGCGTCTCGAGGCGTTGAGCGTCGGTGTGAAGGCCGGGCTGGCGATTGGGGTGGTCACAGCGATTTCGAGCTCCTGCTTTTCCGCCATCGAATGGGGCGCGGACCATATCCCCGAGAAGCGCCTGGGCGCGTTCGGACTCGTGTTGATCCTGATTGGCTTCGCGCTGCAATCTCTCCAATATTGGCTGGTGCTGTTCGACATAAACGTGGGTTCCTAGCGAATCAAGGCGCGGTCGGCGCCGATGGAGCGCTATCCGCCCGCGCGCAACTCATCGAGCGATTCCAAATCTTCTTCGGTCAGCGCGGCGCCCTGCAACAGCTCAGGCCTGTTCTGCAGCGTTTTCGCCAGCGCCATGCGGCGCCGCCAGCGGCGCACCTCCTCGTGATTGCCGCCCACGAGCACATCCGGGACGTTCCAGCCGCGGTAGATTTGTGGCCGCGTGTAGTGCGGGCAATCGAGAATACCGCCGGCCGCTTGGCCGGGCGCTGCGGGCGCGCTGAACGATTCGTTTACTGACGACGCTTCGTTGCCGAGCGCGCCGGGCACAAGCCGCGTTACCGCATCCATCACCAGCGCGGCGGGAAGCTCGCCTCCCGAAACCACGAAATCGCCGATGGATATCTCGTCAGTTGCCAGATGCTCCGCGACGCGTTCGTCCACGCCTTCGTAACGCCCACAGATCAGCACGATGCGGTCCAGGGCCGCGAGGCGCTGCGCTGTTTCCTGCCGGAACAGTATTCCCGCAGCGGAGAGCAACACGATAGCGGTTCCCGGGCCTGTCTGGTCGCGCGGCGCGCCCAGAATTCGCTCGACCGTGTCGAACAGCGGCTCCGGTTTTAATAGCATGCCTTCACCGCCACCGAAGGGACGGTCGTCCACCGTGCGATGGCGGTCGTGCGTCGCCTCGCGAAGGTCGTGCACCGCCCCCTCGACGACGCCGGCCTCGCGTGCGCGGCGCACGATTCCGTGCTCCAGCGGCCCGGCAAAAAAGCCGGGGAAAATGGTGACGATATCGAAGCGGAGTGGCACTGGGGATGCTCTCTCGCTGAGAGTCTAACTTGAAATGGGGCGCCGCGCGCCTGCCTGCCCTGCCTACCGCAGGCAGGCGGGTCGTGCCTCTACGGTGTGCGAATCCGGCCGCTATTTTTCGGCGTCTTTGCGGCCGGTGTTCAGGCTGTCGAAATTGAGGATAGTGTTGAGCACCAGCGCGTAGCTGCCGCGCGTTTCGCCGCGCCACACTGGATTGATGGAAAACATGACCACGTGGCCTCGTCCGGCGGGCACGTCCACGACGGCGGGATGCTGCGCGATATCGTCGCCGCCTTCGAGCAGGCCCGACACCAGCAAATCGCGGCTGTCGGCGTAACGCAGGATGACGCGCGCACGGTCGGCCGGCGGGATCACACGATAGCCATTGCGCATCTGTTCGCTCGTCACCGGAGGCGTCTCCCAGGCTTCGGCCCGCGGCTCTTCCGGAGCCTCGGTGGCTGGACGGCCCGGAGCGAAATCAGGATCGTTCACCGTGCCCCGTCCCGTGGGGCGAATGTGCGTCTCTCCGCCCAGCCGCCGGAAGCCGCCGCCACCGACGATACTGGTGAGCGAAAACACAGGTCCGTTATCGCAATACGTGGAGAGTGCTTCGCCGTAACCGTATGCGATCGGGCTCGCCGCATCCACCACTGTTGTTTTCAGCACGGAGCCGACGCTCTTCAGGCGCTGCCCGCGGCTCGCGTTCACGGCGTCTTCGAGACCCAGCGACGCAGCAAACAGCGCCGTGTCCATCACCGTAAGCAGGACGCCGCCTTTCTGGACAAACGATTGCAAGTGCGCCACACCGCTCCAACCCAACCCGGGGCGCACATCGTCTGTCGAATCGTTCTTGCCTACCAGATTCGGCGTCTCCGGCGTGTTCTGCCAGGGCAGAGGATTTCCCCAATCGGTGGGCAGGCCGTTAATGATGGCCGTGGTGCTTCCCGCAAAGCCTACGGGCGGAAAGAGAATTACGTCGTACTTCGCGTTCAGGTTTTCTTCCCGCGAGACGGTCTGCGTGCTGATGTAGTCGTAAGGAATCTGCAGCAAGTCGAAAGTCTGACGCCACCAGCCTTCCGTCTGGGCGCTGAGCCAGGTGTGGAGCAATGCGATGCGCGCGGCGCGCACCGGATGCGTTTTCACGTCCGGTAGCGCGTCTAGCGGGTAACCGCGAAGTCCCAATTCCGAGAGCGACCGATCAAGCTCGCCAGCATCACCGCCGCGGATGATGAAGGCTCCACGGCCAAATTTTTGACCCATGGCTTCGAACGGCTCCTCGGCGGCCTCGATATTTGCGTCCTTCAGGCGATAACGGAGTGAGGCCATGGCCGGCTCGGCCGTGTTTTGTACGGCGAACCAACGCTCCGCCTCCTTCCCCTCCTCACGGCGGGGAAGAGTGTCCGACTTTCCGTGGAAAAGTCCGCCGACTGCCCGAATATCATTGACGCGCTCCATCGCCGCGTCGAGCACTTTGGTGTCCGTCACGCGCGTCACTTGCACGTTGAACAGCTCGCCGAAAGTCCAACCCGTGTCGTCATACGGAGTCTTCTGCGGGTCGTCCGGGCTCCAGTACTGATGATCGAGCAAGGAGTCAGCAATGCGTGAATACGGCTGGTCCATGCGGATGATGTAGCTGCCGGCCGGAAACTCACGCGTCTCCGTCGCCGCGGCGGGTTGTTTCGCCTCTGCTGTCCTCCCGGGCGCTCCTCTTCCGCCCTTGTTGGCGGGCAGTGTCACGGTAAATGCCGCAGTCGCGCGCGAGATTTCCACCTTCTGCTTTTCCAGCACGTGCAGCAGTTCCGCCTGGAGGCCGGGCCGCGGGTCGTCCGCGGAGATGACGTAGGCTGCCGGGCCTTCTTCCGTGGGCTTGGTGACCGACCGCTTCGCCTTGAGATAGAAATTCTTGAGGAACAGCCGCTTGTTCATTTCGAAGTAGTGGAGCGACGTGAGAAGGCCGGTCTCTTCATAGTTGTTGTTGTCGCGCTGCGACCAGAGCGTCTTCGGGAGCGGCGGATTCTGGCGGAACCAGGTGCGCGCGTAGTCCTGCCGGTCGAGCGTGCGCTCGACGGTATCGGCACCCGCGTTTCCGAACGTTTCGTACAGCCGGCTGATGCCGTTGTGCAGCGCAGCGATAAACATCAAGTAGCCGGGCGACCAGGTGTCGAAGACGCCGTGGGTGAACACGCCGGGCATTCCGAATTTGGTCATGTCCGAAACGTTGCGCCAGGCAATCATTTCCCATTCGTCGGTCAGGATGGGGTCCACCCAGGCGTTAAACGGGCCGTCGCCCGCGGTGTTGTCGTAGAGATACGGCACCGACTCGTGCAAATCGTGCAGCACCTGCGCCTTCCAGCTCACAAAGGTGTTCAGGACGTTCTCCGTGAGTTTGAGCGTCACGCCCATCGCGTCGCGGTTGTTGTCGTGCGCCACGTACTTGCCCCAGTAGATCAGCGGCGGCCAGAACTGGCCGGGATGCGACAGGTGCCAGCGATAGATGTCCACCATGCGGTCGCGCCCATCCACTTCCGTCACCGGCGTGATGAGCGTGATCATGCCCTCGCGGATTTCGCGGACATACGGGCTTTCATCCACCGCCAGGCGGTAGGCCAGCTCCATCAGGGCCGTGGGCGCGCCCGTCTCGGGCGAGTGAATCGTGCCCGTGATGTAATAAATGGGCACCGCTTGCGCCACCAAACGATCCGCCTCTGCGTCGTCCAGGTGAATTGTGCGGGGATCGGCGAGCTTGGCGAGCCGCTCGCGGTTTTCGTCCAGGATTTTGAGATTTGCCTCCGACGAGACGGCGACCGCGATCATTTCGCGGCCTTCTTCCGTCGTTCCGATGGAATAAACCCTCACGCGCGGGCTGGCTTTCTCCAGCAGGCGCATGTACTTGTACACGTCCTCGGCGTACGGCAGGATTCCGGGTGCGCCCGCGACGTCTCCCAACACGGCTTGGGGCGTCGGGACGGTTTTCGACGCGGGGAGATAGTCCACGAGCGGCGACGTGAAATACGGGGCGGTGGTGTACTGCTTGATCTTCGCCGTATAGGCTTCGTCCACCGGTTGCTTGGGATCGCGTGCGGGAGGCGTCTCTTGCGCCTGCGCGATGCCCGCAGCGCCCGATATGGCCACGAGAATGGCAAGACGGCAGATGTTGCGGATGAGATGGCTGAAAGGATTGTTCACGTGGACCCCCTGAAGGCTGGAATTATGCGGGCGGGATTGTAACGCAATCCGGTTCCGAAGCGGGACACGCGAGGCCAGCGGGGCCGAATTTTGCCTGTCGCTAGCGGTTCAGCTCGAGTAATCCTTCCGGCAGCACGACCTCAATCCGGCGCGCGGCAGGGTCGATCAGCACGCAGATTTCTTCGGCCAGGGGGATAAGCACTTCACCTGCGGGGCCATCCACCACAAGCAGAGGCGTCCCGCCGGGAAACTCCACCTCCCGCACCGGGCCCAGACGCTGTGGAGCGGCGCCGCTCGCCCGCCGCTCCCAGACTTCGCATCCTGTGAGGTCGCTCACGTAATGCCGTCCTCTGGGGAGCGGAGCCCGCTCCGCGAGCGGCACCTGCACCTCCAGTCCGACGAGCGATTCGGCGTCGGATATCGTGTCGCAGCCCTCGAAGTGAAAAATCGCCTGGCCGCCGCGGCTGGGCGATATCCAGCAGCCGCGGACGCGCGCTTTGCGTTCCGGCACGCCCGCGCCCGCGAGCCACACAACGCGCAATTTTTTCAACCTGTCGGGAAAATCCGTGAGAATTTCTGCGGCGACTTCGCCCTTGCGGCCCCGGGGGCGGACGATGCGAGCCAGTGTGACGCGATCCCCGGGTGGTATGGCGGCTACTCCAGGATTTCGAGCGTATATCGCTTTTGCTGCTTCATCCCCGCCGCGCCGAGCAGGGTGCGGATGGCCTTTGCTGTGCGGCCCTGCCGTCCGATCACCTTGCCGATGTCTTCTGGATGCACCCGCAATTCGAGCACAGTTACCTGCTCACCGTCGACCGCGCGTACTTGGACCTCTTCGGGGTGGTCCACCAGGGCCCTTGCGATGGCTGCCACCAACTCCTTCATGCCGCCTCCTCAAACGGACTTGGGCTGACCGGTCTGTGGAAGCGCGTTCAGGAACGTGAGATGAGGCCGTGCCGCGTCGCGATGCCCTGCCTTTTCGAGCGGGCGTCGCGCGGGGACAGACCTCAGGCGATCTTCTGTTTGCGGATGAACGTGCGGACCGTGTCGCTCGGCTGTGCGCCGTGGCCGAGCCAGTGCTTTACGCGATCAGTATCCAGCTTCACCTCCGGGGGGTTTTTCAATGGGTTATACGAACCCACGATCTCTACGAAACGCCCATCCCGGGGGCGGCGCTTGTCGATCACCACCACACGGTAAAAAGGCTGTTTTTTCTTGCCGATTCTGGACAAACGTATGGACAGCACTCACTTCCTCCCTGTAAAACCGCAGTATTGTACCGGAAACGGGATTGACCCTGTACTGACAATACAGTTTACGACGGACTGCCCAGTTTTCCTAGCCCCCGTCCCTTCATCCGCCCCAAAGCGCCGTATTGCTTGATCATCCGCCGCATTTCCATGTACTGCTTCAGGACGTCGTTTACATCCTGGACGGTCGTCCCGCTGCCGCGCGCGATGCGCTTGCGTCGCTTGCCGTCGATCAGGTGGTGGTCGGCGCGCTCCGCCGCAGTCATCGAGTTGATGATGGCCTCCACGCGTTTCAGACGGCGCTCGTCCACGTCCAGGTCTTTGGGCAGGTTCTGCAGCGGCCCGATTTTCGGCAGCATCCCCACCAGTTGTTCGAGCGACCCCATCTTCTTCACCTGTTGCAACTGGTCGCGAAAGTCCTCCAGCGAAAACTCTTCCCGGCGGAGCTTCTTGGCCAGATCCTCCGCTTTCCTGCGGTCGAGTGTCTGCTCCGCCCGCTCGATCAGGCTGAGCATATCGCCCATGCCCAGGATCCGCGAGACGATGCGGTCGGGGTAGAAAGGCTCGAGCGCGTCGTATTTTTCGCCGAGTCCGACGAACTTTACCGGCGCGCCCGTCACTTTGCGGATGGAAAGCGCCGCGCCCCCGCGCGCGTCGCCGTCGAGCTTCGTGAGCGCGATGCCAGTCAAACCCAGGCGGCGATGGAATTCCCCTGCGGACCGCACCGCATCCTGGCCGATCATGGCATCGGCGATAAACAGAATTTCCGCCGGCTGTAATTCTTTCTTGAGTTCGGCCAGCTCCGCCATCAGCTCGTCGTCAATATGCAGCCGGCCGGCAGTGTCCACCAGCACCACGTCGCTCGCCGAGAGTTTGGCCTCGCGGAGAGCCGCTCGCGCGATATCGAGCGGCTGGGAAAGGTTCGCGGCCGGAAAGCATGCCACGCCCGCCCCGCGCGCCACCTGCGCGAGCTGCTCGCGGGCCGCGGGACGATAGACGTCGGTTGAAACCACGAGCGGTCGATGGCCATTGTGCTGCAGCCATCGGCCAATTTTGCCGGTGGTGGTCGTCTTGCCCGAGCCCTGCAGCCCCACAATCAGCCACACCGACGGCGGCTTGGCGGCGTAGCGCGGCTTCGACTGGTCGCCGAGCAGTGAGCCCAATTCGTCGCGGACGATTTTGACCACCTGCTGGTCCGGCGAGAGCTGCAGCATAACCTCGGAGCCCAGTGCCTTGGCGCGAATGCTCGCCAGCAGCTCGTCCGCCACCTTGAGGTTCACGTCGCCTTCCAGCAGCGCGTCGCGGATTTCCCCGAGCGCCACGTCCAGGTGCTCCTCGGTGAGCTTTCCCTGGCCGCGCAGGTTCTTGAAGGCCCGCTGGAATTTTTCCGTCAGCGTCTCAAACATGGTCCGTTCGCACAGCGCGTCACAAGGCGCGCTGTGCAAACTCCGATTCTATCAGGCAGGCGCGGCTGGGTGCGTGGAATCCAGGATTTCGCGGACTTTGGCGGCCAGGTCGCGGAGCGAAAAGGGCTTCTGGATGAATCCGTCCATTCTTTCCTCCGCGCCCGGCGAAGACCCGTGCGACTCGGGATATGCGGACATCATCAGCACTTTCAGTTGCGGCTGCAGGGCCGATAATTGGATCACCAGCTCGCGACCGCTCATTTTGGGCATCACCACATCCGTAAGCAGGAGGTTGATTCCCTTTTTGTGTTGCTCGGCGACGAGAAGGGCCGCCACGCCATCCTCCGCTTGCAGCACATGGTAGCCGAGTCCCTGCAGCACTCCGGCCGCGAGCCCGCGAATCCCCTCCTGGTCTTCCACCACCAGAATTGTTTCTGACCCGCGGAGGCTGCGCTTGGAGGCTTTTTCTGATGGGACGGCGGCGGCCGCGCCTTCCACCCGGGGCAGATACACCTTGAATGTGGTTCCCCGGCCCAGTTCACTGTATACCCAGATCCAGCCCTGGCTCTGCTTCACAATCCCGTGCACCGTGGCGAGGCCCAGACCCGTTCCCTGGCCCTGGGGTTTTGTGGTGAAGAATGGCTCGAAGATCCGGGCCTGCGTCTGCTCATCCATTCCCATCCCGGTGTCGCTCACGGCCAGCATCACATAATTTCCCGGATGCACTCCCAAATGGCTCTTGGAATACTCCTCGTCGAATTCCACATTTGCGGTTTCGAGCGTGAGTCGGCCTCCCGCGGCATGGCGTCCCGCGCATTGACGGCAAGATTCAGGATCACTTGCTCAATCTGAATTGGGTCGGCCCGCACACTCGCCAGCGAAGAACCCAGATGCGTCCTGATTTCGATGTCGGCGCGGAGCACTCGCGGAAGCATCGCGCCCATTCCCTTGATCACGTCGTTGAGGTTGAGCACGCGCGGCTGCAGTTTTTGTTTTCGGCTGAAGGCGAGTAGCTGCCGGGTCAGTCCCGCCGCCTGCTCCGTGGCATGCTTGATCTGGCCAAGATATCCGCGAGCCGGCCGCGAAGACTTGATGCGGTCTTGCAGCAACTCGGCGCTTCCGGTGATCACCATGAGCAGGTTGTTGAAGTCGTGGGCCACGGCGCCGGCCACCTGGCCGAGGGCGTCCATTTTCTGCGCGTGCAGCAACTGGGCTTGCAGGCTCTTGCGCTCCGTGATGTCACGGATGATTGCCGACACTCCGGTGAGTTTTCCCGAGGCGTCGGTCATGGGAGACGCGGTCAGCGAGATGTCGATGCGTTCTCCATCCTTGCGAATTCGCGTGGTCTCCCACTGGTCCACTTTTTGCCGCGCCTCAATCTTTTTCAGCACCTCGCTGTATTCGGCATGTGCCTCCGGCGAGGTCAGCATGGCCACCGGCTTGCCGATCACCTCCGCCTCCAGATACCCAAAGACGCGCTCGGCGCCCGGGTTCCAGCTGAGAATCAGCCCGTCGAGCGAGAGACTGACAATCGCGTCCTGCGAGGACTCGACAATATCCGCCAGCCGGCGCATCACTTCCTCGTCGCGTTTTCGAGCCGAGATGTCGAGGAATGCCGTGACCTTGCCGATGAGCTTGCCGTCGTGAAACATCGGATAGCACCAGTACTCGACGGCAATGCTCGTGCCGTCCTTTTTCCAGTACACCTCGTCGTCCACATGGACGCCGCGGCCGGCGAAGAGTGCCCGAACCGCGGGACACTCCTCGGCTGGAAAAGGCGACCCGTCCTTGCGGGTATGGTGAATCAAAGTATGAGTGTGCCTTCCGAGGACTTCGGCGGGATCGCTGTAGCCCAACAGGCGCAGGCCAGAGGGATTGATGAACGTGCAGCAGCCTCTCATGTCCACGCCGAAGATGCCCTCGCCGGTAGACTCGAGCAGCAGCCGATAAAGTTCTTCGGAAAGAGCCAGGCGCTCCGTTGTCTCGCGGTTCTTGGCGGCCGTTTCCAGAAGCTCGTGATACAGCCGAGCCCGCTTACCGCCGATGAAATATGCCAGGAGCGCGGCAACCAGCGCGCCAAACAGGATGGTGTAGATGTGCGACTCCCAGCGCGTCACCTCCCGCCCAGCGAACAGAGTGGCGAACAGAAATTCCTTGGAGGATTCAAAAATTAAGAAGCAGAGTGCGGCCACTGCCGCAGCGACAACGGCCTGAAGGATGACCGAGTAGCGCTGGCTCTGTTCGGGCTCGGCAGCCATGATCGGCCTCGCAGATTCGCCCGCAGGAAATCCGGGGCCGTAGTCTACTGCAAATCCTCGACCCGGCCAATTGAGCGGCGAGAGTGGCCTGAGCCGCGCCGGTGCCCCGTGCCGGTTGCGCCGGCTCTACTCTGCCTGCCGGGAAAGATGGCCGGAAAGCGTCCTCACCGGGTAATCCACCACAATGAGCCGTCCGTTCGAAATCGCTTTTACCGAATGCAGCGTGTCGGGTGGAACGATTCCCACACGGCCTGGCACCAGCCTCTGGGTCTCGCCGCCGATGGTTATCTCCAGCTCTCCCTCGATCACTTCATAGACCTCTTCCTCTGGATGCGAATGCTCGTGGATCGTCGCGCCCGCGTCGAACTCGTAATGCGCGAAAGTCATGTTCGCGGAATCGAAATACCGCCCCCGCCATCCCGGCAATCGCTCGACCACCGGCAGAGTGCCGATTTCAACGAATGCCATGTTCGCGCCTCCTCCCCTATCATACAGTTTGACCGCGCCTTACACCCCGTTTACACTTGGGGTTTCACATACGTCTTCCGGCGCAGACTGTGGAGTCGCGGCGCCAAAACCAGTTGAGGAGAAGCGGGTTTGCCTAAGCGTACGTTTCAGCCCAAGGTGCGCCGCCGTCACAAGACCCACGGCTTTCGCGCGCGGATGAAGACCAAAGGCGGGAGGAAAGTTCTTGCGGCGCGCCGCAGGAAAGGACGGCACGAACTCACGCGCGTCTAACGGGCGGCCGTCCGGGCCTTCCGCCGCTTCTAGTTCGCTCTCCAAACCTCGGAGTGGGCAACTCGAAGCTCGGCGCCGGGGGCGTCTCACCCGCCGCGCCGAGTTCGACGCCGTGTACCGCCACGGCTTGCGGCGTTCCAGCCGCCAGTTCACCGTGTTTTTTGCCGCAAACGGCCTGGGGGTAAGCCGCTTTGGAATGAGCGTGGGCCGCGGGCTGGGGGGCGCGGTGGTCCGCAATCGCATTCGCAGGCGCGTCCGCGAAATCCTGCGACTGGATCGGGAGGAAATTCCATCGGGATGGGACATCATCGTGCATCCGCGTGCGTCAGTGGCTCGAGCCGAATTCGCCTCGCTGCAGCGGGAGCTGCTGGCCGTGCTCAGGAACTCCATCCCTCCGCCTTCCGTTCCATCAAGTGGGGAGCCGGACCGGAGCGGCCGGGAGCCGGATCCGGAACCGGCGTCATGAGAAACGTCTGCCTCATTCTGATCCGCGCTTACCAGACTGTTCTCGGCCCAATATTTGGCGGTAACTGCCGCTTTTATCCGTCTTGCTCGTACTATGCCGCCGAGGCGATCGATCGCCATGGAGTGCGCCGGGGTGCCTCGCTTGCTCTCAGGCGCTTTTTCCGTTGCCACCCCTTCTCACGCGGCGGCGTGGATTTGGTGCCGGATGAAGCTGGCCCATGCGCGGAGCTGGACCGTGGGGAAGAGGCGGCAGTCAAAGCGTCGCTCGCTGCAGCCGCCCTGCGTGGAGATAATCGGCCCCGGAATTCACTGGGAGAAGTGGCATCGTGAAGGAATATTCCCAGGAAGCCCGCACCGTCGCGGCCATCATCCTGTCGATGTTGGTGATTGTGGTGTGGGGATACTTTTTCCGCCCCAAGCTTTCGCCCCAGCCGCCGGAGCAGCCCGGCGCGCAGAAGCCCGCCGCGAATTCGCCTGCAGCCTCGCCGGGCGCTACTGCGCCGGCCGGCGCATACTCCGGTGTGGCCCCTCCCGGAGCGAGCGCCGTCAGTTCTGCTCCTGCACAGGCCGCTCCCGTTCCGCGCGCGGCCTCAAGCGTCGAGTCTCTGATTGTTGAAAGCAAGTTCTACAACGTGGAACTCTCCAACCAGGGAGCCAGCGCGCGGAGCTGGCGGCTCGTCCAGTACAAGGACGATGTGGGCAAGTCTCTGGATCTGATTCATCCGGTCGTCTCCGAGCAATCTGGCAAATGGCCCCTCATGCTGGTGTTGGACGACCAGCAACTGCAGAACAAGATTGATGGCGCGATGTACGAAATGACGCCACAGTCCGGCCATCTCCAGGCCCCCGCCGTGGTTTCCTTTGCATGGAGCGACGGCCACCTGTCTGTGAGCAAGCGTCTGAAGTTTGGTACGGATTACCTCGTCTCTATCGAGACCAGCGTGACGCTTGACGGCAAACCAATTCCGCATTTCGTCGCTTGGCGCGGCGGGTTCGGGGATATCACCGCTTTCGCCGCGGCAGACCAGGTGAAAGTGGTGTACAGCCGGGCCAACTCGCTCACCGACATCGCCGCAAAAAAGGCCGGCGACTCCAAGGAGCCGGAGAAGCCGGCGGTCGTCGCCGGCTCCTCTGATTTTGTCGGCATCATGGATCATTACTTCGCCGCAGTGTTCCTGCCCGAGGGCGAGCCGGGAGTCACCTTGGAACACTGGCGATACGACCGCGAAATCACCGTCGATGGCAAGAAAGATACGGAGGCGGTGGCGGAGATTGCCGCGGGTGCGCCCGGTACGGATCCGCTTCGCATGCGCCTGTTCGTAGGACCCAAGGCCGTCGCCGTCCTCGAACACAACCAGCCGCCATTGACCAGCCTCATCAGCTTTGGAACTTTCGGCATCATCGCGCGGCCGCTGTTCGACCTCCTGCTGTGGATCAACCGCTACGTCGGCAATTACGGCTGGGCCATTGTGTTGATGACTATTGCCCTCAACATGGTGCTGTTCCCTCTCAAATGGCGCAGCTTCCATCAGCAGCTCAAGATGCAGAGGGTGATGCCCGAGATCAAGCAGATCCAGGATCGTTACAAGAAGTATTCTCTTCGCGATCCGCGCAAACAGGAGATGAACAAGGAAGTGATGGCCGTGTATAGCCGCGAGGGAGTGAATCCGATCGGCGGATGCCTGCCCATGGCATTCCAGATGCCCATCTTGTTCGCCCTGTATCGCATGCTCGACGTGGCCATTGAATTGCGCCAGGCGCCGTGGATCTTCTGGTTGCACGACCTCTCCGCGCGGGATCCTTATTACGTTCTGCCGATCATTCTCTGCCTCACCACATATTTCATGCAGAAGCTGACCCCCATGACGACTGCGGATCCGGCGCAGCAGCGCATGATGACGTTTATGCCGCTATTCATGGGTGTGATATTCTTCAAGCTGGCCAGCGGATTAAATCTCTACTTTTTGACCAGCAACCTCGTTGCAACCGGCCAGCAGTGGTTCCTGTACAGGATTATTCCCAACTCGAAACCCGACGCCGGAAAAAAGAAGGGCGTGGCGGAGAAAAAGGGCAAATAGTCTCGCCAATCCCGGGGAGGGCCCCGCAGCATGGCGTTCCGATACTTCACCGGAGAAACTTTCGATCGGGAGGGATTCGCCGCCGACCTTGCGCCCATTTTGCAATCCATTCTTGAGGCCGCGCGCTTCAGCCTGAAGTTCCGGATCCTCACGGGGCAGGCCGCGGGCGAAGACGGGAGCGGTGCGGCGGTCGCAGTTCTGTTTGAGGGAGCGGACACCGCACTGTTGCTCGATCACAACGCCGAACTTCTGCTCGCGCTGGAGCACCTGATGATGCGCGCTCTGCGGCTGGATCCACGGGCGCACGAGCTGGTGCGCTTCGATGCCGCCGATTACCGCGCCACGCGGCTGGCCGAGCTGCGCCTTTCCGCCCAGGTGGCCGCGCAGCGCGCTCGCGAGCTTCACCAGCCTTTCCGCCTAAGTCCCATGTCCGCACGCGAGCGGCGTGTGATTCATCTGGCGCTGGCCGGCGAAAAGGGAGTGCGGACGGCCAGCGAGGGAGAGGGAGAACACCGCCGAGTGGTGATCTACCCGACCGACAAGCCGGAACGGCGCTGAACGCTCGAACGCGACGGAAACCTGGGAGTCCGCTGCGGCGTCGCGCCGCTCCGAACTCGTTGTTACGCGCCTAGATACGCCTGGCGTACATGGTCGTCGGCGCGCAGCCTTTCGCTCGGGCCTTCCAGCGCGATACGCCCGGACTCCATCACATAGCCGTAGCGCGAGACACTGAGCGCATAATTGGCATTCTGCGCGGCGAGCAGAATCGTAACGCCCTGCTGCGCGATGGTGCGGACCAGATCGAAAATCTCGTCCACGATCCGTGGGGCCAGGCCCAGGGAAGGTTCGTCGAGCATCAACAAAAGAGGGTCTGCCATCAGCCCGCGTCCCACCGCGCACATTTGTTGCTCGCCGCCGGAAAGCGTGCCGGCTGCCTGGTGCCTGCGCTCCTTCAACCGCGGGAACATGGTGTAAACACGTTCGAGAAAGCTGGCCGCACTGCGCCGCAGGTTTTTGGGAAAAGCGCCGAGGAGCAGATTTTCTTCCACGGTCATGCGTTGCCAGAGCTGCCGGCCTTCCGGAATCAGAGCGATCCGGCGGCGGACGCGCCGGTGGGCTTTCTCCCGCGTCACATCGCTGCCCTGAAGCAGAATTTGCCCGCCTTTCACCGGCAGGGCGCCTATGACGGCGTTGAGCGTGGTGCTTTTTCCGGCGCCGTTCGGGCCGATCAGGCAGGCTACGCTGCCCGCCTCCACAGCCAGGGAAATTCCCCACACCACCTGGATCTGGCCATAGGCAATTTCCAGTTTCTCGAGTTTGAGAAGTTCAGCGATCGTCTGCTCCTACGCCTTTTTCCCAATGTAGGCTTCGATCACTGCAGGATCGTTCTGCATCGTTTCGGGCGGTCCCTCCGCCAGCTTCTTGCCGAAATTCAGTACGATCACGTGGTGGCAGGTGGAGAGAATCGCGCGAAGATTGTGCTCCACGTAGATGATTGTCGTGCCCAGGGCCTGAATCCGCCGCAACAGACCGAGGATGGATTGCATCTCGCACTCCGTCAGCCCTGCGCATACTTCGTCGCATAGCAGCAGTCGTGGCCGGGTGGCAAGCGTGCGGGCTAGCTCGAGCCGCTTCAAATCCCCCACGGAGAGCGTGACCGCGGCCATATTCTCTAGCGAAGCAATTCCCACAAGTTCAAGAATTTCCGTGACTTCCTTCACGAGGTTTCGCGCACCCCCCGGATCGCGCCCAAACCGCAAACCGACCTCGACATTTTCGCGAACGGTCATGGAGAGAAACGGCTGCGGGATCTGATGCGTACGCGCAATCCCGGCGTGAACCGCCCGGAAGGGTTTCACCCGGGTGAAGTCGCGACCCTCGAAAAGAATTTTTCCCGACGTAGGCGGCTGTGAGCCTGCAATGATGCTGAATAGGGTGGTCTTTCCTGCCCCGTTGGGCCCGATCAAACCCACGATTTCTCCTTCGCGGATTTCAAAGCTCACCTGGTCGAGCGCGGCTAGCCCGGAAAAACGCTTTGTCAGTCCTTCGACGCTTAGGAGGGCTGCCATGAAGCCTCTCTCCTCCGCAGAACAAACCGCCGTGTGCGCTGGAGCAGGCCCACCACCCCTCCCGGCTCGAACAGGATGATCAGCATCACCAACACACCGTAAAGCAGCAGATGGAGCTGGGGGAATCGGGCCACCAGCTCCTCTTCAATCACTCCGTACACGCCGCCGCCGATTACGGGTCCCCAAATCGTGTTCACTCCGCCGATCACCGGCATGAGAAGAATTCCCACGCCACGCGGGAACCCGAATACGCCTTCGGGATCAATAAACGCCGCATAGCGCGCATACACTCCGCCCGCCGCGGCCGTCAGCGCAGCGGCTATGGCGTGTGCGCCGAGTTTCAAGGCATACGGGTTAACCCCGCTGTCGGCCGCCGCATCCTGATCGTCGCGAATCGCGCGCAGCCCCAGCCCGAACCGCGACCGGCGCACGATAATGGAGAGCCCCACGGCAAGCGCCGCCAGCATCAGGCCTGTAAAGTAATGCTCCAGTTGGCGGAACGGCACGTGTTCGGTGATTCGGTAGCCGCTGGCCCCGCCGGTGAATTCCAGATTCGTCATCACCACGCGAGTTGCTTCGCTCACTCCGATCGTGGCAATGGCGAAGTACGGCCCGCGAAGCCGGAATGTGGGGAGGCCCACCAGCAGCGACGCCAGCGCAGCCACCGCCCCGGCCAACGGATAGGTGAGATAGGGGTTCAGACCCTCATTTATGCCCACAGCGGTCGTATAAGCTCCCAGCCCGTAGAAAACCGCGAAACCGAACGAGACCTGCCCGGCGAATCCTCCCAGGATGTTCCAGCCCACGCTCGCCGCGATCGAAACAAACGTGAGAAAGAGCACCTTCACGCTGTTTGCGCCCAAATTGAGCAGGGGAAGCGCCGCGAGCAGACCGAGGAGGATCAACGGTGGCAACACTGCAAGTGGACGCGCGGCAAGCCCCGGCGATCGCTCCGCCGCACTCATTCCGCCCTTCGGGAACGCATCCTGGCGGCGAATCCCGCCACTCCGCCCGGCAGAACGATGAGCGCGACCACCAACAGGCTGAACGAGATTGCGGGCTGATAACTCGAGGGAACGATGAAGATGCTGAAGGTCTCCACCAGCGCCAGGATCAGTGAACCGACGAAGACACCTGAGAAGGACTCCAGCCCGCCCAGTACGATGATAACGAACGAACGCAACAGGAATGGCCGGCCGAAATCGGGGCTGAATGGATACAGCAGCGCCAGCAGGCCGCCGGCAGCCCCGGCAAACGCGATTCCCAGCCCAAACGTCCGCCGCGCCGTACGCTCCACGGGGATGCCTACAATCCGGCAGGAATAGCGATTCTGAATGAGAGCGCGAATCGAACGGCCAAACCACGTTCGATGCAGCACAAACTCGAGGGCGGCAAGCGAAATCACCGCGCTCGCGAAAACCACCAAGCCTATTTTCGGAATCGTTATTTCGCCGAAGCGGATCGTGGCAAAGGTCATGGGCGTGAGAATCGCGCGGTCGTCCGTGCCCCAAACGAGATAGCCGATGTTTTGGAGCACCAACCACAACCCAAACATCAGCAGCAGCGAGGCCAGTGTGGGCTTGTCCGATACAGGCACGCCGCGTCCCAGCGCCCAATGCACGAGCACGCCCACTACGTAGAACGCGGGAAACGCCAGTAGGACCCCGAGCAGCGGATGCAGCCCGGCGCGTTCATGCAGCTCATAGACGAAGTACGCGCCCAGCATCAGGAAGCCGGCGTGGGCCAGGTTCACGATCTTCATCACGCCGTAAATCACCGTCATCCCTATCGCCATGGCAGCATACGTGCCTGCGAGCAGCAGCGCCGAGATGAGCAGGTTCAGAAAGTCAACGAACGTCATTCGAAACGTCAGTTCTGCGGCTTAGGCGCGACGGGCGGTCCTGTGGCGACATCCGTAGGAAACACGATGTCCAGTTTGCCGTCCGGCTTGTTCTGCACGATCACAAACGGGTAAGACGCCTGCCCGTTCTCTCCGAACTTCAGCTCTTGGCCGGGCAGGAGAGAATTTTTCAGCTCGGCCTTGTGCAGCTGCTCGCAGATCGCGGTCTTGTCGAGGCTGCCCGCCTTTTCGATGGACTGCGCAAGGATCCGCATCGCTTCGTAGGAGGTCGCCGCGTACCAGGAATCGGGC
>JASHRU010000270.1 GCA_030037225.1 Candidatus Acidiferrales bacterium | reverse complement strand
CGCAACTGCATGGATACGTTTTGTGGATTCGGCATTTCGTCGCGGGTCACGATCCACGGTCCAAGGGGGCAGAACGTGTCGATTCCTTTGCTCAGGCTGAACACCCCGGATTTCATTTCCTGCCGCTGAATGTCGCGCGCCGTTACATCGTTGAATATGACGAACCCCCCGATGTAGTCCGTGGCCTCCGCCGCTGAAAAATGTTTGCCGGACTTTTTGATGACGATGGCAAGTTCGAGCTCGTAATCGAGTTCACGCGTCAGGTGCTCGGGGTAAATGATGGGAGCGTCCGGCCCGATGATTGCATCCACATTCTGGAAAAATATGATCCAGGGCAGCACAGGATGTGAAAATCCCGCTTTGTGCGCTTCCTCATGGTGCTCCCGGAAGTTTCCCGCGGTATGAAAAAACTTCTTGGGAATGATGGGCGCCTTCAACCGGGCCTGCGCACCGGAATAGATCACCGTCTCGCCCATTGTGCCAGTGGCTCCAGCCGCGAGCGCGGCAACATGATGGAACGCGGCCTCCGCAGCCTTCAAACTGGCGTCGCCACCTTCGAAAAGCTGCCGCATGTTGGACGGCACGCGCGCCGCGGCCACTCTCTCGCAGGCTTGTTCCCGCTCCACTTCCCGGGCGTAAAGCGCGAAGGCGGCGGTGAGATCCACTACGTCGCCATTACTGCGTGCCGCGCCGATACGGCTCACGCCCGGAGCGGGCTCAAATGTCACCAGCTTCATTGGATTCGCGTGGATTCGAACCGGGTCCAGATTCGCATCACGAGTTCATCTTAATCGTGTGGCGCCGGACTTGTCCACGCGCGCGGGCCCTATTCATCCGCCAGGTGCGCCAACTCGGACAAGTTTGCCAGCGTAGCGCCAGGAGAATACCCCAGGGCATCCGGGGTTGCGCCCGTGCGATTGATCCAAAACGTCTTGAAGCCGAACGCGCCTGCGCCGCTGATATCCCAGAAATTTGAGGATACAAATCCAATGGCAGCGCGCTCGAGTTTCGTCTTTGTGGCGGCAAGCTGATAGGTAGCGGGGTTCGGCTTGTACACCTTTACGGCGTGCACGCTCAGTACGTGGACGAAAATTCCCTTCAGTCCGGAATTCTCAACCAGCGACGAAAGCATTTGCGGCGAGCCATTGGAAAGTATCAGCAGTGGCCTGCCTGCCAATGAGGTCAGCGATTCGCGGACCTCGGGATACGCCGCCAGATGAAGATACCCGTCCATCAGCCGCTTCTTCGCGGGCGCCTCGAGCGCGAGGCCGTGGGCCCGGCAGGCATATTCGAGCGCAGCTTCCGTGACTTGCCAAAAATCCTGATACTGGTGCATGAGCGAGCGGAGCCACGTATATTCCAGCTGTTTGGCACGCCATTGCTGGCTGAGCACGGCCCCCTTCCCCGGGAATTCGCGGTCGCAAGCCTCAATGACGGAATGAACGTCGAATAGAGTCCCATACGCGTCGAAGACCAGCGCCTTCATCCCACCGCTCCTCCTTGCATCTCCACGCGATCCGAGAGATCCGCCCGGCAGCACATCACAAGTGGTCGTGACCCCCATCACAGATTGCAGCACGAAACCCGTGAGAAACACACACAAATTAGAGGGCAATTGGGCTGCTCGCCGGAAGCGCGATTCCACTTGTTCGGTTGACAAGAATCGGCGGAATGCACATCATTGCGCCCTGCCCAAGGAGAATTTGCATGGCCACTCGCTCTCCCGTCTCCGACACTGGGATCAGCCAGCTTCTGCACACGGTGCGCCAGATTGCGCCTCCCGCCTCACTGGTTTCGAGCGCCCGCATGCGCGACCTGGCTGCGGAATATCGCCGTTCCGTGGAAGATGCAGACGGTTTTTGGGCCGCCGTGGCCGGCGAGCTGGAGTGGTTCCGTCCGTGGAACAGGATTTTCGAATGGACGTATCCCACGTTCCGCTGGTTCGGAGGCGCGCAGTGCAATATCACCCACAATTGCCTCGACCGGAACATCCGCGCCGGACGCAAAAACAAGGTCGCCTACATCTGGGCGGGCGAAGACGGTACCGAACGCCAAATTACTTACGGCCAACTGCTTGACCTGGTCTGCCGCACCGCCAACGGCCTGAAATCCCTCGGTGTGAAAAAAGGCGACCGGGTGATCCTGTACGTCCCGCTGACGATTGAGGGAGTGGCCGCGATGCTGGCCTGCGCCAGAATCGGAGCCATTCATTCCGTTGTGTACGCAGGCTTCAGCGTGCAGGCGCTCCGGAGCCGGATTGAGGACGCCCGCGCGGAAGTGATCGTGACCGCCGACGCCGGCTTCCGCCGCGGCAAGGTTGTACCGCTCAAGGCCATCGTGGACGGCGCGATTGACGGCCTCGAGTTTGTCCGCAGTGTGGTGGTCCTGCGCAGACAGCAACCTCAGGTGCAGCTCACTTCTTCCCGCGAAGTGGATTTCTACGAGCTCGTGAACCGGCAGTCAGCCGAGTGCGCGCCGGAAGTGATGGATTCTGAGGATCCGCTCTACATCCTTTACACCAGCGGCACCACGGGAAAGCCAAAAGGCGTTGTGCACGTTCACGGCGGTTACATGGTGGGGACCTACTACCACATGACGCGGTTCTGGGACGTGCGCGACGACGACGTTTTTTTCTGCACGTCCGATATTGGCTGGGTTGTCGGTCATTCCTACATTGTTTATGCCCCGCTGTTAGCCGGCGCTACCACGCTCTTCCGCGAAGGCGCCATCGACTTTCCTCATCCTGCCATCGCCTGGGAACTCGTGGAGCGCTACCGGGCTTCCGTCATGTTCACGGCTCCGACCGCGGTGCGCATGTTCATGCGTTTCGGCGAGTCTCTGGTGACCAAGTACGATCTTCGATCGCTGCGTTTCTTCACTTGCGCCGGCGAGCCGCTGAATCCCGAAGCCTACGAGTGGGCCTATCGCGTTCTTTGCGGTGAGGGGAAATGGGGGTTTGCGGCGGACAACTGGTGGCAGACCGAAACCGGGGGCCCGTGCCTCGGCACTCCGCCTGTCCTCCCCGCCCGGCCCGCGAAAGTGGGGAAGCCGCTTCCCGGCGTGATCGCTGAGGTGGTGGACCGTCAGGGAAATCGCATGCCGCCGAATAAAGGGGGCCTGCTCGTCCTCCGCCGGCCCTTTCCACACCTGTTTCGGACTGTGTATGGCGACCCGCAGCGCTATGCGAAGGATTGGGGCCTCGTTCCCAATGCATATACCACGGGAGACGTGGCGATCTGCGATGAGGACGGTTACTTCACTGTGGTGGGCCGTGCCGATGATGTTCTGAACGTAGCCGGGCACCGCATTGGCACTGCCGACGTCGAAAGCGCGCTGGTGAGCCACCCGGCAGTTGCCGAGGCCGCTGTGATTGGCCGCCCGGACCCGATCAAGGGAGAGAACATCAAGGCCTTCGTCATTCTTCGCGTGGGGCATAGTGCTTCGCCTCAGCTCGAAGTGACTCTGAAAGACCATGTTCGCAATACGCTGGGCGCCATTGGGGTTCCCGCGGAGATCGCCATCGTCGAGCGCTTGCCCAAAACCCGAAGCGGTAAAATCATGCGCCGGCTACTCAAGGCTCAGGAACTCGGGCAAGAAGTGGGTGACATTTCCACCCTCGAGGAGTAATCGCCGCCGCGCCTGTTCGCCGCCTTGCCACTTTGGAAGATCGGCGCAGGACTGCTTGCAGAGGCATGGGATAGCGTTGCCCCTCAAGCTCCTCGTCTTCCGGCGCGCTGCGCCGCGTTCTTCCCATCTTCATCTTGATTGACTCAACTCTCGGCCGGAGTAACATCTGGCGAGACTTGCGAGCACCCCTGGCCGGCAGCCGTCCTCGATGGGGATGCTGAAAAGAGGAAGCCGTGAAGCTACTCCTGAAATTCAATCTGATTCTGGTGCTGCTTTTCGGCTCCGGACTCCTGCTGATCTCGCGGCTGGCGTACAACTTCCTCATGGACGATGCGCGCGCCCACGTGCTGAATCAAGCCCAGCTCATGGCCCAGAGTGCGCAGGCCATGCGCGACTACACCGCCGGCGAGCTCGAACCCCTGCTCGAGGACAGTTCCGATGCTTCCGAAAAGTTTCTTCCGCAGACTATCCCGTTCTACGCGGCAAGCACGATTTTCAAGGGGCTACGCAAACAGTTTCCTGACTATACCTACAAGGAAGCTGCCCTGAACCCTATGAATCTGCAGGACCGGGCCGTGGATTGGGAAGCCGACCTCATCACGCACTTCAGGAACCATCCGGGCGAAAGGGAACTGGTAGGTGAGCGCGAAACTCCGACTGGCAAGTCGCTTTATCTTGCGCACCCGATCCCGGCGGAGGACGAATGTCTCGGTTGCCATGGCACCGCGGATACTGCGATGCCCATGGTTGTCAAAACCTATGGTTCTGCGAATGGCTATGGTTGGAAAGACAAAGAGGTAATCGGCGCGCAAATCGTCTCCGTGCCGCTCACCGTGGCGATTCAGGCTGCGGACAAGGCCTTCCGCGGGCTCATGCTGGATCTCGCCGGTGTGTTTGTGGTCACACTCGCGGCCATCGACTTCGCGCTTTATTTCATCGTTGTGAGCCCGGTGCGGAAGCTGGCCGTGATGGCGGAGCGGATCAGCCGCGGGGAACTGAATCTCTCCGAGCTGCCGGTGAAGGGTAAGGACGAAATCGCCGGTCTGACCCAATCGTTCAATCGCATGTTTGTGAGCCTGGTGAAGGCTTTCAAGCTGCTCAAGGGATAGCCGCTGCTTCGTTCAATTGAAATTCTTGGGCCGTGAGGCCAGGAACTTCGCGCGGTCCGCTGCCGATTCGATCTCCAGTGCGAGCGCAGCGTACAGCTCTTCCACATTCCGGCACCGCGCCGCCGTGCGCTCTACCAGGATGTGCGCAATCGGCCCGATGTATTCAGCCAACAGTTTCGCTGTCTCCTGGATCACCTTGGGTGTGATCCAATCCGCCCTCGAATCCGGCCGTAACGTCTCGGTGCGCGGGGAGGGAACGCCCGGGGTCGGCAGAGGCGTCGTCGCCGCGCCCAAAGCCGCTGTCGGCGGGCCGCCTGCCGACTCCGCCGCGTACGCTTCGAGCATGCGCAGGAACTCCGCCGCGCTTTGGTATCGCGCCCCCGGGTCCTTCACCAGAGCCTTCAGAATCACTCCGGCCAGACGATGCGAAACGTTTGGATTTATTTCCGTCGGCGGCAGCGGCGGCTGGCGCAGATGCCCGTCCAGAATCTCATACTGGCTGTTGCCTTCGAACGGCCGCCGGCCGGAGACAATTTCGTAAAATGTGACGCCGAGCGAGTAGAGATCCGAGCGCGCGTCCACCCGTTCTCCCCTCACCTGCTCCGGCGACATGTAATAGAGCGAGCCCAAAATAGTTCCGGAAGCTGTAAACGAGGGATCGCGCCCGCTCACCGCCAGGCCGAAGTCGAGCAACTTGGCCGCGGGCGCCGGCCGGCTGATGATCATGATGTTGGAGGGCTTGATGTCGCGGTGGATCACGCCCCGTTCGTGCGCATAGACGAGCGCCTGGAGCACTTGCCTCATGTATTCCACCGCCTGCGCGATGCTCACTCGCCCGGCGGCGCCTTGGCTGCTTAGCGGTTCGCCCTCCACGTACTCCATCACCATCACCAGCCGGTCTTCGTGCCGGAAAGCTGTATGCAGCGCGGCGATGTTGGGATGGTTCAGGCTGGCGAGCACGCGAATTTCGCGCACAAAGCGCTCCACCATATCGGGCGTGCCAACCTGGTCTTGCTGGAGCACCTTGAGCGCCTCCAGACGCTGCGAGATGTGATGGCGCGCTTTGTACACCTTCCCGATTCCGCCCGCGCCCAGTTCTCCCAGCAGCTCATAATCCCCGATGCCGGATCCTGAGTTCAGTTCGGGGATAATTCGCGGTGCGCCTGGCGCGCCAGCGGGTGGCGTTGGTGTTGCTAAACGAGGCGCCGTCATTTCCTCGGTCCCGCTGAACTCTCCGGTGCGGGAGGAAGGGACGCCCTGTGCGGCGCGCACAGTGCGCGGTGTGTCCGGGATGCCCACCTCCTCGTTCTGGAAATTGTAGAGCCGCATCGGCGCGCCCTGCTTGATCTCCACCGTGCCCAGATCCGAGAGCAGCGGCTTCCAGCGCGTGTGTTCCGCGAGCACGTCCGCTATGGCCGCAGACAGCAGGATGTGGCCCGCATCGCCGCACTCCATCACGCGCTGCGCCGTGGTGATTCCGCCGCCGGCCACGCTCTCTTTCCCCTGAATGTCCTGAACGCGAAATACAGGCCCGCTATGGATTCCCATGCGCAGCTTCAATTCCGGCGTTTGCTTCGCGGCAATTGCGATCGATAGCGCGGAACGCAAAGGCGCCTCCGGGCTGCCAAAAAAGGCGAGCGACATCCCGTCGCCGGATGCCAGGCAAATCAATTGCTGATTGCGCTGCGCGGACTGCACTGAAGAGGCCCCGTTGATTGCCGAGGCCAGGAGCTGCAGTTTCACCGTCTGTTGGTTGATGGGCAGCGAGGCGAAGTCCGCGATTTGCACGCAAAGGATGTGCGCGATTTCCATTTCCTGTTCAGGTTCACCCAAGCGCACCTCCTTTCCCGCGCCGCACGAGGTCGCGTAGTGCGTCTCTGACGACAACAGCTTGGCGGCGAAATCCCCCGCGAAATCATACGCCTGCATGGTGGGGTTGCCCACAGCGGGCCCCATCGGGGTTGGCTTGACAACAAACCGGGTTAGCCAGTTGTGATCGAGTGAAACGGGTGCGAAGGAAACAGACCGAGGAAGAGCAGTTTCGCGCGACAAGAAAAAGGCCCGGCGGCTGCGCCGGGCCGGATTCCGTGATGATTGCTGGTTGCGGGGGTCGGATTTGAACCGACGACCTCCGGGTTATGAGCCCGACGAGCTACCAGGCTGCTCCACCCCGCGACGAATTCATTCTAGCGGACGTTTTGAGGAGCGTCAAACCCGGCAAACGCGACTACGGCTAAGGAGCCGGCGTCAGGCCCCTCGTGTGCGCCGCTCCGACTCACGCCAGGGCATCAGCACCGTGTATTGCGGCGTTGACGTTACTTTTTCTTTGCTTGCCGCGAGGAGCTTTCTGCGCACCAGCCAGCCCACGGCGGCCTGAACCGAACTCTTTGACGCTCCTATAGACTCGGCAATTTCTCGGTAGCTGATCTCCACCTTTCCCTTGCGCGCTTGCTGTTCTGCGGCGAGCCACAAATAGACGAGGAAGCAGACGGGACGGCGGTCGTGTCCGACCAGATCGCGCATCAGCACTTCCACGATGTAGTTGTCGAGCGAAAGCATCGCTATACCGGCTGATAGTATAGCAATTCCTGTCTGATTGTATTCCGCAGAAGACGCAGCTATGTTCGAGTTCGCTTCACCTGGGAGGGTATCCATGATTCGCGGAGTCAAAATCGCCAGCATTCCGGTTCGCAACCAGGATGTCTCGCTGAAGTTTTATACCGAGGCGCTCGGATTCAAGGTGGTCACAGACCAGCCCATGGGCGACGGGCAGCGCTGGATTGAGCTGAAGATTCCCGGCGCAGACACGCAACTCGCCCTGTTCACCCCGCCCGGACACGAAGTAAGAATTGGCGGCTTCCAGCCGATGACCTTTTGGTGCGACGACGTGATGGCCACGTACAAGCAGTTGAAGGCCAAGGGTGTGGAGTTCCGGCAGGAGCCGAAAACCGAGCCCTGGGGGATCATGACCATTTTCAAGGACCCCGACGGCAACCAGTTCGTGCTTTCCAGCCGTTAGCAACCCGGCCGTTCGTTCACGCAGCCGCCAGGCCTACGCGTGTCGGCTAATCGGCCGAACGATTGCTCAGGCCAACTACTGCTTTTCCGGGGCGCGACGCAGGCAACTACCAGGAGCTGTAGGAGGTGCCTTCGAAGGGGGAAACGAGGTCGGATGCGGAATGTACGTTGGTGATGCCGGTGGCGGTTTGGTCCGCGCTTAGCACTACATCTTCATACACGGTTTGCCAATCCTTTTGGTTCGTCATGGGATCGATCGGCACGGCACGGAGGTAATCCGCGCTCACCAGCTCTTCGAGCGAAGACGGTGCGCGCTGCTTGTCGAGCGTGAACTGGTCAATTGCCTGCCGCATCGTAAATAGATCCTGCTTCAACGCGGCTTCTTTCGAGCGCGTGACGGATTTGTAGTACATCCCGGCTGCCATTCCCATCAGTATGGAAATGATGGAAATCACCACCATCAGTTCCATAAGCGTGAATCCGCGCTGGGTTCGCACCCTTCCTGTCTCGAATTGGTTCTGCGATTTGTCCATCACCAGTCGGAGTACCGCGTTCCGTCGGTCGCCGTGTCCGTGGACCTGGAATAAACGTCAAAAACGTTTTGCCCGCCCCATGAGCTCGCGTCCAAATCGTCTTGAACGGAACGCAACCCCCAGTCCGGCTTTCCGGTCATGGGATCCACGGGGACCTTCCGCAAGAAACGGATCTTCTTCTGTGTCTGGCTTCCCCCAACGGTCACCAGCGTAACGCCCTTCACGAGCGTGTCCAAGTCCGGAGGGTAACCCTCGGAGTCGGCCGAAACGCGGATTTGATTCTTGTCTGCCGCATCCTTGTATCGGTCAATCGCGTCGCGGATTTCGCGCAGGCTCCGCCGCAGCTCCGCTTCCTTCGCGGAGCGCACCGTGGCGCGAGCATAGGGAAGCGCCGCGCCGGCCAGCACCAGAAGAATGAAGGTGGCCATGATCAGCTCGATCAGCGTCATTCCGGACTGCGTCCGTAGCGCAGGCCGGCCGAGGCTGCGCCTGTGGAGCGTTCCGTTGAGTCTTGTCTCGGATAGTCTCATGCCGAAAGTCTGTTGCTATTGCACTTGGATGCTGCCTTCGGTGGATACCATAGGGATCGGCTTCTGCTGCGAGTCCCTGGCGCTTACCTGCACGATGCTGAGTGTGGATGAGCCCTTTGCCACCCCTCGAACAACGATTCCGAGGACGGTTCCTGTCCCGGAGACGCCTCCCGTGTTCGGCGGCCGCGCCGCGCTGATGATCGCTTGTCCCCGTTCTTTGTCCACGCGCTGAACGAGCGCCACGGGCTGCGTACCACCCGACAGGAAGCCTCCCTGCCTCACGTCTTCCACCATCACGACGCTGGGATTGAACGCAATCAGCACGGGCAGCGAATAGATGTCCTTTGCGTCCTCCACGATCAGGCTGATCGTGGTCGTTTCTCCCGCTTTGATTGTCGCGGTTGCGGGGTCGAATCGAAGCTTCACAGGGTGCTCGGCTGTGGTCGGTGCTGGCGCGGGCGCGGCCGCGGAAGGCGCTGCTGCTGATGGTGCTGGGGCCGAGGCCGGCGGCTGCGCAGTCGGAGCTGGTTTCGGCGGTGCTGCGGGCGCACTGCTGGGCGGCGCCGGCGCGGGAGTCGCGGTGGTAAATTCCTCTTCCCGGCGCACCTGCACGTTCGTATCCGTCCCGGTGCTCAGGCTGCGCAGGTTTTCCGCTGTCAGTTCCGGCAGGCGCACAATGTGCGGCTGCAGCACAATCAAAATTTCCTCATCTTCA
>JASHRU010000269.1 GCA_030037225.1 Candidatus Acidiferrales bacterium | reverse complement strand
GTCCAGAGACGGAATCGGCGGTAAAATCGGCTAAGGAATGTAGTTCGCCAAGACATATTTTTGTAGGTCTTATATACCAGTTAGCATTTCCTGATAAAGTGAGTTGTGCGCTTAGCTGAGTCGCCAAGGCCGGATTAGAAGTGACGATGCGGTTTACCGCGCCGGCTTTCTGAACATCACCGAGGGCATACTCCATCCGCTCGCGGCCGAGGGCCACGGCAGCTCGCTTATGGCACGCACTTCCCGGCGCTGCCTCAAACACGGCGGAGGGAATTGGAGATCAAGCGATAGGTATCGGACAAGTTGATTCATGCGCTGAATGGAAGCTCAGTTGGTTAGAGCGGGCCGACCGGGTCGGCCAGGTCTGGAGTTCCCTTCGCCCGCTGCAGTGGGCTCAGGGCAGGCAAGCCCCCACGGGCCTACCACCAGCGGCCCACTTTCTTTTCCACTACAGTGGAAAGGCAACTCGTTGACAGGGCGGGCACAAATAGGCAAGATGATGGCCGGGGGTAGGGTAAGTGTCTGCGGTCGCTTACACGCTGGAAGCGCTGGCTGAGCACGCGCGCTCGCTGGAAGAGGTGCGCAAGGCCGACCTGCGCTGCGGTGATCGCGTGGTGGTGACTACGCGCAATTCGCGGTACACGATCTGGGCGTTGGGCGACGGAAATTACTGGGTGTGGGGCGGATGGTTCGACCGGCGAGGCGTTTCACCGTGCCGGGTGACCATCAACGGGTGCACCTGGGGCGGAAGCGCGATCAAACGCGACGTGCTGGTGGCACGCGGCCTGTTCCTGGAATTCGGGAACCGCGTGCTGACCACGCGCGTGCAGAACGTACGCGTGATTCCCGCAAAATCGGAAACCGTGCTGAATTAGTTTTGCGGTCCTACCAGCAGGGCAATCGGAACAATTTGTCACGCGAGGGCTGGCGTGGTGTGCCGTGTCGCGACACGACCGGCGGTGAGGGGAAAAGCACTCGGCTTGCGCCTGCCTACCGGCAGGCAGGTCCTGTGCAGCCCGGTGAATGATGGGAGATTCAGGTTAGCGGTGATGCGGGCGGCCGCCGCCATGAGAGCTACTACCGTGTGAGCCGCCGTTTCCATGCGGGCTGCTAGCGCGATTGCCGCCGCCTCCGCGATAGGCGCCTCCGGAAGATCCGCGAGGAACAGAAGGCGCCGAATAATGCGGCGCGGAATAGCTGCGGGGAGCTTCGGGCTGGCGATACGAGGGCTGTGAGCGCGGGGCGGCGGAATAGGGGTTCGCGCCGTAGGAGCCGCGCGTGGAACCGTAGGACGGCGCGCGTTCCTGCACGATGGACTTGCGCAAATCGAGCGGCTGGCGCGCCTGGTTGCGCTGCGAATTCATGTAGGACTGCGAGGCGCCGCGGCCTGCGGAATATGCGGACTGGCTCTGCGGGGAGAAGCGCTCCCAGCCCGTGCGCCCATCGTTTTCGAAAGCCGATTGCGAGCGAAGGCCGGCCGAAGGAGGCTGGGCGTAAGAGCGCTCCGCGCCGTAGGAGCTGGCGCGAGCGGCAGAGCCGTTCGGGGCAGCACCGCGATTGGCGTCATAGGAACGGTAGCCGTAGCTCTGGGCCTCGGAATTACCGAAAGATCTGGACTGCGCGCCGGAATCCTGGCGCATGTAGGAGGAGCCCGGCGAGCGTCCTTCGGCGCCGCCGAAGGAAGAGCGCTGCCGTTCAATCTGCTGCCGGACTGCCGCGGATTCCGCGGCGAACGAGTGTTGCGGCGCGGCCGAGCGGCTGAGCGAGGCAAAGCGCTGCGAGTTGAAATTGCGCGCGGGCACCGTGCCCGGCGCCGCGGAACGCCCCGAGGCGCTCAGACTGGCGCGCGTGGGAGCGACCGGCAATCCGCCGCGGGCGAACTGGGCGCCGCGAATATCCTCAGCAGAAAAGCGATGGCCATCGGGAATCACGCGGCCATTTCCGAAGCGGGAGGCAGACACGCTGGTGATGCCCGCGCGCAGCCGGGCATTGGCGTCCAAGCCGCGCAGATTCGAGAAGACGGCACGGCCCGCAAGGGAGCCAGCGAGCGGAGCGATAAAGCCGCGTCCGCCGAAACCCGGAAACTGACCGAAGCGGAAGAAATTAAAGGCCAGCCCCAATCCGCCCCACCAGGGGAAGAACGGATCGGCAGGCCCAATGGGCAACCAGCCGAACTCACCGAATCCAAAACCGCCGCGGCCAAAACCGAAGAAAGAAACGTAGGCTGGCGCCCACAGCGGGCGGTAGTAGGGGTACACGGGCCCGGGCCACCATGCCCAAGCGCCGTTCCACAGGAACCAGCGGCCATAATGATAGGGCGCCCAACCCCAGGGCTCCGCAGAAACCCAGGTCCAGCCCCAGCCAGGCTCCCAAACCCAAGAGCCGTCGCGATAGGGGGCCCAATCCTGGGGCACATCACCAGGCGTCCAGACATTTCCGTAGTCCGGCACATTCTGCCAGGTGCCGTTCTGGTCGAGGTCGGCACCGCCGGTGTAGTAAGGAGATAGATTCTGGGTGCTGACGGCCGCGCGGAGATCGCGGTCGCGCGATTCGTTCCAATCGTCAAAAGAATCGCGAGCAGCGGCCGCAGTGATGCGGTATTGCGCGGAGGAAAAATCGCCGCGCACGGTAATCTGCTGGCCGGGCTGGAGGTTCGTGCTGCCATCGGCGGTGCCGACTTCGGCCTGGCCGCGGCGCACGTTGACCAGCGTTTCGCCCCGGTCGTCGATCTCGATGCGATAAGCACCATCGCGTTGCGGATGAACGGCGAGGTTCGGAGTGTCGATTTCGACGTCCGCGTCGGAAGCGGGGAAGGAATCGAAGCTCACGAGTCCCTGCGCCAGCTCGATCTGGATGTGATGCGCGTCCAGATTGGTGACACGAATGACGGCATTTTGGTCGAGGCGGATGATGTTCGCAAAATCGAGCTGCACCTCAGCGCGGGAGCGGTCGCCGGTGGAAACGCTGTCGCCGGGCACGACGGGAGTGTTCACCGTAGCGGCGGTCCAATCGCCAGAATCGCCGCGCAGCGTGGAGACGTTTCCTTGCAGCAAGCTGATACGCGCGACGGTAGTAGTCGGCTGCTGCTGGGCTTGGTCGAGGGCCTGCGAGCCGTAGGGAACAGCAGCCTGGTCGTTTGACGGGGCGAGGGGCTGAACCTGCGCAGGGGAGTTAGGGGCAACAACGAGGAGCACCGCGAGCGGTAGTGTCGAGCGAATTCGCATGGTCAGCCCGAGTAAGCGGGAGCACGCCCCAGGCCAAAGGGGGAGCCCGGGAAGTTTGCCATAACTTATTCAATTATAGACCGTTAGCTGGCAAATCCGCAGGGAGCGAACCTGTCTGTGGCGGCTAACCCGGTGCATTTCGGCCTAGGGTGGTTGAAATCAACCAGGACGCTCCACCACGCCTTGCTGATGCTGTAGAATCTCGCGGCCGACAAGAAGTGGCTGGTGTGAGTGGCTGGTGGCAAGCCAAGGGGGAGAGCAATGCGAGGGAAACTTCTGGCACTACTAGTAGCGGCAGTAGCCGCATGCGCGCTGTGCACTGCGCGCGCGGCTGGACAGACGATCGATGAACCGTCGATGAAAGGATTGCAGTGGAGACAGGTGGGTCCGTTTCGCGGAGGGCGTGTGCTGGCCGTGACGGGCGTTTCGGGCGAGCCGGACACGTATTACTTCGGGGGTGTGGCCGGAGGCGTGTGGAAGACGACGAACGGAGGATTGACGTGGACGCCGATCAGCGACAAGACTTCGATCATGTCGGTGGGAGCGATCGCGGTGGCACCTTCGGACCCGAACGTGATCTACGTGGGAACGGGTGAATCGTGCATCCGCGGGAACATTTCGTTCGGCGACGGGATGTACAAATCGGTGGACGCGGGAAAGACGTGGACGCACATCGGCCTGGAGGACTCGCAGCATATCGCGACAATTGTGGTGCATCCGAAGAATCCGGACCTGGTGTATGTGGCGGCGTTCGGGCACGCCTACGGGACGAACGAGACGCGGGGCGTGTTCCGCTCGAACGACGGCGGGAAAACATGGCAGCGGATCCTGTACAAGGACGAAAAGACGGGCGCCATTGATCTGGATTTTGATCCGCACAACGCGCACATCATCTACGCCGCGCTATGGGAAGCGAACCGCACGCCGTGGGGCATGACCAGTGGGGGGCCAGGCAGCGGGCTCTACCGTTCGACGGACGGCGGAGACACCTGGAAGCGGCTGGAAGGGCACGGGCTGCCGGAGGGAACGCTGGGCCGGATCGGCGTGGCCGTGTCGGGCGCGGACGGGAACCGCGTGTATGCAATCATCGAATCGGAAAAGAGCGGAATCTACCGGAGCGACGATGGGGGCGAGACGTGGCGGCTGATCAATAGCGAGCACCGTTTTACGCAGCGGGCTTGGTATTTCCATCACATCTTCGCGGACCCGGCCAACGTGGACACGCTGTACGTTCTGAATACAGCGCTCTACCGCTCGACGGACGGCGGGACGACGTGGAATTTTGTGCGCGCGCCGCACGGGGATCATCACGGGTTGTGGATTGACCCGGCGAATCCGGCACGAATGATCAACGGGAACGACGGCGGGGCGACGATCACGACCGACGGTGGAAAGAGCTGGTCCACGCAACTGAACCAGCCTACGGCGCAGTTCTATCACGTGGATGCTGACAACGCGGTGCCGTATCACCTGTATGGGGCGCAGCAGGACAATTCGACGATCGCGATTGCTTCGCGCAGCGACCACGGCCTAATCGACCGACCGGACTGGTACGCGGTGGGAGGGGGCGAATCGGGCTACGTGGTGCCGGACCCGCGGGACTGGCACGTGGTCTACGCGGGCTCGTACGACGGATACATCACGCGGTTCGACGCCCGGACGGGGCAGGTGCAAGACATTTCGTCGTGGCCACTGAATCCGATGGGCTCGGCGGCCGCGGAGTTGACGCACCGATTCCAGTGGACCGCGCCGATTGCGACATCGCCGCACGATCCCACCGTGCTCTATCACGGGGGCGAGGCGGTGTTCAAGACCACGGACGGAGGAATGAGCTGGACGGCGATCAGCGGCGACCTGACACGCAACGACAAATCGAAACAGCAGTCCTCGGGCGGCCCGCTGACGAAAGACAACACCAGCGTGGAGTATTACGACACGGTGTTCACGATCGCGGAATCGCCGGTGGAGAAGGGCGTTATCTGGGCGGGCGCGGACGACGGAATGGTGCACGTGACGCGGGACGGCGGGGAGCATTGGAGCGACGTGACCTCAAAGCAGTTCGGCGACTGGAGCATGGTGAGCCTGATCGGCCCCTCGCCGCACAATGGAGGCACCGCGTACGTAGCCATCGACCGGCATAAGCTGGACGACTACCGGCCGTACATCTTCAAGACGGCGGACTACGGGAAAACGTGGACAAAACTGACCAACGGAATCCCTGACACGGCATACGTGCACGCGGTGAAGGAAGATCCGAAGCGCGCAGGGCTGTTGTTTGCGGGCACGGAGACGGGGATTTACGTGTCGTTCGACGACGGGGCGCACTGGCAGTCGCTGCGGCTGAACCTGCCGGAGACGCCGATCCACGACCTAGTGGTGAAAGACGATGCGCTCGCGGTGGCTACGCACGGTCGGTCGTTCTGGGTGTTGGACGACATCTCGCCGTTGCGGCAGATGACGGCCACGACACAGGACGAGGAGGCGCATCTCTATCAGCCGGCCGTGGCCTACCGGTTCCCGGGGCCGGGATTCTTCCTTGCCACCGGAATTCCGGCGGGACAGAATCCGCCGACGGGCCTGGTGGTGTTCTATTCGCTAAAGGACAAGCCTAAAGACGCCATCACGCTGGAATTCTCCGACGCGCAGGGAAAGCTAGTGCGCAAGTTCTCGAGCAAAGCGGAGAAACCAGCCTCCGAAGAAGAGGAGTTCCCGCAATTGGGCGGCGGAGGCGAGCAATTACCTACGGAAAAAGGGCTCAACCGCTTCGTTTGGAACCTGGAAATCGAAGCCCCCGTGCGAGTGCCCGGCGTGGTGGAGTGGGGCGGGCAAGCGTCGGGGCCGCGAGTCGCTCCGGGAACGTATCAGGTGAAACTGACGATCGCGGGGAGGACGTATTCGGCGCAGGCGGAGGTCCGGAAGGACCCGCGGGTGAGCGCGACGGAAGCGGACCTGGAGCATCAGTTCGAGCTGGCCAGCAAGATTTCCGCAAGCATCAACGAAGGACACACTGCGGTAAACCAGATCCGCAGCGTGCGCACTCAGGCGGAGACGATCAAGAAGCGGCTGGCAGGGGACGAGAAGGGGAAGCCGATCGTCGAGGCCATCGACGCGCTGAACAAGAAGTTGAGCGCGATCGAAGGCAAAATCGTCGAGCCGCGCGCAAAGAGCAACGAGGACTCGCTGAACTTTCCCGTCTCTGTGAGCGCGCAGCTCACCATTCTGAACGATACAGTGGAGAGCGCGGATTCGGCGCCGACTAAACAGAGCAGCGAGGTGTGCGCAATCCTGCTCGAACGGCTGAACGCTCAGCTCAGCGCCTGGCGCGACGTGCAGTTGAAAGACCTGGCTGCGCTCAACGAGATGATCATGAAGAGCAGCATTCCTCCCATCGCTTCGACGACGGAGCAGAAGAAATAGGGAGGGATCGCCGCCGCGCCGGGCCCTGGAAGCGGGGACCGCAGGTTGAAAGCCGGCGGATGAACGGAGGCAGGCGCTAATTCTCGGCGTCGTCGGCGAATCCGAGTTTTGAGAGGCGGTAGCGCAGGGCGTTGCGGGAAAGGCCGAGCAGGCGCGCAGCCTGGCTCTTGTTGCCCGCAGCGCGCCGCATGGCTTCGCGGATCATCTCATCCTCCCACTGCTCGAGGGTCAAGCCTTCGGGAAGAATAGGGGCGGCACCGGAGGCGGGCTTTTGCGCGGGCGTGTCAATCAGGATATCGCTGGGTTCGATCACGGACCCCTGAGAGAGTGCGACGGCGCGCTCGATCACATTCTCCAATTCGCGAACGTTCCCGGGCCAGTGGAACTGGGTGAGCCGTTCCAGGGCTGCGGGGCTAATGCCCTCGATCTTCTTGCCGGATGATTGCGCATACTTGCGAAGGAAGAGCGCG
>JASHRU010000268.1 GCA_030037225.1 Candidatus Acidiferrales bacterium | reverse complement strand
CCAGATCAGCTTGCCCCGTACGGCAGGCGGCATCTTTGCCCACGGGCCCGTTTCGAACGCCGCACGCGCGGCTCTTACCGCGCGGTCAATGTCCTCGCGGTCGCCCTCCGCCACCTGTGCGAGCACATCTCCCGTGGCGGGGTTGTATGTAGCGAAAGTTTTGCCCGACGCTGCATCAACCCACTTCCCGTTGATCAGCATTTTTTGTTTTCGAGCCACAAATGAGGAGACATTCGGATCAATCGCCGGTGCGGAAGCTACAGTTGCCATGATGGGCTCCTTTCAAGCGAGGTGATCTGCGGCAGAAAACGAGGCTACTCCCCTGCGCGAAAAAGCGCAACCCCTCCCGTGAGATCTCAGGGCGCAATCGCCGCGCAGGCATCTGGAATGTTGCTATAATCGCCCAGCATCGGGAATGCAGGGGTGAACTTCCCGCGTGAAGCGCGCGCATGGATGATTCGAGCCGACCGATTCACTCAGATCCCTTGCCAGTTCGCCCTCGCCCGCCTTCTCCCGCACTCGACTGGCTGTTTCCTGACTGTCGAGACCTGTCCACTCTCCCGCTCGCGGCTGCTCTTCTAATCAGTCTCTTCATTCTTGGGATCGTTTCATTTCTTATCGCATACGCGGTACCCGTTGCGGACGATTATTGCCGCGCCAATGTTGGCTGGCAGAACGCAATCTCCTATGCGACAAGTCGCTACACGAATTGGACGGGCCGATGGACTAGCATGGTCGTAGAGGCATTTTGGCTATCGGCATTCAACCCTTACCGTTCAGTTCCTCTCCTTTTAGCTTTGCTCTTCGCACTCCGATTCCTGGGCCTCGCGATCCTGTTTCGGCAATCTTTGGGACTTACCTTCGGGCACTCCTTATCCTGTTCCTTGCTGTTCACGACCGTCTGGCTGTCCGTTTCGCCTGGTGCGGGCGAAACTGTGCTTTGGGCCACGGGAGCAGTCGAAAATGAATTGTCGCTTTCACTGGCGCTGGTGGCTTTGGCCATGATTTTAGGTTCTCGCTGGCTCGCGGCTATACCGTGTTTTCTCATTGCCACCACGCTGCACGAGTTGGTTGGCCTGGCTCTAACTGGAGCCTTCGCCAGCGTACTATGGATGCGCCGCCACGATCGACGCGCCCTCAGACCCCTCATTTACTTGACCCTCGCTACTGCAATACTTACGCTGTTTGTTCTCCTGGCGCCGGGCAACCTTGTGCGTGCCCTGCGAGATTATCCTCCCCCTCCGCACAGGCTCTCCGTCATATTGCGGACGTTAATTCATCTGATTTCCTCGGTCCTGACATGGAGCACCGCCCCATCCACCGTGGGCTTACTGCTCTTCTCGCTTGGGAGGCGCACATCAAATAAGCGGATCACGCCATTGGACCTGCTTGGCTGGCCCTGCGTAGTGGCGGGCCTGGGACTGCTGATCGCCGCGACTATCTATGGAGGACCAGGTCGGGTTCGGGATCTGCTTTGCTTCATCTTCTTGTTGCTTTTGCTCCATGCCGTTGTTTGGCTCGCCCCCCATGTCGAGGCTGGTCGGCAGATTCGCATTATTGGTTTATTTCTGTTCTGCGTGGGAGCTCTGGTCTCGAGAAATGTCAAAGATCTGTCCGTCTCAGCCATCCAAGCACCTGCCTGGAGACGCGCCGTAACGGATCGAATCCGGACGCATCGTTTCGACCGAATTTCTTGGCCCCCCAGCTATTTCCCGCGTGACGTCACATCCGACGCTAGCAACTGGAACAATTCTTGCGCGGCTAAATATCTCGGCCTCGCCTCAGTCTCGTGCCCAACCTGTGATCCGCCTCCCTGAAAAAGCGAATTCGATCAGTGTGTCCTTCTGGTGTATGTCCTGGTGTATGTCCAGGATCTCATCGGTTGATCGCGCCTCTCGGCGGAATAGAGCCTTTCTGCCTTCCAAGCAGCGAAAGGTGGCCTGGAGTAGGCCGCGGATCAAATTGCTCCCGGCTTTCTTGCCACGTAGATGCGTTCCTCCACGATTAGGCTGAATAGATTTCGCCCCCCGCCAAACTTTTCGGCTTTGGCGGCCCAGCGGAATACTTCAACCTGGAAGCCGGCCCCCGAAAGCCTGGCGTCATAATCGCGGGCATAGATTCTAACGTGGTCGTTCTGACCGAAGGCTTCTTCACGGCCGTGTGGGGTCGTAACGAGAAAGTCTTCGTAGGTGGCTTGCAATGCCAAAGAGATCGGAACCTGGAGGATCGACCAGCCCCCAGGCTTCAACACCCTTAGCAATTCACCCAACGCCCTCTGATCATCCACAATGTGCTCGAGAACGTGATTGCACAAAATCACGTCGAACGACGCATCGGGCAGCGGGATCCGGGTAATGTCCATTCTCACCATCACGTCCAGCGCCAGAAGGTCTGCCGAGACGTAGTGGATGTTTGAACTCCGGCTCAAGATCCTCTTCAGCCGTTCCTCCGGTGCCACATGCAGCAATCGAACGGGCTTGGTAAAGAGATCAGATTCGTGCAATAGGTAGAGATAGAGCAGGCGTTCCCGGTCGAACGATCCGCAAACCGGGCAAACAGAATTCGGCCGCCATCCGCCCCCTACCACTCGCTGCTGCGTTAGCACCGGCATGGCGCTGCCGAAGGGAAAGAGCCTTCGGAGGCCGGACCCACAGAATGGGCATTTGTAAGAGAAGCCGAAGTAGCGGATCTTTCGGTATGCCGCCCGAGCCACAGGCCGGAATCGAGGGGCAATCACTCGTTTGAGCGCGGCCTTCACCACGTCTCTTATCGGGCCAGACACAATCCTCGATTTGCGCTCCGGTTTGGTGACACGAGGTTCTCCGGCCTGATTCCCGCCCCTCTGCGAGATGATGTGGCACCCCGTCTGGCCAGTCAAGTTCCAATGACTCTCACCGAGCCCGTTTCTGCCGCGCACAACAGCCGGTCCGCGGATGGCCGGAACCGGCTGGAGGATGTGTGTGGTGCTTCTCAGCCATCGTTCCGGTGCTGAAGGGTGGGAAACACACTCGTGCACCAAGATCAGGCGTTCTTCTCGCCGATTAGTGCGTTGCCTTTGCTCAAAAGAGCGGGCAACCGGAAAAAGAACCAGAGCTGATTGAACCGAATCGCGAGCGTCCGAGACAGTCCCGGTCGAAATCGGCCGATGTCCCAAAACTCGGTTGCGAATCTCGCAACAGTGCGAACCCCATGAAGGCTCAGCGTCCTTGCAAGAAAGTTCACGTTCCCGACGCGAGTAACGAACGGACTGCCTCCCACCTCAGTCCAGTATTCCACGCCCCCCGCCGTCTCCCTTCCACCAGGTGGACGGCGTTTGATTCTGCGGATGATTCGAATGATGGCGGTCTCGAGCGATCTTTGATTTGACTCCAAGATGGCGATCCGGCCCCCGGGCCTGATGACGCGGCACAGTTCGGCTACGGCGCGCTCCCATTCGGGAATGTGCATCAGCACACCGCGGCAATGAATCCCGTCGAAGATCCCACTGGGAAATGGCAGTTCTTCCAGTTCCAGA
>JASHRU010000267.1 GCA_030037225.1 Candidatus Acidiferrales bacterium | reverse complement strand
GCCGTCGTCCAAATCGGTCGAAGCCGCTTGGCCCTGCAGCGCGCGGTCTGCGCCCGCAAAGAATAGCCCCGAGCGCAGCATGGGGTCTTCGCGACCTGAGGGCATGTCGCTGCCCAGACGGCCGAGCTTGGCCTCTTCGTCGGAAAGGAAGAATCCGTGCGTGGCCAGATGCAGCACGCGGGGATGCTGCACCTGCTTGACAGCCTCGACCAGGGCGCGGTCGTCGCTGTAGGTCTCGACCTGCCAGCCGCTCTTGGCGAGCGTGGCGCTAACGGAATCGATTTCGGCCTTTGTTCCGGGCAGAGGCTCGAGCCGGCTCGATCCCATGTTGCGTGAACGCATCCCGCGCACTGCGGGCTCCGAGGATGCAGGCTGAGCGGTGGGAGCGGCATTGACCTGCGCGACGGAGGCGGGCTTTGTAAGGTTGCCGATGGCGGCCTTCTGCTGGTCTTCGGTCAGGTCGTAACGGGGATTGCCGACGAGGACAGCGGTCTGGGCCGTAGATGCGGGCTTGGCACGCAGCAAGTCGCGGGTGCTGGACACGAAGCGCAAGTCGTAGGCTTGCATGAGCGGGCGGCCGTCCTCGCGGGGAACGATTCCGAGCGCGACCTGATTCAGGATGCCGTCGGGCGAGAGGTAGATGCGTTTGGCACCGGCCAGGGCTGGTTCGAGAGGCTTCCAGAAGGCCGCGTACAATTCATTTCCTGCTGAAGTGCTCTTCCCCTCCGCACTCGGCTGGGACGACGTCGGCGCTTGGGCGAGCTTCCGATAAGCTGCCAGCGGTGCGGCTTCGAGATTGGCTGCTTCACCGAGGACAACCATGGTGGGAGCGGTGGTCGTCTTTGGCGTGAGGACGAGCGCGACGTAGTAACTCTTGTCGGTCCAGTTCTTGCCGTCGTGGAAGCGGAAGCGGACGAATTCGACGGCGGCCTCGTCCTTGGCGAGTGATTTCCGGACGTCCTGCCAGGTGGCGGCTTGCAATTTTTTCTGTTCCGCCATGGCACTGGAATGCCGCACGAGCTCTTGCTCCGTATCGTTCGCCTCCTGCTCCAACTTGTCCAGAGTTCTCCGCCACTCTTCGCGGTTCGGTGGCTCGATTGTCAGCAGCGTTGCAACCTGCGATCGTTTCACTCTGAGATGGTCGAACAGGTCGAGAGACTCCTTGTCCCCGCTGGAAAGAATCTGTGTTCGTAAAGCTAGGACGCTATTCGCGACCAAGCTCTTCTCAGCCAACAGTAAGTCGTACATCTTCCCGGCCAAGTCGGGAATCTGTTCGTGGAACGAAAAGCAGAAACTGAAATAGAGGGGGAAGCGACCGGCAACCGTATCGAGAAACTGCAGCCGCCCCTTTTCGCTCATATAGGTAAAAGACTGCTTGATCAATCTATCTTGGACCGCAAGGCTCCGGTCGTAGAACTTAGCAGCCTGTGGCGCCGCCCCACGGCCATGGTAGAGTTGGGCTAAGCTAAGGAATGACTCGGCCGCGTCGGGATTGTCCGGTTCGAGCACCTTCTCCCGGATGGTCAGCGCGCGCACGAACAGCGGCTCTGCCTGGTCGTATTGGCCCTGCTTTCGATAGAGTTCCCCAAGGTTGTTCAGGAAGACGGCGACCCTGGGATGTTCCGCTCCGAGTGCCTTCTGGCTGATTGCCAGGGCGCGCTTGTATAATGACTCGGCATCGTCATACCGGCCCTCATTTCCGTAAAGTCTGGCTAGGTTGCTTAGCGCTGTGGCTACAAAAGCGTTTTCCGGCCCAAGAGTCTTCTCGTAGATTGCAAGCGACCGGTTGAGGAGCGGTTCGGCCTCGCTGTACCTGCCCTGTTTGAGGTAGTCAGAGGCCAGATTGTTGAGCGCGAGGGCCACCATGCCGTTTTCCAGACCGTAAGCTTTTTCTGAGATCGCAAGAGAACGCTCGAACAACGGATCCGCATCGGCGTACCGTCCCTCGTAAAGATATAACTCAGCCAGAAAGTTCAGCGCAATCGCCACCGAAGGGTGTTCGGGTCCGTCCGTCTTTTCGCGGATCGCAAGGGCTCGCTTGGCAAGTGGCTCCCCCTCGCCATAGCGGCCCTCCTGCGCGTATAGCGATGCCAGTTCGCCCAAGGATTGGGCAGCACTGGGGCTGTCAGGCCCCGACACCTTCTCTTCGACTACCAAAGCGCGCTGGAATAGCTCCTCCGCCTCGCCATATCTTCCCTGCCGCACGCACAATGCACCCAGATTGTAAAGCGAATCGGCTACAGTTGGATGCAGCTCGCCGAATGCCTTCTCTCTGATCGCTAGGCCGCGCCTCAACAGCGGCTCCGCTTCCTTGTATCGTCCCTGCTCGGTGTATAGCTGGCCCATGTCGCTCAGTGAATCGGCCACCTCAGGCCGCTCTGGCCCGAGCGTCTTTTCGCGGATCGCAAGGGCGCGCTTGCAAAGTGGCTCCGCCTCCTCGAACCTACCTTCTGGCCCATAGAGCTCAACCAAATTGTTCAGCGAATCAGCCACCTCGGGATCCTCCGGTCCGAGTGCCTTTTCCCGGATCGCCAGAGCGCGTTTTAGCAGGCTCTCCGCGTCGGAATATTTCGCCTGGACGACGTAGAGTAGGCCGACTTTATCCAATGCCGTCGCCGTGTTGCGGTGCTCGGGGCCGAACGTGGCCTCTGCGACACGCAATTCTTCCTTCGCTACCGGAAACGCCTCGGCATACTTCCCTTGTTTCATGAGTTCGTCGGCCTGCGCATCCAGTTCCTTCCACTTGTCTTCCTGCGCCCACAGGTATGCAGCAAAAGTACCCAGGAAAAACAGCAGAAATGCGCTTTGGAAGAGCCGTAGGCCGCGACGCATGAAGAACCTCCCGCTCGGACGGGGAATGACAACCGGGACCCAGGGGACAAAACTGCGTGGATTTTATCTCGAATTTTGGCCGCAGACTACGGGCAGGAGTCACGCGGTAGGACGGGATTTTGCCGCCGGACTTTCGCCATCAGGACGAGGGACGAGGTGTTTGGGGAAGCCTAACGGCCGACGAGGACAAATGCGCCCCAATAATACGGCAGGTCGCGGCCATAGCGCTTCTTCACCACCTCGCGCTCTTCGAGTTCAGCGTGGCGCAGGGCTTGGTGCTTCTCCTCGCCGCGCAGCCAATGCGAGTAGAACGATTCCATCAGTTCGCGCGTTTCCTGGTCGGGCACGGACCACATGCTCATCAGCACGGATTCGGCGCCGGCTTCCTGGAAGGCGCGACGAAGCCCGAAAACGCCTTCGCCGGCCTGGGTTTTTCCGAGTCCTGTTTCGCAGGCGCTCAGAACAACGAGCTCGGTGCCTTGCAAATTGAGCTGGGCGGCTTCGTAGGCGGTGAGGATGCCATCGTCCATGTCGGCGGCGGGGGGATGGCCGCCGAGGACGCGGTCGGCGCCTGCGAGGAAGATGCCGGAACGCAGCATGGGATCTTCGAGTTCCGCCGGAGCCGGCTGATCAGATCCGGAAGCTTCGCCGGGGGTGCGGCGCTCGTCGGCAACGAAAAACCCGTGAGTGGCGAGATGCAGCACTCGCGGATGACGAACGGCCTTCACCCTTTCCTCGAGCGCCTCTGGGCCGGTGCTGACCTGCGCTTGCCAGTGCTGCGCGGTGAGGAGACTGGAAATGCTTTCCACTTCCTTCTGCGTGCCGGGGAGGGGAACCAGAATCCCTCCACGCAGGTCGCGGGTTCGCGGATTGACGAGGCCGCGGGCGGTTCCGCGTTCTTCCGCAGCCGCAGCACCAGGAGGGGCGGGAGATTCCGGCGATGCGCCCGCATTGGCTTCGAGTTGCGGGGCGAATGAGGCGAGGGCGGCGCGCTCGGCCGTTTCCGTGAGGTCGAAAGCGGGGTTTCCCACGAGCACGGCGTCGTTGGCGGCCGGCTTTTCGGGAACGCGCAGAATGTCTTTGGTGCTGTTGACGACGCGAAGGTCGTACGAATCCAGCAGAAGTTTGCCGCCGGCAAGCGGGACGACGTCGAGCGCAAGCTGATTCAATTCTCCGTCGGGCGAAAAATAGATGCGCCGGGCGCCGCCTAGGGCGGGTTCGAGCGGCTTCCAGAACGCGGCGTAGAATCCGCTGCCGAGAGCGGCTCCGGGCGGAGCTTTGGAGCCGGAGAGAACGGCCTCCTCCGGGTTTGCGGTCGAGCCGCGGTAATCGTCGAAGGGCGAGCCTTGGAGATTTTTTGCGGCACCGAGCTCAATGAATTCCGGCCGCCGGCTCTCGGGCCGCAGCACCAAGGCAACGTACTTGTACTCATCGGTCCACTTCTCGCGGTCGTGGAAAGGGAAGTTCACGATTTCGACGGCAGCCTCACCCGGCTGGAGGGCGTCGCGGACTTCCTGCCAGCTCACGCGCGCCAGCCGTTTTTCTTCGCCCAGGGGAGCGGAGCGTTTGACGAGTTCCTTTTCCAGGTCGTTCGCTTCCTCGTCGAGTTGGCCGATTTGCTGGCGGCGCGCGGCCTGCTTTTGCGGATCGCCTTCGGCGAGAGAGGCAACCAGCTTGGCGATTTGATTCTTCTTCCCGGTCAGCTCGTCGAGAAGGTGGAGCGATTCGGCGTCGCCGCCGGCCTGGATGCGCGCGCGCATGGCCGCGGCACTCTGGGCGACGAAGCCTTTTTCCCAGAGCACGACGTCGTACATCTTCCCGATCAGGCCGGGGAGCTGCTTCTCGTAGGCGAGGCAGAAGCTGAAATAGATGGGAAAATTGCCGGACAGCATGGCCAGATAGGAGAGGCGTTCCTTTTCGCTCATGTACGCGAACTGCTGACCAAACTCCGCGGCGAGAATCCGGAAGCCGCGATCGAAGTAGTCGTCGGCTTCGCGCGGCCGCTGCCAGGAATAATAAAGCTGAGCCATGCTGCGCTCGAGCAAGCCGGTGAGAGGATGCTCCGGCCCCAGCGCCTTCACTCGAATGGCCAGGGCCTGCTTGAGAACTGCTTCGGCCTTTGTGAACTGCTTCTGACGGCCATAGAGAGTGCCGAAACTGTTCAGCGTGGTGGCGACATCAGGATGTTCCGGCCCCAGCGCCTTCTGCCGGATGGCAAGCTCCTGCTTCAAGAGAGGCTCGGCCTCCGCGTAGCGCCCTTGCTCCTCGTAGAGCGCGGCCAGATTGTCCATCGAGAGGGCCACGGCCAGGCTATCCGGACCAAGCGCCATTTGCCGGATCGCGAGGGCGCTCTTTTGGAACGCTTCCGCCTCTTCGTACCGGCCGCGTAGCGCGTAGAACACCGCCAAATTTCCCTGCGTAGTGGCCACGTCGGGGTGCTCCGGGCCCAGCACCTTCAGCCGGATGGCCAGTGCCTGCTTGTAATACTGTTCGGCTTCGGTGGTTTTTCCCTGGTCGTCGCACATGGTGGCGAGATTGTCGAGCACGGTGGCCACATCGGGATGCTCCGGCCCCACCGCCTTCTGCCATATGGCCAGCGCCTGCTTGAAAAGCGGCTCGGCGTCCGCGTAGCGGCCCTGTTCCTTGTAGAGAGCGGCGAGATTGTTCAACGCAATGGCCAGTTCGGGATCTTCCGGTCCTTCGGACTTTAGCTTGATGGCCAGCGACTGCTTGAAGAGCGGCTCCGCTTCCGCGTAGCGGCCTTCCTCTTCGTAAACCCTCGCCAAGTTGCTAAGCGTGACCGCCACGAGCGGGTGCTCCGGCCCTAACTTCTTCTCCTTGATGGCCAGGGACTGCTTGAAGAGCGGCTCCGCTTCCGCGTACCGGCCCTGCCTGATGTAAAGCTCAGCCAGATTGTTCAACGAGAGGGCGACCTCCGGATGCTCCGGCCCGAGTGCTTTCTGCCGGATGGCCAGGGACTGCTTGAAATAGGGCTCGGCCTCCGCGTACCGGCCCTCGTCCTCATAAAGCACTGCGAGATTGCTGAGGGATCCGGCAACTTTCGGGTGTTCTGGGCCCAGCACCTTCCGGTAGATCTCCAGCGCTTGCTGGAGCAAAGGTTCAGCATCGGCGAACTTGCCGCGCTCCTCGTAGAGCATGGCCAGATTGTTCAGCGACATCGCCACATCCGGGTGGTCCGGCCCCAGCGCCTTGCGGCGGATGGCCAGCACTTGCTCGAGCATCGGCTGCGCTTCCGCGAATCGTCCTTGCTTGCCGTACAACTCCGCCAGATTGTTCATCGACAGCGCGACATCCGGGTTATCGGGGCCGAGCGCCTTCTGCTTGATGGCCAGCGCCTGCTGGTAGAGCGGTTCGGCGTCCGCGTACCGGCCTTCGTCGCTGTAGAGCGCAGCCAGATTGTTGAGCGTGGCGGCGACGGCCAGATTGTCGGGCCCAAGCGCTTTCCGGCGGATGGCCAGTGCGCGCTCGGTGAGCGGCACGGCATCGGAATAGCGGCCTTCATTTCGATAGAGAACGGCCAGGCTGGTTAGCGCGACGGCGACTTCGGGATTTTCGGGGCCGAGCGCTTTTTCCTTGATGGCCAGCGCGCGCTTGAAGAGCGGCTCCGCATCCGCGTATCGGCCCTGGACCCTGTACAGCTCCGCCAAATTGATGAGCGACGCCGACGTATTCAGATGCTCAGGGCCGAACGTAACTTCGGCAACGCGGAGGGATTCCTCAGCGAGCGGCAGTGCGTCGGCGTATTTGCCCTGCTGATAGAGCTGGATGACCTGGGTATTCAGTTCTCTCCAGTGGGCCTCCTGGGCTTCCAGCGGCGCGGCCAAAACCATGGATAGGAAGACAGAGATAATTGCCGTGAAGCGGGTTCGGGAGGGGCTCATCGACTTAGGAGTTTTTCGGCAGTTCTCTGCAACCCAGGAGTGCCAAGTCGCCCCAATCATACGGCAGGTCGCGCCTCGCTGGCGCTTCAGGCGGTCGAATTCTCGAAGCTCCGCGATGCTCAGGGCCGGGTGGCTTGTTCGAGCAGAAAGATGAAGGAACGGCAGAGGCGGCCGGTGGCGCGGGTCATGCCGATTTCGCACGTACGGCTGCTGGAGAAGAAGCCCCCGCCCCCGCGGGCAGGATCGAATGTCGCGGATTCGAGCTCGGCGGCTTCGCGGCGCGTGGCGGAGTCGGTGAGCTCGGGCAACAGGAAGCCGCGATCACCTGCGAACCCACAGCAGCCCGCCGAGGTGGGAACAGTCACGGCGCGGCTGCAGGCGCGCGCGACGGCCTCCAGTTTCGACGTGAGGTTCATCTTGATCACCGAGCAGACGGGATGGAGCGCGACCGATTCGGCCTGGTGGCGAATGGCGAGTTTGGGGAGCAACTGGTCGTGGGCAAAGGCCACGCCGTCGAGGATTTTGAGGGAATCGTATTTTTGCTGGACCTCGGGCTTGAGCGAAGCGCGGCAGGTTAGCAAACCGTAGGTGCAAGGGCTCGTATCCACGACGATCGGCAACCGTCCCTCATTGGACCATCGCCAGAAGCGCTCGATGGCCGCGTTGACGGCGAGACCGTGCGCCTGATCGTAGCCCTTGGAGGAAAACGGGACGCCGCAGCAGGTTCCGGCGACGTCTGCCGGGATAAAAAGCGGAACTCCGGCGCGGGCGGCGACGGAAACAAAGGCCTCGGCCAGCGACAATTCCTCTGTTTCGCCTGATATCGCGCCCATGACGCGCGAAATGCAACTCGGGAAATAAACGGCCTGCGCCGTGGCACTTTCGCTGGCGGGAAGCCGCTTCGCGGGGCGAGGCACGTCGGGCGTCCACTTTGGAATCCCGTTGCGGGTGAGCGAGCGCATCAGGCCGGTGATGGCGGCCATGGGGAGCGCGCCGAAAACAGATTGAATGCCGTGTCCGAGGCGCAGCGCGAAGCGAAGCGCGCGCTCGACAGCAGAGAAATTTTCGGCCAGGGCGCAGGCGATGCCGTGAGCCGTGGTGGAATGGCGCAGCCGGCGAAGGCGCTTGGTGAGCTGGCCGGTGTCGATGCCGACCGGACATGCGGTGGCGCAGAGGCCATCGGTCACGCAGGTGTCGAGCACGGTGTAGGGAAAGTCGGCGATGAGCGAGTCGAGCATCGCCTTGTTCGCCTGGCCGTTGCGCAGGCGCGCCATTTCCCGGCGAAGAACGATGCGCTGGCGCGGAGTGGTCGTCAGGTCGCGGCTGGGGCATTTGACCTCGCAGAAGCCGCATTCGATGCACTTGTCCACTTCCTCTTCGATGGATGGCGTGGGCTTGAGCGCGCGGAGATGGGAATGGGAATCGGGATTGATGATCACGCCGGGATTGAGCAGGTTTTCGGGGTCGGCGAGGTCCTTGAGCCGCTTCATGATGCGGTAGGCCTCGGCGCCCCACTCCTTTTCGACGAAGGGCGCCATATTGCGGCCGGTGCCGTGCTCGGCTTTGAGGGCGCCATCGTAGCGATCGACGACGAGATGGACCACGTCGTCGAGGAAGCGCGCGTAGGTATCGATGGCGGCCTGATCGTTAAACGACTGGGTGATGATGAAGTGCAGGTTGCCGTCCTTGGCGTGGCCGAAGATGATTCCGTTGTCGTAACCGTGCGTGGCGAAGAGTCTGGTGAGGTCGATGGCGGCGTCGGCGAGGTGTTCGACGGGGAAAGCCACGTCTTCGATGATCACGGTGGTGCCGCTCTTGCGCACGGCGCCCACGGCGGGGTAAAGGCCCTGGCGGATTTTCCAGAACTGGGCCTGCTCGATGGGATCGAACGTGAAGTGAGCGGGCTCGACCAGACGAAGACCCTGAACTGCCTCGCTGGCCTGCTTCTTGATGGAGGCGCGTTCGGTGAGATTCGCGCTCTGGAATTCGGCGAGAAGGCCCGCGGCATCCGGCGAGAGATTTCTGATCGATTTAGGAATGCCCGGCTCGTTTTCGACGGAGCGAAGCGAGGCGCGATCCATCAGCTCCAGGGCTTTGGCGCCCGCGTCGCGAAGCGGCACGATGGCGGCGCAGGCCGCGTGGAGATCGGGAAAGAGCAGCAGGCCGGTGTACTTGACGGGCAGGTCGGGCACGGTGTTGAGCACGGCTTCCGCCAGGAAGGCAAGGGTGCCCTCGGAGCCGATCAGGAGATGCTGGAAGATGTCGAGCGGGCTTTCGAAATCCACGAAGGCGTTGAGCGAATAACCGGTGGTGTTTTTCATCCGGTATTTGGAGCGTATGCGGTCGCGGAGGAGAGAGTTGGCGTTGATTTCCGACTTCAGCTCCAGGATGCCCTGAGCCAAGCGGGGCTCGCGGGCGCGAAAGAGCTCTTCCGCGCCGGAGGCCGCTGTGTTTACGATGGTTCCGGAAGGGAGAACGAAGGTGAGCGAGTCGAGCGTGTGATAGGCGTTTTGCGCCACGCCGCAGCACATGCCGCTGGAGTTGTTGGCCAGGATGCCGCCCATCATGCAGGCGTTGATGGAGGCGGGGTCTGGCCCCATTTTGACGCCGTAGGGCCGGAGCAATTGATTCACGTGGCTGCCGATGATGCCGGGCTGGACGCGAATTTTCTTGCCGCGGTCCTCTACTCTTGCGCCACGCCAATAGCGCGCCACTTCGACCAGGATGCCATCGGTAATCGCCTGTCCGGAGAGGCTGGTACCCGCGGCGCGGAAGGTGAGCGGAAGGCGCGACTCGTGGCTGAAGCGGAAGAGCGCCTGGATTTCTTCGGCTCCCTTTGCCAGCACCACGGCTTTCGGAATCAGGCGGTAGAAGCTGGCGTCAGCCGCGAAGGCGAGCAAATCAATGGGGCGCGTGAGGACGCGGTCTGGGGCGGCGATACGAAGCAGCGCGTTGCGTAGCTCACGGGGCGATGCGCCGGTGACTGAGGGAACAGTTGCGGATGGCATGGAGCGACTCGGGGGCAGCCTACCACAGCCGAGTAGCAAGCATCGTGACGCCTGTCACAGGCTCTTGGTGATGCGCGGCATGGCTCGCGGCAGGCGCATGAAGTTGTCTCTTGGCTTGCAGAAATGCGCGGGCGCGTAGGCAGGGCGCGGAGCGGTTTGCTACACTTTTACGATTAGGCGAAGTTTAGCGACCGACCGGACACAGAAAGATGAAGCCTCAAATACGCCGGCTCTCGATTGCCGCCGCAGCGGTGGCCGTGCTCGTGTGCGTGCTCGTGTGGATGAGCCGGCGGGCGCCGGTGCCGGGCGTGGGCGCAATCTTGGTGAAGCGACAGGACCTGACGGAGGTCGTGAACACGAATGGCAGGGTGGAGGCCATTGAACCCGCAGTGATTCGCGCGGAATTGAACGCGTTTGTGACCAAGGTCGGGGCGACGGAAGGAAAGCAGATCCGCGCCGGAGATTTTCTGCTGAAGATGGACACGTCAGAAGCCCAGGCGCAGCTCGCGCGCAGCCGCCAGGCCTTGCTGGATGCCGAAGAGGCCCTGCACGCGGCTCGCGCAGGAGGACCTCCCGACGAGCGCGCGCAGCTCGAAGCTGACCAGCGGAAGTCCGATGCGGAACTGGAGCGTCTGCGAGCCGAGCAGGCCGCGCTCGAGCGGCTAGCGGCGCAGCAAGCGGCAACTCCGGACGAGGTGAGCCAGAACCGGGTGGCACTGGCGCAGGCGGAAGCTACCGCGAGACAGATTGCCGCGCGAAAGGAAGACCTGGCGCGACGGGCACAGCTCGCGGTGGAGACCTCGCAGCTCCAGGTGGAGCGGGCCAGCGCCGACATCGCGTCGCTCGAAAAGATGGTGCGGCAGGGGAACCTGACCGCCCCGATTAACGGTACGCTCTACCTGTTTCCCGTGCACGTGGGCGATTACGTGCACACCGGCGACCTGCTTGCGGAGATCGGCAACCTGGCGCGCTTGCAGGTGCGCGCGTTTGTGGACGAGCCGGAACTGGGGCCGGTGGCTCCCGGGCAGCGCGTGCTGATCAGCTGGGACGCGCTGCCGAATCAGAGCTGGGAGGGGCGCACGGAGCAGATTCCAAAGACTGTGGTGCCGCGGAACACGCGAACGGTGGGCGAGGTGCTCTGCTCGGTGGAGAACGCCAGCCAGAATCTGCTGCCGAACGCCAACGTGAGCGTGAAAATCATCGTTCGGCAGGCGAAAGACGCGCTGGTGGTGCCGCGCGGCGCCATAAGGGACGATGGCGACCATCGCTATGTCTACGTGGTGGAAGAAGCAGGGCTGGGCGGCACCACACAGTTGCTTCACCGGCGCGAGGTACGGCTGGGAATCAGCAGCGCCTCGAATTATCAAGTGCTCGAGGGTGTCCGAGAGGGTGAAGAGGTGGCACTTCCGGGCGACGTAGACCTGGCAGACGGCATCAAAGTCAGAGCCGTCATCCAGAGTATCTCGGTGGGGAGCTAGGGCCCCGGGTGGCAGGCTCGAACGGATGCATCCTTCCAATCAGAAGCCTCCAATGAGGGTGGCGCGGATTGCGCGGCTGTGCATGGCCGCCTTCCTGGCGGTGACCGCAGTGTGCGCCGCGATCCCGCTGCTGGCGGAGCGGCGCGCGGCGATGAACAGCGAAGAGCTGCGCAAACTGTTCGAAGCTGGAGATTACCGCCAGGTGCAGCGGGCGTCGCAAGCGGCAGTGGAGGTGACTCCGCAGGATCCGACGCTACATTACTGGCTGGCGCGGAGCGCCTACGAACTGGGGATCTACGACTTGGCGGTGCGCGCGGCGGAGAATGCCTGCCGGCTGAATCCGCAGAGCTCCGATTTCCAGATGTGGCTCGGGAGGGCATACGGGAGGAAGGCGGAGATTGAGTCGAGCTTCTTTCTGGCGCGGAAGACGCGCCACGCCCTGGAAACCGCAGTGAAGCTGGACGGCACAAACATCGCGGCGCGGAGGGATTTGGCGGAATATTACGTGGAAGCGCCGTGGTTTCTGGGCGGAAGCAAGGACAAGGCGCGGCAGCAGGTGGACGCCATCGCCGGGCTCGATCCTTTGGAAGGCATGCTAGCCATGGCGGATTTCTACCGGGGATTCGACCAGCCGCAGGAAGCCCAGAAGCAATACGAAATGTTGCTCGAAAAACATCCGCCCAAAGTGCGCTTCTATCTGGAGGCGCTCGATTTCTACCAGCACCAGCGCGACTCGCTGAACATGGCGCGGGTGCTGGGTGCTGCTCGCGGGGTGGCTCCCGAGGACCCGCGGCTGTTGTTCTACGGGGCCGTGACGCGGGTGATCGGCGGATTGCAGTTGGATCAGGCGGAAACGGATTTGAGACGGTTCCTGGCGGAATACCCGGGCAATTCGGATTCGGTAAGCCAGGCGGAGGGACGGGATTGGCTCGGCACTGTTTATGAGAAGGAAGGGAAGTGGCAGGAGGCGCTGGATCAATACCGGCAGGCGGCGCAGCTCGAGCCTTACCGCAAGAGATTTCGCAAATCAGTAGAGAGAGCGGAAAAGGAAGTGAAAAAGCAGGGGCATTAGTCTACCCCTGGAGGCCGGGCCGCTCGCGCGGCCCGCGCGAAAGCGGTCAAGGAGCGCGGCAAACGCGGAGAGTTGGATTTTCGTAGGGGCAGTCCAAAGCGGTCAGCGAGGTGGCGCGGCCCGCGGCCTTCCGAAGCAGCAGCCAAGTGACGCCGTAGCGTTTGCGCAAATCAGAGAGCCGGGCTAGGTCAAATTCCTCAATTCCCTCCTGGGCGCGTACCTCATCCCTCCATTGCCAGGCCAGCGCGGGAATGTTGCGCGCTACGGCGCGATCTTTGGCGGCTTCCGCGAGCTGGCCACGTTCGGCCAATCCTCGGAAACCGTGCTCGTTTTCTCCATCCAGCCGAAGGTAGTCCGGATTCATAGCGAAAAGGGCGCTCGTGGGCGTGTGAAGGCGGATCCAGTCGAAAGCCTCGAGCCAGTCGTTATGCGAATCAGCGCCCGGCCATTCGATGTGTGGGCTCGCACTGAGTTCGTGGCGCTGCGCAACGAACATGCCGAAAGCCAAGGGAACAAGCAACGCGGCAGTCGCAACTTTCCAGGGCCGGGGTAGCAGTTCCGCGCAGAGCCCGCCCGTGGAGAGAACCAGCACGAGATACACCAGATGGAGCGTGCGCATCGGTTCGAGGGGCACGAGGGGCAGCAGCGCCGGCATGAGCCCGACGATGAGCCCCGCGGCGACGCCGATGCCGCCGGAGACGGCCATGCGGCAGCAGATGCGCGCGAGCACATTGAGGCCGCGTCGCTGGGCAAGGTGAGCGTAGAGATAAAGGATGGCCAGCGGCGCGAATGCGCCGAGCAGTTCGTACCAAGTCCACTGCGCAGGAAAGAGAAAGCGTCGGCTGGAAAGGGCAGCGCGCCAGGCGGGGTCAGAGGGGTCGGCGAACCACCGGGCCAGCAACCCAGCAGGAATGGCGGCGAGAGCTAGCACACCAACTGCGCGAGAGGGTGGGTCCACAGTCGCTTGTGTTCGTGCAGGCCAGGCTTGCACCGCGAGATGCCATGCACCGAGGAAGGCGATCGTCGGATGCGTCAAGACCGCGAGAAAGAGCCACACGGCGGCCGTGAAACGTTTTTCGAGAATTGCGACGAAAGCGAAGAGCAGAAAGCCGGTGGCCAGGGCACGTGTGTGCAGGTAGGGATCGCAGAGCACGACGAACGTGCCCGCCACAGGCAGAGTGAGCAGCGAGGTGAGGAGCAGCAGGCTTCCGCGAACTCCTGCCGCGGTCGCAAAACAACGGCATGCGAGCCGCCCGCATCCAGAGAAAAGCAGAAGAAGGGAGGCAAAGTACCAGGCGAACAGGGCCCAGGCTGCAGCAAGGTGAGTGAACCGGATGCTGGCGGCAACCGCGTTCACAAAACAGCCCAACCGAGTCTGAAGGAGGAAGAATGCGGCGTCGAAGGGGTAGAGCACTGGATCGACGCTCTTCTTGATGGCGGGAAGATAGACGGACTGGTCGTCAAAACCGTAGTGGTAGCCGTGGATGAGAATTCCTGCAACGGCGAGGCCGCTCAGGAGGAATAAGGAACGGGGTCCAAAGCGGTGCGCGGCGGGCGACGCATCACTACGGATTGTCATGAGCATAGCGAGGCTATCATAACCGGAGCGGAGCACAGGTTCGGGAGGGGCCGCTTGAGTTTCCAGACGGGGACAGCCAGAATATTGGACAACGACCGAAGGCGCAGCGGCGAGACTACGCCAGCCCAGCAGAGTAGGGGAAGATGATAAACGGGAAACGGGTTGCTGTAGTTCTGCCCGCTTACAACGCCGAGAAGACAGTGGAAGCGACGGTGCAGGACCTTCCCGCGCTGGTGGACGTGCGCATATTGGTGGACGACCACAGCACGGACGAAACGGTGCGCGTAGCTACGCGGCTGGGACTGAAGGTATTCCAGCACGATACCAATTATGGATACGGGCGAAACCAGCAAACCTGCTACCGCGAGGCGCTGAACGCGGGCGCCGACGTGGTGATCATGGTACATCCCGATTACCAGTACACGCCGCTGCTGGTAACGGCGATTGCCAGCATGATCGCGTACGACGTGTACGACGTGGTGCTGGGCTCGCGAATCCTCGGCGGGCAGGCGCTGGAGGGCGGGATGCCCCTTTACAAATACCTGTCGAATCGCATGCTGACGGCATTCCAGAACCTGGTGCTGCGAGCTCAGCTTTCGGAGTACCACACCGGCTACCGCGGGTTCAGCCGGGAGGCGCTGCTGCGGTTGCCGCTGCTGGAAAACTCTGACGATTTCGTGTTCGACAACGAGGTGCTCGCCCAGGCGGTGTACTTCGGGTTCCGGATTGGAGAGGTTTCCTGCCCGACGAAATACTTCGAGGAGGCCTCGTCGATCGGTCTGCGGCGAAGCGTCCAGTATGGCTTCGGTGTGCTCGCAACGACCGCAAAATTCGCCCTACAAAAATCCGGGCTGGCCCGGTTTCGCATCTTCAGCGAGCGGGCGAGGAAACTGGATCATGGCTACTACTCGGATCTGGCCGAAGAGCGGCAGGTCCTGCAGGCGCGGGCGGCAGCGAAATAGTGGGGCAGGCGTGCGGTCAGCGTTTTCAGCATCCGTCGGACGCGACGGTGCGCCCCCGGCTTGAAGCCGTCAGTTTTCGCGATACCATCCCGCCCGGAGATCCTCATTGAAAGCCAGACCGGCTTTCCTTCTATTGCTGCTAACGGCCGCTGCGCTGCTCATCCACGGTTACCACCCTTACGCGGAGGATTCCGCGTTCTATATCCCGCCGGTGAAGAAGCTGTTGAATCCCGCGCTGTATCCCCACGGCGCGGAATTTTTCGAGTCGCATGCCCGGTTGACGCTGTTTCCTCGCCTGATCGCCGGCAGTGTGCGCGTGTCTCACCTGCCACTGGATGTTGTGCTGTTCGTCTGGCAGATGTTCTGCATTTTTCTGTTCTTGCTCGGATGCTGGAAGGTGGCCTGTTTGTGCTTCGAGGAGCCTGCGGCGCAGTGGTGCAGCGTCGGGCTGGTCGCGGCGTTGCTGACGATGCCGGTGGCGGGGACAGCATTATTTATCATGGACCAATATCTGAACCCGAGATCGTTCTCCAGTTTCGCGGGGGTCCTCTCGGTGGCGTGCGCGCTCGAGCGGCGCTATGTCCGGGCAATCGCCTGGCTGATGGCTGCTATGCTGATCCATCCGCTGATGCCGATTTATGGGACGATCTTCCTTATGTTGCTGGCGTGGTATCAGACGCGTCCGGCGAAAGCGGAGGGCTTAGCCGCGCTGCTCGTGCTCGGGTTCTCGTTCGAGCGGCCGAGCGAGGCGTATCACCAGGCAGCGCTGCTGCATTCGTACCACTACGTGACGGAGTGGCCGTGGTACGGCTGGCTGGGGATATTCGCGCCGGTCGCGCTGTTCTACTGGCTCGGTGGGATCGCGCGGGCTCGAGGGATGCGCAATGTGGATCTGCTGTGCCGGAGCCTGGTGCTTTTCGTTCTGTTGACGCTCTTCGGCGCGCTGTTCCTGGATTTGCCGCGGCGGTTTGAGGCCCTGGCGCGCCTGCAGCCATTGCGCAGCCTGCATCTCGCCTACGTGCTGCTGGTCCTGCTCGTGGGGGGGATGGCGGGGCAGTTCGTGCTCAAGCGCAGCGTGGCGCGATGGCTGCTTCTATTCGTTCCGTTGTGCGCAGTGATGGCGTACGCACAGCTCCGCGAATTTCCGACCACAGCGCACATCGAGTGGCCCGGTGCCGCAAGCCGGAATGCATGGGTTCAGGCGTTCGATTGGGTGCGGAAGAATACGCCAGCGGACGCCTACTTCGCGCTGGACCCCTTGCATATGGATGACGCGGGAGAAGACCAGCAGTCTTTTCGAGCCATCGCGGAACGCAGTATGCTCGTCGATAGAGTGAAAGACAGCGGGGCGGCCGCCATGTTTCCGTCGCTGGCCGAGGAATGGTGGGACCGGGTGAGTGCAGTCAACGATTGGAAGAAGTTCCAGCCCGCCGATTTTCAAGACTTGAAGCGCCGCTACGGAGTGGACTGGGTGGTGTTGGAGCAACCCGGCATCGCCGGGATGAACTGCCCCTACCAGAACGCAGAGGTGCAGGTGTGCCGTCTGAACTGAGGCGCGCCGGGGACGGGCCTGTAGCGGGATAGGCGACGCGCCGAAAAATTCGCCGTGGACAACCAGGGAAGCGACAGGCGGAACGAATCCAGGAGTCGATGGTGCACCTGGGTGTGGATGGTGCTCGTCGGGCTGGCATTGCGGCTGGTGGTCGCGGGATTCCTCTATCCCCCGCACCTGAATCCAGCGCGCGATTACTGGAAATATGCTGGCGAGGTGGGACGCATCGCCCGGTCGCTTATCGAAGGGCAAGGCTTCAGCAACCCTCTGTTCGGGAATACCGGGCCTACCGCGTGGCTGGCGCCCGTGTTTCCCGCCTTTGTGGCGGGGATATTCAAGCTTTTCGGGATCTACACGAAGGCTTCCTTGTTCGTCATATTGAGTTCGGATTCCCTGTTCGCTGCACTGACTTGCATTCCGGTGTACCTGATGGCGCGGGAGAGTTTTGGCCCAGTGGCGGCGCGCCTGGCGGGGTGGGTGTGGGTTTTCTTCCCCTACTCAATCTACTTTTCGGCTGATTTCATCTGGCCAACGACGCTGGCCACGCTCCTACTGAGTGTCGCGTTTCTTATGGCCTTGCGACTGGAGGGTTCTGGGAACGCGCGGGAGTGGGCGTGGTTCGGCGCGACGGCGGGAGTGGCGGCGCTGACGGATCCAATCGTGATGTCGGTGTTGCCTGTGCTGGGCGCGTGGATGTGTTATCGGCGGTGGCGGATGGGAGTTCGCTGGTTGTGGCCAGCGACGGCGGCCGTGTTGGTGGTGATCGCTTTGGTGGGGCCGTGGACGGTCCGCAATTATGAGGTGTTCCACAGATTCATTCCGCTGCGGGGAAACTTTGGGTTCGAGCTGTATTGCGGGAACAATAAGGACGACTGGCACTGGGGTCCACCCGGGTATCATCCCTCGGACAACGCAGAGGAATGGAGGCAGTTTCAGGAACTGGGCGAGGCGGGGTACGTGACGGAGAAGGGCAGAGAGGCTAGGAAGTATATCGAGGCGCATCCAGGGCAGTACGCGATAACGACACTGCGGAGGATCGTGTACATCTGGACCGGCTATTGGAGCTTCGAGCGGCGGTACCTGGTGGAAGAGCCCTTCGACCCCGCGAATATATTCTTCTGCACCGGCTTCACGCTGATGGGTTTTCTGGGATTACGGCGCGCCTGGCGGAACGAGCCGAATCGCGCGATGCCGTACCTGCTGGCGTTTCTGTTTTTCCCGATCGTTTATTACCTCACGCATCCCGAGGACTATCATCGGCGGCCGATCGATCCCCTGATGGTGACGCTGGGCGCGTACGCGTTCACGGCATGGAGAGAGTCGCGCGCGAAGCTGGTGGGTGGCGGAAAAATGCTTTAGGAGGCCAGAAGCAGCTTCGCTCCGACACTGAAGGGTCCTGCGGCAGTCCTCTGGCTGGAATGTCCGCAACAATTTGGCCCCGCGGGGGTAATAGGAGGCAGGGGTACGCCATCAGGGCAGGAAATTCCCGGGGCATTCCACTGTACGCCGCGGGAGGTTGTGGGTGATAATGACGCGCGCCCATTTGGGAGGAAGTTTTCATGGCAGAGGGCCAGTTTTGGCCGGGCGAGTCATTTTGCACTTCTGATTTGCTCTTCCTGACAACCAGTTTTGGACTCTCGACCGGCTTGGCGGAGGGTGCGGGGCTGCGATGGCTCCAAAAGACTCCGCTGGCAGGCGGGACGGTCGGCATGTTCCTGGTTTCTCCCCGAATGCTGTACGTGTCCGCCCTGACCGACGTGGTTTTGTTCATGGCCACGGGATTTCTGGTTGCCTGGGGCTGTCGTTTGGTACGGAAGATTCCGCAGGGAAGGGCCGTGCTCTTCATTCTCCTCTTCATGCTCGTGTTCGATTGCCTTTCGATTGTTATGGACCGCGTAATGGACCCGCCTTATACGGCAATCCTCTCGGCCGGCACGGCGTCTGCACTCCTGCGCTGGCTGTGGCCGAAGCGGGGGCGTGTGATCTGGTTGGCGCAGAAGAGCCTGCCGGCACTGGCGACAGTGCTGGTGGCCGTGGTGTGCGCAGTGAACTTGGGGAGTATCGAATCAGGACGTGTCGCGGCTGCAGGATTGCCAGCGGCACCGGCCGATGCGCCAAACGTTCTGGTGATCGTGATGGACACGGTGCGCGCCGACCACCTTTCCGCGCTCGGCTACGCGCGCGCGACAACACCGAATCTGGACCGGATCGCCTCCCAAGGCGTGCTCTTCGAGGATGCGATTTCGACTTCGTCGTGGACGCTACCCGCCCACGCGTCGCTACTGACCGGGCGATACCCCTTCGAGCACGGGGCCGAGGTGGTGGATTATGACGGCCGCTATCCGACGCTTGCCGAAGCCTTCGAGGGGCGCGGATATCGCACCGCTGCTTTTTCCGCCAACACCTACTTTTTCGCGCGCGAGAACGGCTTTGGCCAGGGATTCCTCTATTTCGATGGGGCCTCGGAAAACCTGGCGGATACCTTGATCCGGACGATGTATGGGCGGCTGATCCTCATGTTGTACGAGCAAACCAGCCACTTCGACGTTCCGGGAAGGAAGCCCGCGGGCCAAATCAATGCCCATTTTCTGGACTGGCTCGGGCAGGAGCGTGGCCGGCCGTTCTTTGTGGTGCTGAACTATTTCGATGCCCACGCCCCTTACTTGGCGCCGGCTCCTTTCCGCGGAAAATTTGCCCGCCGGCCCGACGTGGGCGGAATCCTAAATCCGTGGGGCGACCGGGACACGCTGGAGAAACCGGGAGACTTGCAGGACGAGCGCGATGCCTACGATGGAGGCATCGCGTACATTGACTCTCAGATCGGGGCGCTGATGGAAGCGCTGAAGGCGGGCGGACTGGCCGACAACACCCTGGTTGCAATCGTAGCCGACCACGGCGAGTTCTTCGGCGAGCATGGGCTGTACACGCACTGCAACGCGCTCTACCTGGAAGGAATTCGCGTACCTCTGCTCGTGTACTGGCCGGGCCACGTGCCTGCGGGCGTGCGGATTTCCGAGCCGGTGAGTACGGCCTGGCTGCCTGCTACGGTTATGACGCTGGTCGCCGGCCGGGACGGCGGGGGATTCCCCGGTCCGTCGCTTACCGATTTCTGGAGCGGAAAGACCGCCGCAGAAGGGGGCGGATTGATATTGTCTGAACTGGTTCCACGAAGGGCGGGGCCGGAGGGGAGCCCCCACGAACCAATGGAGTCTCTGCTCGACGCCCGGTGGCACTTTATCCTTACGGCAGGAGTGCGCGCGCGGCTCTTTGAGTGGAGAATAGATCCGAAGGAGCAGAATGATCTGGCGCAGACGCCGGATGGCAGGCGCGTCGTGGCGGGATTGATGCAGTGCCTTCCCGATCGAAGTACAGGGACGCGCCGAGCGGGATGCAGTTTGAGTATCAGCCAGCCGGATGCGCCGGCCCGGCAACCTATGTCAGGAGGGGTGGGGCAGTGAGGTGCGGCCCTGGGCGGAGAATTCAGGGGGCGCTAAGGGCGTCCGGCCGCAATCAGGAACCAACGGAACGAGGGGGGACGGAGTGACGGGGACGAGTGACTTGCAGGGTGGGAAACCACGGAAGGATATCCGTTTTCGCGACCTTTTCTTCCTGGCTCTCTCGATGGGAGCATTCACGGGATTCCTCGAGGGCGCCGGGTTCTATGGTGGGCAGGCAGGCCGGTGGGCAGGCCATGGATTCTTCGAATCGACGGCTCAGCCGGCCATCTTGTATCTCTCCCCGCTGGTTGCGCTGCTCGTCTCCGGCGCCGTGGCCCTGGTGCTTCAGGTTATCTTCTTCGTATTTCGCACGGCACAAGTGATGCGGGTGCGCATTCTGTTCGGGCTGCTGTGCTTTCTAGCGTTCTTTGATTGGCTATGGCTCACGCGGTGCTTTGTCACTTACGGCGCGATCATGCTCGCCGCGGGGCTGGCGTGCGCCGCGGAGCGCTGGTTCCGGCGGCACTGGCAGAGGGCGCTGGAACTTTCTCCGAGAATGCTGGGCGTTTCCGCAGCGTACATCTGCGTGGCGGGCTTGGGCCTGCACTTGGCTTCTTGGCGGCAGGAAAAATCCGCCGAGGCCGCCCTGCCTCCTGCTTCGGCCGGAGCGCCGAACGTGGTGATGGTGATTCTGGATACGGTGCGGGCGGACCACCTGTCCGCGTACGGGTACGAACGGAAAACCACGCCCTATCTGGAAAAGCTCGCGACGGAAGGGATTACTTTCGAGAACGCCGTAGCTCCCTCTTCGTGGACGTTTCCCTCGCACGTTTCCATCCTCACGGGGCGCTATCCGCGTGAACACGGAGCCGTGCTGAACGGATTCGACGGCCGATACGCGACGGTAGCCTCGGCGTTCGAGCGGCTGGGCTATATCACGGGCGGCTTCTCTGGAAACATGGACTGGTTCTCGTCCGCGCGCGGAATGACCGGCGGGTTCCAGCACTTCGAGGACGGCTTCTGGTCCGTGGGCGCCATGTTCGCGGAGACGGGTTACGGCCAGCTCGCGAACCAGTGGCTCGGGTGGGCCACCAATAATCGCATCGTGCTCGGATACAAGCGCGCCCGCGACGTCAACCGCACTGCGCTGCGTTGGCTGGACGCGGCACCGAAACGGCCCTTCTTCCTGGTCCTCAATTATTACGATGCAAACGCCGGCGGCGCCGTGCCCGAGCCGGGATTCCGAAATCTTTTTTCCTCCGTGCCCCTTCCGCCTCCCGCGCGGGGGGAGGGGGAGTTCGCGCCCGACCACATAGAAAAATCGCGCAGCAATGAGTACGACGGGTCGCTGGTGTACATGGACAATTGCGTGCGCGAACTGATCGGGGCACTGCGCCAGCGCGGGCTGGCGGAGAACCTGGCGGTGATCGTGACAGCGGACCACGGCGATCTGTTCGGCGAGCACGGGTTGGTGGGACACCGTAACGCTCTGTATTGGGATCTGCTCCACGTTCCGCTGATATTTTGGGGTAGCCCAGGGCTTACGCGAGGGATGCGCGTCGATCGGCCCGTTTCGCTCGTCTCGCTGCCCGCCACGCTTCTGGAGATTGCCGGAAGGAATGGGGGAGGGGGTTTTCCGGCTCCGTCACTGGCGCAATTCTGGAAGGCAGAGGGTGAATTGCCTGTGTGGCCGCTTCCGATCTCGGAACTGGCACAGATGCCTTACCCGGGCCTCGAGATGATGCCCAACTATTCGGGGTCGCTCTCGGCGATTGTTACGCCGCGCTGGCTCATGATCGACCACAGCGTGCGCGGGCCGGCCCTCTATGACTGGACGGTGGACCCGGAGAACCTGCACGATTTGGTGACCACGGCGGACGGCGGATCGCTGACTGCGACGCTCGCCGGATGCCTGCAGGCGCGTAACGTAGAGCTGCGAGGCGCGGCTTGCCGGACGGAAGAATCAAACAACCCGGGCCCGCCGGCATCTCCGGAGCCGTTTCGAATCGGGGGACAGCAATGAGGAAACCCCCGGTCCTACCCGGGCGAACCGCACGGCGGCTCGCGGTACCCTGTGTGCCACGCTTCTGACTGGCCGGTCGGCGGCATGTCTGGCCGGGAGTCCGCGCGTATTTGCGGTCAGGCTCAAGGCCCGGCCAATTCCGCGACGCCGGGAGGATTTCCGATTCTTTAGCGCATAGCTCTCGATTATGATGGAGTGATCCAGCGGGCGCGGTCAGGGGCCGGCCCGACGGTGAGCAATGAGGCCATCGCGCTTCCCGAACCGTCAGGCAACCATCAAGACAGGCTGGGCAATCATCAAAATGGAGGAAGAGTCCAGTTCCCATGCTGAATCCGCCGGCCACGATGAGTAAAACGCCGCTGTTCGACTACCAGCGCTGGAGCGAGCGGCTGCCGGCGCTATCGCGCCAGTACCGAAGCCGCCAGCCGTTTCCGCACGTCCACTTGGAGGACTTTCTCGAGGCCTCGGTGGCGCGCGAACTGATGGAGGAGTTTCCCGAAGCGGGCAGCCAGGCCTGGATTCAATACAAGCACCAGAACGAAAACAAAATGGGATTGCCGAAGCGGGAGCTCTTTCCGCGGCGGATCGGGCAGGTGGTGGACGAATTGAACTCGCCGGAATTCCTGGCCTGGCTGAGCGAGCTGACAGGAATCGAGGGGCTGGTGTCGGATGACACGCTGGAAGGGGGGGGACTGCACCAATCCTCGCGCGGTGGCTTTTTGAACGTCCATGCGGATTTTACGATGCATCACCACCAGAAGAATTGGAGGCGGCGCATCAATCTGATTTTGTACCTGAACGAGGGATGGCGGGAGGAATGGGGCGGGGCCATCGAAATGTGGGATCGCGAAATGCAGCAGTGTGAGGCGCGAGTCGCGCCGCTGCTGAACCACGCGCTCATCTTCAATACCGATGAACACTCCTTCCACGGTTTTCCCGACCGCTTGACGTGTCCGGAAGGCGTCTCGCGCAAGAGCTTGGCGCTCTACTACTACACGCCCGAGGTAAACGTGAAGACCGCCGGTAAATCGACGAACTACCGGGCGCGTCCCGGCGACGGGCCGCTCGAGGCGGCGCTGATTTGGGCGGACAAACAGGCAGTCAACTTGTACTCGCGGGCCAAGGAGACGTTTGGGCTTTCAGACGATTTTGCGAGCCGCGTGCTCAGCTTACTCTCCCGGAAGAAGTGAGGAGAGGGGAGCCGAACGAACACGAGGGGGTAGGGTACAGCCAGAGGCTGGATTCTCGGGAGGTAATCCTGAAAACCGAAACACTCATAGTCGCGGTCGAGGCCCTGCGCGCGAACAAACTGAAGGCCGCGCTCACGATGCTGGGGGTGGTCATCGGGAGCGCATGTATCGTGCTGGTAGCCACGATTGCGCTTACGGGAAAGAAATACATCATCTCGCAGATTGAGGCGGTGGGTTCGAATCTCGTGTATGCCCAGGTGGTCCGGTCGGGACCCGGCCAGTCTGCCGTGCACAGCGACGAGATCACGGTTGCCGACCTCGAGGCGGTGAAGGCTGGTATTCCGGGAGTGCGGGAAGCCGCCGGGGTGCGGGAAACCAACGCCACAGTCGTAGCCGGTGGGCAGGCGCATGCGGTGGGTATTGCTGGGGTTACCCAGGGATTCCAGCGGATCCGCAACTTGGTCATCCTCCAGGGACGCTTCTTGGACGACGACGATCTGGCCTCGCACAATAAGGTTTGTGTTCTGTCGCAGGAGTTGGCGAGAGTCACCTATCCGCATCAGGACCCGGTGGGAAAGCTGCTCCGCCTGGGAGAGCTGCAGCTTACCGTGATCGGAGTCTTCCGGGAACGGGTGAGCACGTTCGGGCAGTCGGAAATCCAGAAGGAGACCGTGGTCGTACCGTTTCCCCTGATGCGTTATATCTTGGGGGATGAAATTATCCGGATGCTCTACGTTCAGGCGGCGCGGCCCGAAGATGTGCCTGGGGTGACGCGGCAGCTAGCCGAGATCCTGCGCTCGCGGCACCGGCCGGGGGCCGTGTACCGGGTGGAGAATCTGAGCGGAATTCTGGAGACGGCAAGCAACATTTCAATGGCGCTCACCATCATTTTGCTCCTGGTGGGCTTCATCGCTTTGGTGATCAGCGGCATCGGGATCATGAATATCATGCTCGTCACAGTGACGGAGCGGACGCGGGAAATTGGGGTGCGCATGGCCGTGGGCGCGCCGCGGCGGGAGATTCGCTGGCAATTCCTGCTGGAGGCGCTGGTGATTAGCGGCACGGGGGCGCTGGTGGGTATCCTGATCGCCGTAAGCCTTCCCGTGCTGTTGAGTCCCCTCCTGCCGGGGGGCTTTCCCATCTCGGTTTCCTGGATTTCCGTGATCGTGGCGTTCTTGGTGACGTGCCTTACCGGCGTGCTGTTCGGCTATCTGCCGGCGAATCGCGCGGCGGGATTGCAGCCCACGGAATCGTTGCGATATGAATGACCGGGGGAAAATGGGCGGCATGATGCCGGCGCGGAGCCTGCGACGCAACGCAACCGTTGCCATGGGCGCGCTGCTTTCTTTGCTGTTCAGCCCGGCGCGGTTCGCAGTCTGCGCGCAGCAGCAGCCCGCGTCGGCCGAAGACGAAGTGGTGCAGACTACTCCGCCGCCCGCCGAATTGACGCTGAAGGCGGCGCTGGACCGTTCGCTGAAAAGTAGCCGCGAGTTGGCTCTGGCGCGTATTCGGGCCAGCGTGGCCCGGAGACAGGCCAACCTGACGAAGGCGAAATTTCAGCCCAATTTGTTTACTGGGTCCGGGGCTGTTTACACCAACGGGATTCCGGAGACGCCGGGAGGAACCGCGCCTTCTCTCTTCAACATGGCCTACGTGCAGACGCTTTTCAATCCTCCGCTGCGCGGGCAGTACCGGCAGGAATCGCTGGAAGCCCAGATCGAGCAGTTGGAGACGGACCGGACACGCGATTCCGTGATCGCGAAGACCGCCTCGACCTACCTGGAACTCAGCAAAGTGAGGCACGGGCTCGACCTCCTGCGGAGAGAAGGAGATAGCTCGACGCGCGTGCTGGACATCACCCGGGAGCGCGTGGCGGAGGGACAGGAACTGCCGATTGAGATCACGCGCGCGGAACTGGCTTCGGCGCGCGTGGAGCAGCGGCGGCTGCAGCTCGAAAGCCGTGAGGACGTGCTGGAAGCGGATTTGCGCGATCTGTGCAGCGTGGCTCCCGACCGGCACATCGATCTGACCACGGAGGAAACTCCCAATTTTGCGACAGCGGCGGACCGCCCGCTCCACGAACTGGTGGCCATGGGAGTGGAAAACAGCCTGGAAATCCGCCAGGCGGAACTCGACTACCGCGCCAAACAGGAACGTTTGAAGGGTGAAAAGGGCGGATATTATCCAAGCGTGGATCTGGTGGGCAAATACAGCCTGTTGAGCAAAATCAACAATTACCAGGAGTTCTTCAAGACCTTCCAGAAGAACAACGTGAACGTGGGATTGCAGATCAACATTCCGATCTTCAGCGCTCGCACCACCGCGGCGGTGGAACTGGCCAGCGAAGACCTGCATCGCTCTGAGCTTGAGCTGTCTGCCACGCGCAGCCGGGTGGAGAAGGAAGTGCGAACCCAGGCGCGGAAAGTGCGCGAAACCGAGGCGGCTCGCGAAGTGGCCCGGCTGGAGTTGAAGCTGGCGCAGGAAGAGCTGCAGAACCTGCAGGCCAAATTCGAAGAGGGCCACGCCAACCTGCGCGAGGTCGAAAAACTGCGCCTGGAGGAGAGCACCAAGTGGCTCGGTTTCCTGGACGCCGACTTCGACAACCAGCAGGCCTCGCTCGAACTGCTGCGGATGACCGGCCAGCTCGCCACCGTTCTGCAATGATTTTGCGACACCGCGAATTCTGAGGACGCCAGGAGAAGAGGCGTCGTTTTTGTGCCCGCCGGGAGCAGAGTGAAAGGAATGGGACTGTTTGAGTTTACTGAGTGGAACAGAAATATCGGCAGTTTCTGCGAGTTCAACGGAAGTCCGCGCCCGGGCCGCGCGGAATTGGACGCAGCTCATGGCGGGGTTCGTTCTGGTAGCCGCCCTGCTGGCTACCGGGGAATCCATCGTCCGCGTACGCTGGCCGTTTCAGATGGATTACGGAGAAGGGATCATCCTGTACTCCGCGGAGCGATTGAACCAGGGACTTCCCCTTTATCCTGATCCGCGGGCTTATCCCACAGTGCTGAATCCCTACGGCCCAGTAGGTTATTTCCTGGTGGCCGCCTGCGTGCGCCTGGGCGGCCTGACCTTTTTGTACCCGCGCCTGCTGATGCTCGGTTGCGGGCTGCTGGTGGCGCTGCTGCTCGCGCTGCTGATCGAACACTGGACGCACAACTGGGCGTTGGCCTGGGCATTCGGCCTCTTTTTCCTGACCACGCGGGCCACCCTGCTATGGTGGCCGCTATTGCGTGTCGATTTGCTGGCGATTGCCCTCAGCCTTGCGGGTTTCCTGGTTTGGCTGCGCTCTCCGCGACGCTGCTGGCCGCTGGCCGTCTTGCTTTTTGCTCTGGCGCTGTACGTGAAGCCCACCGCCCTGCCTGCGCCTGGTGCTTGTTTACTCAGCTTGGCCGCGGAGAAGGAATGGAAGCGTGCGTGTGCGTTCGCCGGACTGCTGGGCGGGTTGTGCTTGCTGGGACTAGTGTGCATGCAACGTTGGAGCGGGGGTAATTTTTTCTTCCACGTGTTCCGTTCCCACCCTGACCAATACACCTTCGACAACCTGCTCCATCTATTCGCGGTGGCTCAGCTCGGGCTCGTCTCCCTGGCTCTGTTTGTCGGTACTTTTTGTTTCACCAGGGAAAAGGCCACCCGCCCGGCGATGTTCTATCTCGTGTGCAGTTTTGGAGTGGCCATGGTGACCGCCGGCAAAATCGGATCCAGCATCAACCATATTCTGGAGCCGCTTGCCGCGTGGTGCATCGCGGGGGGGCTGGGCTGTCGGTGGCTGATAGAGCGGCAGCCCCGGCCGCGTTTTCTGCCCATCCTGGGCTGTTTCTGCGGTGCGCTGACCGTCTATCAGGTAATGCTGTTCGCCGGGAGTCCTACGGAGTCCGATTTTCGGTACGAAGCATGCACGGACCTCTACAGTGCCGTGCGTGAATCACCGGCCAAGAACATACTTTCCGAGAATGTGGGCGCCCTGGTGCTTGCCGGTAAGCCAGTGTTGCTCGCGGAACCCTTTCTGCTGAATCAGATGGTCCAGCATGGGTTGCTGTCGGGAGAACAAATGGAGCGCCGGGTGAACAATCGGGAATTCGATCTCATGGTGCTCGATTCGGATCCCCAAACGCTCCGGACTGATGGATCGGATCGCTGGTGGCCCCGGCTGGCGGATGCCTTCGCTCGGAATTATTACGCCGTGGCCCGATTCGACTGCAAGGACGGGAATGTGATGCTCGAGCCGAGAGAGAGCTCCCCGGTAGTGGGTAACACCGGGCGGAGCGAAGCAAGAGGGGGCGTTTTGCACTGAGCACACCTGCGGCCAGACGGTAGGATGATTTTCCTGAAGGCGGGCACAGTAGGGTAAACTAAGGAGTTGCTGCCCCGTCGGCGCGGGGCCCTGCAATCTTGGGGGATGTGAATGACGTCTGGAGTGATGAAAACGCTTCTCGTGAATCCGCCGAGCTTCGACAAGTTCGACGGCGGAGCCAGCTCGCGCTGGCCGGTTTCGCGCGAGATTGAGTCCTACTGGTATCCGGTGTGGTTGTCGTTTGCGGCGGGAATGCTGCCCGGGAGCCGGTTGCTGGACGCGTGCCCGCACAAGATCGGGCCCGAGGAAACGGTCCAGATTGCGAAGGACTATGAGTTTGTGGTGCTGTTCACATCCACCGTGGGGTTTGCGAACGACGTGCGGCTGGCCGAGCAGATGAAGAACGCTCGGCCGGATCTGAAGATCTGTTTTGTGGGGCCGCACGTGGAGACGCAGCCGGAGCAAAGCCTGCGCACGAGCGAGGCGATTGATTTCGTGGTGCGGGGCGAGTTCGATCACGCCGTGGTCGAATACGCCGAAGGTCGTGCGCTGGAATCCATCCAGAATGTCAGCTTCCGGAAGAACGGGAAGGCGGTGCACAACCCGGAACGGCCGAAGATGCACACCGAAGAGCTGGATGCTCTGCCCTTTGCCACGGAAGTGTACAAGCGTGACCTGACGATCGAGAACTACAACGTCCCCTTCCTGAAGCATCCCTATGTGTCGTTTTACTCCTCGCGCGGGTGTCCGGCGCTGTGCACTTTCTGCATGTGGCCCCAAACGCTTTCCGGCCACGCCTGGCGGACGCGTTCGGTGGACAACGTGGTGCGGGAATTCACCCAGGCGGCAAAGCTCTTCCCGCAAGCCAAAGAGTTCTACTTCGACGACGATACCTTCAATATCCGTAAGGACCGCGTGATTGAAATCGCCAAGCGCCTGGGCCCGATCGGGCGTACCTGGAGCTGCAACGCGCGCGTGCATAGCGACTACGACACGCTGAAGGCCATGGCCGACGGCGGGGCGCGGCTGCTCATCGTGGGATTCGAATCGGGCGACCCGCAAATTTTGAAAAACATCAAGAAGGGCGCGACTGTGGAAATGGCGCGTGCGTTCGCGAAGAATTGCAAGCGGGTGGGCATCCGGGTGCACGGCGACTTCATCATCGGCCTGCCCGGCGAGACGAAAGAGACCATCGAGCGCACCATCGAGTTTGCGAAGGAGCTGGACTCGGAAACCGTCCAGGTCTCTTTGGCTCATGCCATGCCGGGGACGGAACTCTATACCTGGGCGGCGGACAAAGGCTTCCTGGCGAGCGAAGCGCTGGCGGATGCGAAGGGGCACCAGTTGCCGCACCTGCAGTATCCGGGTATCTCCCGCGAAGAAATGCTGGCGGGAGTGAACCGCTTTTTCGATGAATACTACTTCCGGCCGCGGATCATCTGGCGGATCGTACGCGAAGCGCTGTGGGACGCGGATGAGCGCAAGCGGCTGACCAACGAGGCAATCGACTTTCTGAAGCTGCGGTTCGAGCGGAACCGGATGGCTCGCAAAGGACTCCAGCAGAAGACCACCGTCGCCGTCTCCGCCGCCCCTCTCGGCCGGAGCGCTCCGCCCGCCGCGGACTGACCCAACCGATGGCAACCGGCCAGCACCTCCGCGGGAAGACGGCCGTCCTGCTCCTGCTGATGGTGGTCTTCGGTTCCTCCGGCGACACCTTGATGGGGAAGGGCATGCGCGCCGTAGGCCCGCCGGCGGAGTGGCGCGCCGGCAATGTGGCCGAGTTTTTGTCGCACGCCGCGCTTTCGCCGGTTGTGTGGGCGGGATTTGGCTGCCTCCTGATTTTTTTCGTTTCCTACATGCTGGTGCTCACCTGGGCGGATTTCAGTTTTGTTCTGCCGGCCTCTGCCGCGGCTTATGCAGTGGTGCCTCTGCTGGGACATTTTTTTCTGGGTGAAGCGGTCAGCGCGGTGCGGTGGGCGGGAGTGGCGATGATCACCGTGGGCGTCGGCTTGGTGGGTAATACGCCGCCGCGCACCACGCAGCCCGTGCCCGAAGTGGGGGACGTCGTACGCGCTCGCGCCACCGCGGGCGCGAAAGGGGATTGACGTGGAAATAGGATTATTCGTCTTCCTGGTGGTCGTGGCGGGCACTTCGGGAGAAA
>JASHRU010000266.1 GCA_030037225.1 Candidatus Acidiferrales bacterium | reverse complement strand
CTGGTGCAAACGGTGGACATACTCACTCCCATCGCCGACGATCCGCGGGATTTCGGGCAGATCGCCGCGGCCAATTCGCTGAGCGATGTGTATGCGATGGGAGGACGGCCCATCTCGGCGCTCTCGATCGTGTGCTTTCCCGAAAAGGAATCGGCAGATGTGCTGGAGGCCATCCTGCGCGGCGGACTCGAGAAGATGACTGAAGCGGGGTGTACGGTGATTGGCGGCCATTCCGTGCGCGACGAGGATCTGAAATTCGGCTACGCCGTCACTGGACTGGTGAATCCTGCGCACGTATGGCGGAACGCCGGAGCGCGGGCGGGCGACGTGCTCGTGCTAACGAAACCGCTCGGAACCGGGGTGCTGGCCACAGCACTCAAGCAAGGACGCGCAGCGGATGAAGAAATGGCCGCAGCAATCGCCTCGATGGCGCGCCTGAATCGTGCCGCCGCTGAGGCGCTGCAGGACGTAGCTACCGCAACTGGAGGCCCCGGCGGCGCGGGAGCCATCCACGCCGTCACCGACATCACCGGTTTCGGCCTGCTGGGGCATGCGCGGGAAATGGCCGCGGCCAGCGGCGTTTCTTTCGAGTTCGAGCACGGCAAAATTGCGCTCCTCCGGGGCGCACTCGAGGCCGCGCGCGGTGGTTTCCTGGCCGGCGGATTGAAGAACAATCGCGAGTTTGTGGGCGGATGCGTGGGTTTTGAGGATTCCGTCGCGGAAGAGTTCCGAAACCTTCTGTTCGATCCTCAGACTTCCGGCGGCCTGATGGCAAGCCTCGCACCGGAGGCTGTGCCGGGGGCGATGGCGGCTTTCGAACGGCGCGGCGTGTCGGCGCGCGCGATCGGTCGAGTGATTGCGAAATCGTCGCCATTGCTCCACGTGGTGTAGGACTTCCGGCCTCCCATGGATCCCATCACGCATGGACTCTCGGGCGCCGTGCTGGCCCGCGCAGTGATTCCGAACCATCCTGACGAGCGCATAACCCGCACAGCGCGCTGGGCGCTGATTCTCGGCTCCATCTTTCCGGACATCGACGTAATCGCCAGCCCGTTCGACCCGGACCATTTCGCCACCATCCGGATTCATCGCAGCGTGACGCATTCGCTGGTGTGCCTGCCCGTGTGGGCATGTCTGTTCGCGCTCCTGGCGGCGTGGTATTGCCGGCGGCGGGGAATCCCATCGCCGCCGCGCGCAAAACTGGGCGTGCTGTTCGGCGTGGGCATCGGCTTGCACATCCTGTTTGATTGCATCACTTCGTTCGGAACGATGGTCTGGAGTCCGATTTTGTGGACCCGCGTCGAGTGGGACTGGACGTTCATCGTTGACCTGGCGCTCACGGGAGTTCTGCTGTTCTTCCTCCTGTCGTCCTGGATCGCAGAACGCGCGGAGGGCCAGAGGCGGCGGGCAGTGTGGATGTTCGTGCTGATGAGTGCGCTTGTGGCTGCATACTCTTGGGGGAGCTCTGCTCTGGGCCGGCCTACGCCCGTGTGGGTGGCAGCGGCGGTCCTCGGAATTTCATTACTGCCGTTCACCGTGACGATTTTCAGTAGGCCCTTCCCATTCACAACGCGCATTTGGTGCTGCCTGGGAATCTTCGCCACCGCCGCGTATCTGGGGATGGACGCCTGGGCCCACGGGCGGGCCATGCAGCGGGTGCGGAGTTATGCCGCCGCAGCAAATTTGACTCTACGCGAGACTGCGGCCATTCCTTTGCCTCCGAATTGGAACGAGTGGCAGGGCCTCGCGCGCACGGAAGTGAGCGTCTATCAGTGGAGAATTTCGCTGGCCGACTCACCCGGCACAATTCCTACCTCTTCGGTCACTCCCACACTGAGCGGCGAGTCGTGTCCTCCGAACCTATGGACAATTCCTCAGGTGCGCGCGTGGTCGCGATTTGCACGCTTCCCGGTAGTGGCTTGCGGACACACGGCGGATGCCCGGACCGCGGAATTTATGGATTTGCGTTTTGAGCGTCCGGCGCTTTCGGCAGAGGGCAGGCCGGGAGGAGAGAGACCGATTCCATTCACCTGGCGCGTGACGTTTGACAGTCGTGGGCGAGTGCTTTCTGAGAGATGGGTCATCGAGTAGCCAATGGATTTCGGTCCTGCGCCACTCAAAATACAAATGCGAGACATTTGAAATCCCGCGGCCTATAATGCGCCCGAAATTCAGGGGCGCCAGGGCTCCCGAATCGAATCCTTCGACGAGGAGGCGCGTGACCTTGAGACACATTTGCCCAAAAATCTCCCCGGCGCTGATGCAATTCGCTGTTTTCGCGGGGCTCGCTGCGAGTCCGTTTGCCTGTCCGGCCGCTGCGCAGGCTCAGACCGACATTCCCATCGGCGTGGTGATGCCCATCACGGGCAAGGAAGCGCGGCCGGGACAATATCAGCGCGAAGGCGTCCAGCTGGCGATCAAGCAAATCAACGACGGCGGCGGCATTTACATCAAGAGCCTGAAGAAAAAGCTGCCGCTCCGCGAAGTGTTCTATGACGATGGCTCGGTCCAGGGCACTTCTGCCTCTCTCGCAGAGCGCGCCATGTCGTCGGACAACGTGGTGGCCATGATCGGCGGCTACTCCACCGCGCTGGGCGAGGCCGAGTCCGTGATGCCCGACCGCTACAAGACGCCGTGGATCACGGCCGGCGCGGCGGCATCGAGCATTTTCAGCCACGGCTATCATTACACCTTCGGCGCGCTGAGCACGGTCGAGTCGCTCGGCTACACCACGGGCCAGTTTCTCGGCTGGCTGGCAGACCAGAAGAAACTCCAGAAGGGACTCAAGATCGCGCTCGCTGTAGAAAACTCGGACCACGGCAAGGACTACGTCAACGGAGTCAACAAGTGGGTCAGCGAGCATCCCGGATACTTCACGGTGGTGTTCAATGAGAAATTCGAAGAGCATGGCACGGACTACTCCGGTCTGCTCCAGAAGATCAAAGCCGCCCATGCGGATATCTTTCTGTCCGACGCTCATCTGCCCGACTACGTAACGATGCAGCGGCAGTACCTCCAGGCGGGCATGTACCACCAGATGATCAGCTACGGCGCGCGCGGACCGGAAGCGGATGCACGAAAGGCC
>JASHRU010000265.1 GCA_030037225.1 Candidatus Acidiferrales bacterium | reverse complement strand
GCCGGCGCGTGATTTGGAGGGCGAGGCGAAGAACGTCCTGATCGTAGCGATGGACGAGTTCCTCGAAGGCTTCGCGGTCCCCGCGCTGGGCAGAGCGAATCAGCGCGCTCTCTTCGAGCGTCCGGGCCGCTGGTGCTTGGGCCTCTGCTTCGAAAGGCAACGCCGTATCCGGATGGAGCATAGCCTTGGTCATGAGGCGCACAGTCCGGCGGCCAAATGCGCAAGGGAAGGCCGGAAAGTGCCCCACCAGTTTACTTGGACGCGGCGGCCTGCTCCAGGGTGAGCATACAAAAAGACGCAGGAGAAGGGGCAAAGGTTCCGTCAGAGGGATTGGGGGCGGGGGCGGGGGACAGCCAGCGCAACTAATTTATTTTCTATCAGTTAGAAGATGGGTGCGAATGTACCGGATGAGGCTAAACGTGCCCGCACAGACCAGAAAATCCAGGAGCAGTCCGAAATCGGGATGAAACAGTTGATGTTGAAGGGCGAGAGGGAGATAGGGAGCTGCAGCGAAATAAATAATGTTGCCCACGAGCACGGCCAGAAAGGTTTCACCGAGGCCGGAGAAGGGAGAGCGTTTTTGAGGGGCGAACGACATCGAACGGCTCGTCCTCCGATCAGAAAAGCAGATACCTGGTGCCGAATCCCGGTCCCGAGTTGTCGGGATTGTGGATTGGGGTTCTGGACTCAGCACTCGGGATGAGGTCGCCTTAAAGTCAGCAAATCGTGAACCGTCACTCTACTGCATCCGCTGTGTGCGCGCCAGTGAGCGGGGCGGAATCCCGGCGCGCGGCGCATGGTGTAAGCTAGCGCGGAAACGAACGGAGGAAGCTCTGCAAACGGCGCCGAGAAGCCTTACGCTGGCCACCGAGGTGACGTACCTCAAAGGCGTGGGACCGGCGCGGGCGGGCGTGCTGGCGGAACGCGGAATTCTGACGCTTGAGGATCTGCTGCGCTATCTGCCCTTCCGGTACGAAGACCGCATCCACTTCACGCCCATCCGGGAAATTCGCGGTGGAAGTGTGATTACGGTGAGAGCCGAAGTTGTGCACGGGAGCCTGGGTGGATTCCGGCGGGGACGCGGCGCGGTGTATTACCTGACGGTGCGGGACGCGAGTGGAGTGCTTTATTGCAGATTTTTCCACGGCAATTATCTTGAAGGACGATTCAAACCGGGCCAGGAAATCGTGCTGCATGGGAAGGCGGATTACGACACGTACCGTCCGGGGAAGCTGGAGATGATCAACCCGGAGGTCGAACTGCTGGCGGGGAGCGCGGAAGACTCAACGGAGGTGGGCCGGATCGTTCCTATCTACGAAGCGATGGGCGGAATCAGCTCGCGAATGCTGCGAAGGGTGATACACGCAGCGCTCACGCAGCTCACGGCTTCCATTCCCGATGAGCTGCCGGAGGTACTTCGCGGGCGGTACGGATTTCCGCCGAGGCGCGCGGCGATCGAGGAGGCGCACTTCCCTCCCCCCGGTGCGAACCTGGAGGCGCTGAACGCATTCCGGACGCCGGCGCAGAAGCGGCTGATTTTCGAAGAATTGTTCTACTACCAGTTGGGGCTGGCGGCACGGCGACGCGAGGCGAAACAGGAGCGCGGGCATGCGTATTCCGTGCGTGAGCCGCGAATTCGCGAGGCGGTGAAACGAATACTGCCGTTCAAACCGACGGCGGCGCAGAAACAGGTGCTCGCGGAAATCGCGGCGGACCTGGAACGACCGGTCCCGATGAACCGGCTTCTGCTGGGAGATGTGGGGAGCGGGAAGACGCTGGTGGCGTTTGAGACCGCGGTGATCGTGATGGAGAACGGGAGCCAGGCGGCATTGATGGCGCCGACGGAAATCCTGGCGGTGCAGCATCACCTGACGGCGCGGCGGCTGCTCGGGCCGGCGGGCTACCGCACGGACCTGCTGATCAGCGGAATGAAGCCCGCGGAGAAACGCGAGGTGCTCGAAGGGATGCGGAGCGGGGCGACGCAGTTTGTGGTGGGAACGCACGCGCTGATCGAAGAGGCGGCGCAGTTCAAAGACCTGGGACTGGTAATCGTGGACGAGCAGCATCGGTTCGGCGTGCTGCAGCGGAAACGGCTGATGGAGAAAGGAGCGCAGCCGGACGTGCTGGTGATGACGGCGACTCCAATCCCGCGGACGCTGTGCTTGACGCTCTACGGCGACCTGGACCAGTCGGTAATCGACGAGCTGCCGCCGGGACGGAGGCCGGTGGAGACGCGCGTCACCTCGGAAGAAAACCTGCCGAGGGTGTGGGAGTTTGCTCGCGGCGAAGTGAAAAAAGGGCGGCAGGTGTACGTAGTTTATCCCGTAATTGACGAGTCTAAGGCGGAACTGAAGGCAGCGGTGGCGGAATACGAGCGGCTGTCGAAGAAGGTGTTCAGCGAACTGCGTGTAGGACTGCTGCACGGACGGATGAAGAGCGACGAGAAGGAGGCGGTGATCGAGAGCTTCCGGAAGGGAGAGACGTCGGTGCTGGTATCGACGACGGTGATCGAGGTGGGCGTGGACGTGCCCAACGCGGCGATGATGGTGATCGAACACGCGGACCGGTTCGGGCTGGCGCAGCTGCACCAACTCCGGGGACGGGTGGGGCGCGGAGGGGAAAGGTCGTTCTGCGTGCTGGTGACGCCGAAAAAACAGAATGACGAGGCAAACGAGCGGCTGACGACGATGGTGCGGACGAACAATGGATTTGAGATCGCAGAGGAGGACATGCGGTTGCGCGGGCCCGGAGAGCTATTCGGCACCAGGCAGCACGGCGAGATGGGATTGCGCGTGGCGAATCCGTTGCGCGATTTCGATCTGCTTGAGGCGGCGCGGCGGGAAGCGCTGCTGATGATAGAGGGCGGGCCGTCGGCGGAGTTGGAGAGGCTGATGAATTATCTGGGGCCGGGTTGGAAGCGGCGATATCAGTTGGCGGCCGTGGGGTAGCACGGGGCGAAAAATCAGGACGGAGCGGCTGAATCTTCGGTGGTAGGGGCACGAAATGTGGCGCCCCTGAGGCTCGGGTCATTCCGGCCCGGGAGGACAGTGGCTCAGTTGAACGGGACAGATACATGCGCGTGATCTCGGGGAAATACGGGAGCCGGAGGATTGCCAGCGGGCGCGGGATGGAGCTGCGCCCGACGAGCGACCGGTTGCGGGAGACTCTGTTCGATATTTTGCAGGACCGGATGGAAGGAAGCTTTTTCGTGGACGGATATTCGGGAACCGGCGCAGTGGGAATAGAAGCGGCAAGCCGCGGCGCGAGGCTGGTGGTCTTTCTGGAAAAGCACCGGCCGACGGCGGCACTCATACGGAAGAATCTGGAGAGCCTGGGAATTCGCGGGGGAGTGCAAGTGGTGGCGGGCGACGTGGTGCGGGGGCTCGAAGGGCTGGCGCGGAAGGGCACGGCAGCGGACATCCTGTTTTTTGATCCGCCTTACGCGGAGAACGAGGAGTACACGCGGGTGCTGGAGTCGCTGGAAAACTCGCCACTCGTGGGCAGCGAGACGCTGATCATCTTCGAACGAGCGCGGAAAATGAGGATAGAAGCGGGGTACGGACGACTGGTACGCACGCGGACAGTGGCGCAAGGGGATGCTGCGCTAGAGTTCTTTGGCGCCGCGTAGCACGCTCATCCAATCAGAACCTCGGGGAAGCGTGCCTCAGAGCGCGTCAGAAAAAAGGCAACAGGCCACAGCTCAGCCGGTCGCAGGCAAGAGGCTTCGCCCTGCCGGGCGAAATCATCCGCCCCCGGGGAACACCTTGGGGCTTTTCACGGTGCCTTTGACCATGAAGGGGATGGGGAGTTCGCCGACGGTGTGTTTAGCGACCTTGCCAAAAAGGCCGCCCACCGCTTTCACCGGATTAGCGGATTGGTCGCCGCCACCGGAGCTCTCCCCTCCGGCGAGGGTCCAGGTTCCAGAGAGATCGAGGGTCTGGTCGAAACCAACGCTGCCGTGAATGTCGCCCTTGCCGCGGTTGGTGATGGCTTCCGTTTTCGTGGTGTAAATCCGCCCCCCATGGATGCTGATGTCGCCTTCCACCGAGGTATAGTTTGCCTCCAGCAGATTGCCGGCGGAGGAGAGGCCGGGCGCAAGCTTCGTGAGCGGCGCCATGGATTTGGCGGCCTCGATGCCGGAAACCTTGCCGTCCTTGAGTGTAAAATTGCCCTGGCCGGTGAGCGCACCGAACAGGTCGCCACCAAGAGCGCCGGCGAGTTGGAGCTTGGCCTCGGCGTGCCCCGTGAGTTTGCCCTTTGTGCCGGGATCGGCGTCGGCGAGCTTTTCCAAGTCGAGCTGCGAGAGCTGAACTGCGGCGGTGAAATGGCGCGCACCCGATGCGGAGGGAGCGGTGTCCAGGCGAGGGTTCACACTGAAAGTGCCGCCGTAGAGAGAGACGGTGATGGGCGCTTCGATATGGTCAGCGTACGCTTTCAGATCCATCGTGAAATTAGTGAGCTCATAGGGCGCATAGTGAATCTTGTCCGAGGTGAACTTGCCGGTTCCCAGGACCTGGCTGCGGGCCCCAGTTGGAGCCGTAAGCATTTGCGGGAAATCGAGAACGGAAAAACTTCCTTTGATGGTGGCGACGCTGGGGAATTCGATTTCGCAGTCGCCGGAGATGTCGCCGCTGTCGATCTTCACTTTTCCGGAGCGGAAACTTACAGAGGGCGCTCCGGTGACTTCTGTCTTGAGACCGGAGAGAGGGATCTCGCCCTTCAAGCGAGCCATGCCTTTGGGCGAAAGATCGATGTTGCTCAACTCGGCGCTGAAGCCAGTAACCTTCACGGAGGGAGGCTGAGGGTTGTGGCCGCGAACGTCCACCATGGCCACTTCAGCATCGCGAACGGAAACGGAATCGACGGCAACTTCCGTGGAACTGGAAGCTGAGGAGCCGGAGCCATTCTTGCCGCTGTCCTCCGAGGGGAATTCGTAGTTCGTGTGGCCGTGCTCGTCGGTTGCCAGGGTAATGTGCGGGTTGACGATCTCGACGGAACTGACTTCGACTGTCCCGTGCAGCAGGGGAAGCAGAGCTACGCTGCCTTTGACGCTATCGACGGTAAGTAGATTCACGGGAGCAAAGCCGGGGGGCGGGCCTACGGTGACCTTTTCCACGGAAAAGCCGGGCGTTGGGATCAGACGCGCCCCGATGTGCCCAATCTCCACCTTATGTCCCCCTGTCTTGCTTTCGATCTGAGCGATGATCTGCGGGCGGTAACGGTCCACATCGATGAAGAACGGGACGATGAGACCGATCACGATGATCACGCCAACGACGATCAGGATCGCCTTCAGTGCGCGGGGCATGGTTTCCTCCCGTAAAACGCCGCAATCGTCGCAGTTTTTTACGCGAGTAGCAAGTTTCCGTGAGGCAATCCGGGCCCAGGACGCGCAGGCGGAGTCTGCGGAGTCCGGTTATAATGACTGCCCATGAGCGCCTCTGCTGAAAGCAGGCAAGCGCCACTGGAGGAGGCTCACTCGGGACGCGCCCGGGAGACCGAGCACCTTCTCGGCTCGGCTTGGCAGTGGCCACGCGACGGACTGTGGAGCAGCGTGCTGGTCCTGATGCGCGGGCCAGCGCCGCCGCGCGGATGGCCGGTGGGCCCGTACTTTGCTGACGCGTGGATCCGCAGCCGAACGAACTGGCAATTGCTGCTGCTCTCCGCGTTGGTGCACGTCCTAGTGGTGATATTTCCCTTGCGCTGGAGATTTCTCTCGCATGCGGCAAACGAGGCGCCGCAGCAGCAGGCGGAAGTGGCCTGGATGGGCTCGTCCAAGGTCCTGCTGCCGTATATTCCGGCGCTGCGCAAGGACAGCCGGAAGGCAGCGCCGGCCGCCACGAAAATGCATACGAAACAGACGATCGTCTCCAAGCCGGAAGTGGCGACGCACCCGCGGCAAACGCTGATCGAACCCACGGTCGCACCCGACCCGCCGAAAATCCTGCCACCGCTGCCGGAAATCGTGGAATGGCCGAACCTGCCAAAGCCCGCTCCGCCGCGGCGGCACTTGCGCGTGAACGAGCGGGCGCGGATGAGGCAGAAACTTGCTCGGCCGCAGCCGAAGATTGAGGCGCCGGAACTGCACGCGGCACTGCCAGAGATGACATTTACATCGGAGCATCCGGACCTGCCGAAGCCTGCACTCGAGGTGAAAACGAACGCGCGGGCAACCTTCGCCGCGGACAAAAAGCAGGAGGAGGCCGCGCCGGATATCCGCGAGGTCCCCGCCGCGGATCTGGCCGGGCAAAAGCTGATCGCGCTATCGGAATCTCCCGTGCCACCAGCACCCGTCGTGGAGGTGCCGGTGGGCAACCTGGCGGCACAGTTCGCGATAGCGCCTGACACAAAAGCGGCGACGAAGGCAACAAACGCACCGAGCGCGGGCGGGGTCGCGCCGGCGAGCAATCGGACGACGAGCGCGCGCGGCGGCGAGATTCCGGGAATTTCCATCAGCGGGGGAAGACGCGGTCCGATCGCTAATATCTCCGGGCCATTGGGTTTGGGAGGAAACGGGTTGGGGCTCTCGGCACAGCCCGGCAAAACGGACGCGCCGCGACAACCAGGAATTGCCGCGACGCCGGAGGACGCCACTCGGACCAAAGCGCCGTCGATCCGCGAGCGCATCAAATCCATCGTTAATCCGGAGGATCTGCTGGATCCGGGACGGATTTATACCTTGCACGTGAGCATGCCGAACCTGGCGAGCGCAACCGGAACCTGGACGCTGAAATTCGTTGAATTGGACGCGAATGGGAAGGAAATTCCCAAATCGATGGAGCTGCCGGGAATCGCGGGGCCCGAACCGCTGCGGAAGGTGGACCCGAAGTATCCGCCAGCGCTCGTCAGCGCGCACGTGCAGGGCGATGTGGTTCTTTACGCAATTATCCGCCGCGACGGCTCGGTGGACAGCATTGAGGTAGTGAGAAGCCTGGATCCGCAGCTCGACCAGAACGCCATGGATGCACTGGCGCGGTGGAGATTTCTGGCGCCACAAAGAGAAGGACGCGCGGTGGAGCTGGCAGCGATCGTGACCATTCCGTTTCGAGCAACCTCGCCTGAATTCTGAAGTAAATCTGGAAAAACCGAGAACAAACCGTACCGCAAGGTCTCAAATGTTTGAGACCGCGGCGGAACCGCATCTCAGCTACGCCGGCTTGGAAGAAGCTTCGCGAAGCTTTACAAGAGCCCAGAGGGTTCGATTGATGGGGGTGGGAATGCCGAGTTCGGCGCCGCGGCGGGCGATGAAACCATTGAGCGAATCGATTTCGGTGGGGCGGCCGCGTTCGATGTCCTGCGCCGTGGAAGAAGTGGCGGGGCCGAGAGAGGCGGCGAGCTTGAGACCTAGGGCCATGAGATCCGAGACCGGAAGAGAAATGCCCGAGGCCTGGGCGACAAGGCCGACCTCCTGCGCGGCCGCGGCCATCACTTGGCGAACAGACTCTAGGCTGCCAGCGAGCCCGTAGCTGGCGCGGCCGAGCGCGGAGACGGCATTGCCGGCGCAATTCCACACAAGTTTGGTCCAGAGCTCGCTGTCAATATTCTCGCTGATGCGGCAAGGCACGCTCGCGCGGGTGAAGAATTGGGCGACTCGTTCGATGACGGGCATGAGAGAGGCGTCGGCGCCCGGGCCAATGACCAGGTCGCCGCGGCCGCTGTGTTTCAAATGGGTGGGAGTGACCATGGCTGCGGCCACGTAAACGACTGAAGGAAGCACGGCGGGAAGTGTGGAGCGGCCGGCATCGCGGAGGGCCTGGCGGATGACGGAGGCGTTTTCGACGCCATTTTGGAGGCTGACGATTACAGCCTCGGGCCGAAGGTGCCGCGCGAGTGCCGTTGTGGCGGTAGCGGTATCGATCGTCTTCACACAGATGAGGACGACTTCGGTCGCGGAGACGGAGGAGACGTCCGTCGAGGCTTCGACGCGCAGCTTCTCTTGAAACTCCAGGCCTTCAAAGTAGAGACCCTCGCGAGAAAGCGCGAGGACGCTGGATTGCGGGCCGGGACGACCGAGGAATGTGACGGGACAGCCCGCACGCAAGAGTTTTCCGCCGAAATAGCAGCCCACGGCGCCAGCGCCGACAACCGTCACGCGGGGCCACGGAAGTGAGGAAGAGTTTTGATTCACGCGCGTCGTTCCTCCTGTTCCGGCCAGGAGTTAGAACGCTCCCTGAGCCGCGAGAACTGTACGCTGCTACAGCATGGATGCACGGCGCGGTCAGATGGTGATGACGCGGAGGAGGCGGTCGATGTCTTCCGCCGTATTGTACAGATACGGGGCGATACGCAGCGCGTGGTTGCGGAGGCTGACGTAGATCTTTTGTTCGCGAAGGCGGCCGTAAAGGTGGGTGGTGGCCTCGGGTGTTCGCGCGGCGATGCAGAGATAGGGGCCTCGCTGGGCGGGATCGCCAGGACTGGCCAGCACGCAGCGGTCCGCGGGGAGGCGATCGACCAGGGCGCCGAGCAGCGTGCGATTGTGTTCGAGAACAGTGGCGGGTCCGGCGCGAAGCACGAATTCGAGGGACGCCGCAAAAGCGGCGAGGTGGAAAAAGCTGGCGGTTTCGGCAACGTCCCACCGGGCGGCACCAGAAGGGGAACGCCAGGAAAAATTGCCGGCGGCGTCAGGATCGAAGTCGAGCTCGTGGAAATGTTTCTCCGAAGATGCGGTCATCCAGTAGAACGGAGCAGGGGCCATGGCTTCGGTGTGCTCGCGGCGAGCCCAGACGAAGCCGGTGCCGTAGGGGCCGAGGAGCCATTTGTAGGCGGCACAGACGGCGAAGTCGGCGCCGAGCGAGCGCATATCGAGGGGAGCGGCACCGCATATCTGCGTGAGGTCGAGCAGCAGACGGCAGCCGGATCCAGCCAGGTCGGCAGCGAGGACTGGGGCGTCGAGCAGTGAGCCGTCGTCGAAGCGGACAAGGCTGGCGCTCACCAGGCGCGTCCGCGGCGTGAGCGCGTCCAGATAATCCTGAGCGCGCGGAAACCGGCCGCGCGGGGTGACGAAACGCAGAACCACGCCGCGGGAGGCGGCCAGCGGCTGCCAGGTACAGAGTTGGGCCGGGAACTCGCCGCGGGAAAGGAGAATTTCGTCGCCGGGCTTCCAATCGATGGCGGAGGCGATTCCGGCGAAGCCAGCGGAGGCGCCGGTGGTGATGCCAATCTCGTCCGGTGAGGCACCGATGAGCTGTGCCAAAAGGCCGCGGACACGCGCGGGAAATTCCAAGTAGAGGGATTCCTCTATGCGGTAGGGGTGGCGCTTGAGTTCGAGGGCGGCCTCGAGAGCCTTGAAAGCGGCGCGCGGCAAAGGGCCCTGTGCGGCGGCGGCGAGATAGGTGACATCTTCGAAGTCAAAGAATTCGGAGCGATAGTCGGTGACGAAGGTCATAGGTGTCCTTCAAAAATATTCCCGCAGCGAACGAAAGGCGGGCAGAACAAGCAACTTGCCCGGGCCGCTCGAAAGCTCGTCCTGCTCGAAATGCCACGTTTTGGCGTGAGGGATGAAGACGGCGTTCAGGCCGGCGGCAAGGGCGGGATTGATGTCGCTCCGGGGGCTGTTGCCGATCATCCAGCCGTGCGATTTGACGATGCGGTGCGTCTTCACCAGGCCACGGAAGGTGCGCGGGTCCTTGTCGGCGACGATTTCGATGGCCTGAAAATGAGCCTGGAGCCCGGAGCGTTCGAGTTTGCCGGCTTGCTCGGCGGGCTCGCCCTTCGTGCAGAGGATGAGGCGATGGCGCTGGGCCAGATAGGCGAGCGTGTCGGCGACGCCCTCGAGGAGCGTGGGTGGGCTGGCTGTGAGTTCGGCCACCAGATCGCCAATCTGCTTGACGACTTCGCGGCGGGCCAGGTTGCCGGCGAGCTTCATGTAGGTCTCTTCGAGAGCGGTGTGAAAACTGCGCACGCCAAAGCCGAACTGGCGGATGTTGCGGCGCTCGGTCTCGTTCAGGATGCGTCGCGCATAGGGGTGCGGAAAACCCAGGCGTTCGATGATGACGAGGAAGCCTTCTATGACCCGCTCGAAGTGCACCTGGCTTTCCCACAGCGTATCGTCAGCGTCAACGAGCAGTGTTTCGCGCGACATGGGGGACGGAAACGGACATTATCGCAGATGGCGCAGAAAAATGCCGCGCAGGGCGCAGCAGGCAGGCGACAAATTGGCCGCGGACATCGTTGCGGGCAGCGCGCGCGACGGCATGCCCGTTACCTGCCGGTTCAGGTGGTTGGGGGAATGTGAGCGATTCGCTTCGATCATCGCGGCCAAAGTCCCAGTCCCGATGCTTGGGCACCGGGAGGCTGCGCTGCAGGACCTACGCCTGCTTGGGCCGGTGCGCGGCCAGCGCCTGGAGGATCGCCCTGCCCGTTTTCTGTACTTGGCCGAACTGCGTGAGGTAACTCTGGAATTCCCGATTGATCTCGACGGCAGCCTCGGGATCGAGCTCGGTGCGCAGGATCATGTCGCGCAGGCGGACAGGATGGGGGAGAACCGCCTCTTC
>JASHRU010000264.1 GCA_030037225.1 Candidatus Acidiferrales bacterium | reverse complement strand
ACGCGGTGGCGCCGCATCCGGTGACGAACGAGGAGTGGACGGAAATGCTGGGGAAAATCTTGCGGCGTCCGGCGGTGTTGCCGATGCCTGCGTTTGCGGCGCGCGCGGCGTTTGGGGAAATGGCGGATGAGCTCTTGCTGGCGAGCACACGGGTACTGCCAGAACGGCTCTTGGCAGCGCGGCATTTTTTCCGATTTGCAGAGGCGGAACCGGCGCTGAGGCATTTGCTAGGGGTTTGAAGGCGTGACGCGAGGAAAAAGCCGGAGGGGATCGTCGTAGGGATCGCCGAGGGACATACTTCGGATTACAGAGAGCCCTGATCGCCAGACGCGAAAAGGGCACGACATGTCGTGCCCCTACGAGACGAATCGGCCATTCATGATCAGGAATTTCGCAGTGGCGGGCGCCGCTAATCGTAATACTCGGTGCCGAGGTGAGTGATGAGGGGCTCGCCGCGCATCCAGCGCAGAGTGTTCTTGAGCTTCATCAACTGGATGAAGAGGTCGTGCTCCGGGTAGAGCTCGGGGGCGCACATGGGGGACTTGAAGTAGAAACTGAGCCATTCCTGAATGCCGCGGAGGCCGGCACGCTGGGCCAGATCGAGGAAGAGGGTGAGGTCTAGGACGATGGGAGCGGCGAGGATGGAATCGCGGCACAGAAAATCCACTTTGATCTGCATGGGGTAGCCAAGCCAGCCGAAGATGTCGATATTATCCCAGCCCTCTTTGTTATCGCCGCGCGGGGGATAGTAGTTGATGCGGACCTTGTGGTGAATCTTTCCGTAGAGGGTCGGATAGAGGTGTGGTTGCAAGATGTATTCGAGCGAGCCGAGCTTGGATTCTTCCTTGGTCTTGAAGGATTCGGGGTCATCGAGGACCTCGCCATCGCGATTGCCGAGGATGTTAGTGGAAAACCAGCCGCTGAGGCCGATCATGCGGGCCTTGAAGCCGGGGGCGAGGATGGTTTTCATGAGGGTTTGGCCGGTCTTGAAATCTTTGCCGGCAATGGGGACGTTGCGGTCGCGGGCAAGATCGGTGAGCGCGGGAATGTCGACGTTGAGATTCGGGGCACCGTTGGCGTAGGGAACGCCGCTCTTGATAGCGGCATAGGCGTAGAGCATCGAGGGGGGAATGGCGGGATCGTTCTTTTTCATCCCCTCTTCCAGCTTTTTTACACTCTGATGGACCTCTTCCGGCCGCAGGAAAATCTCGGTCGAGCCGCACCAAACCATCACCAAGCGGTCTGCGCCCGATTTCTTGCGGAACTGCTTGATGTCGTCTTCAATCTGTTCGGCGAGGTCGAATTTCGTCTTGCCCTTCTTGACGTAGGAGCCTTCGAGCTTCTTGACGTAGTTCTGGTCGAAGGCGGCGCGCATGGGCGAAATGCCTTCGAGGAATTTGCGGACCTTGGCGAGGTCGTGGGGCTCGAGCACGCCGGCGTGAGCGGCTGACTCGAAGGCATTGTCGGGAAAGATATCCCAGCCGCCGAAGACGAGATTATCGAGCGCGGCCAGAGGGACAAAATCCTTGATAAGCGGGGCGCGATTTTCGGTGCGCTTGCCGAGGCGGACAGTACCCATCTGGGTAAGCGAGCCGACGGGGTTGGCTTCGCGCTTGCGGACCAACTCGACCCCGGCCATGAATGTGGTGGCGACGGCACCCATGCCAGGCAACAGGACGCCGAGCTTGCCTTTTGCCGCCTTGATATCCCTCGGTTTTTCCATTCGGACCCTCAGCCGCGAGAAATTGCGCAACCGAAATTACACATAATGAGGATTCACGAGGAGAATTGCAAATTGGAGGGACGGCCGAGGCCGCCGACCAAAGGCGAAGGTCCCCACACCAGTTCCGGCGGGTCATCGCACTCAAAGGCCCGCCGCGGCGGCCAGCTTGCGCCGGCCGATCGGGGTGTTACAGCCGTTCTAACCGGATAGAGCCGTCGCCGGTGCGGATTTGCAGAGTGGGGCCGCCGCCGCCGAGTTTGCCGCGCAAGTCCTTGCGGCCGAGGATGCCGGAGACCATCAGGGGTAACTGGCTGGAAATGGAGCCGTCGCCCGTATGCGCTTCCAAGTCCGCGGAAATTCCATCCGCGAGCCGCACGGTCACACTGCCATCGCCGGTATGGATCGACCAATTGTTGGCGAGCTTGGAGCCGGGAAGAACCTCGGCGGTGACGCTGCCATCGCCCGTCTCCAGGCGCAGAGCATCGAAGCGGCCGCGGACGCGAAGATGGCCATCGTTGGTGGAGGCGTCGAGCGTGCCATCGAGACCCGACGCTTCAATATGGCCGTCGCCGGAGTGCAAGCGAATGGAGCCGCGCAGGTCGGAGACGTCAATGTGGCCGTCGGAGGTTTCGACTTGTTGCTCGCCCTGGACGCCGTTAATGCGGATGCTGCCGTCGCCCGAACGGAGGTTGAGGTTGGCTTCTCTGGGGACAGTCAGCTCGATGTGGACATAGCGGTGCTGATCGCCCCAGGACCAGCGAATGCGGGGCACGTGGACCTCGAGCTCGATGCTGTTGCCATTCTGGACGTCGCGGGCAATCTGGACTTCGTCGGAGGAAATGGTCCAGTTGTTGGTGATGACGCGCACGGCGACTTCGTGCGCGTCGCCGGGAGTGACCTGGATGGCGGCATCGTTGGTCTCCACGCGCACGTCGGGGCGTCCGGTGAGCTTGTAAACCTTGTTCCACTGGTCGGCGCGGGCAGGCAGCGCCAGGAGCGCGAACATCGCAGCGGCAGCGGCCAGGGAAGAAATTCGGTGCATACAGGGCCTCCGTAAGTTCTGACGGATGGTACGCCAAAACGGTAGCGAAAGTTCCCCAGGGCGCGAAACTGCAGACTACTGGCGAGATTTCCGCCGGGCAATGGCGGGGCGCTTTGCGCCGGCACGTGCCGGAGCGGCCTGGTGTGGCCCCGCCGCTCCGGGCTTTGGCCGGAGAGCAGCGAGCAGATCGTCGCAGCGAAGGGTATTCAGAACGTCTTTTGGCTCAATCCAGCCACGGCGAGCGGTGCGCACGCCGAACTCGATGAGGGAGAGATTGGAGGTGGAATGGGCATCGGTGGAGATGACGATTTTGACTAGGGCATCCTTGGCCATTCGGAGGTGGGTATCGCGGAGGTCAAGGCGTTCGGGATGGCTGTTGCACTCCATGGCGACGCCGTGTTCGTGGGCGGTTTTCAGAATGAGCTCCATGTCGTAGTCGAAACCTTCGCGGCGCAAAAGGATCCGGCCGGTGGGGTGGGCGATGATCTGGGTATAGGGATTTTCGAGCGCGGCAAGCATGCGGTCGGTCATGGCGGCGCGGTCGAGATTCATATAGGAGTGGATGGAGCAGAGGACGACGTCCAGCTCGGCGAGCACTTCGGCGTCCATGTCGAGGGAGCCGTCTTTAAGGATGTCCACTTCGCAGCTCGCGAGCAGGCGAACTCCATCGATTTGCTTCTGCGCGGCTCGGATGGCCTGGATGTGGGCCTTTAGGCGTTTCTCATCGAGGCCATTGGCGACGGTGACGGCCTTGGAATGGTCGGTGAAGGCAATGTACTGGTGGCCAAGAGCCTCTGCTGCCTGAGCCATTTCCAGAATTGAGTTTTTGCCGTCGCTGGCGGTGGTGTGCATCTGGAGGTCGCCGCGAATGTCTTTGACGGTAATCAGGTGGGGAAGGCGGCCGGTTTCGGCGGCTTCGATTTCGCCGGTGTTCTCGCGGAGCTCCGGAGGAATCCAGGCGAGGCCGAGTTTCCTGTAAATATCCTCTTCGGTGCGGGAGGCGACGGGCTTTTCGTCTTTGAGGCGCGAGAGGGCGTACTCGTTCAGGGTAAAGCCCATTTTGAGGGCACGGCTGCGGAGGGTGACGTTGTGCTCTTTCGAGCCGGTGAAGTAGAGGAGCGCGGCGCCGGCTTCACTGGGCGGGAGGAGTCGTACGTCCACCTGCATGCCGCTCGAAAGAATGAAGCTCACTTTGTTTTCGCCGCGGGCGAGCACCTGTTCGATTGCGGGGAAGGCGAGAATGTGATCGCTGACGGCGGCCACGTCGCGGGGCTTGTTGCGCGATTCGGGCATAGTGACGAGCAGATCGAGGTCGCCAACGGTCTCTTTCGAGCGGCGGAGAGAGCCCGCGGCCTGCACGTCTTCGATCTGGCGGCCGAGCGTGCGGATGTGCGCAATGATTTCGTCGGCGACGCGCTGAGCCACGTCGAGATGGAAGCGGCCGCTGGCCTTCTGAAAGACGGCGACGGCTTTCAGGATGTTCTGTTCGCTCTTTTCGCCGAAACCGTCGAGGGCGCGGAGCTTGCCCTCGCGGGCCAGCTTCTCCACTTGCTCGACAGTGCCTGCTTTGAACGTTTTCCAGAGCACGGCGACCTTTTTGGGACCGAGGGACTGGAGCTTGAGCAGGTCGAGGATGGTGTGCGGATATTTCTTGAGCAACTTGGTGCGCAGGGCGTAGTCGCCGGTCTTGAGAATTTCCTGGATGTGTTCGGCCATTCGGTCGCCGATGCCGGGCAGCGCGGTGAGTTTCTCGGGATCGGAGGCGAGGGAAGCGACGCTTTCCGGCAGGCCATCGATGAGCTCGGCGGCGCGCTCATAACTGCGATAGCGGCCGATGATGGCCCCGTCAATCTCGAGCAGTTGGGCGGTTTCGCGCAGGATGCGGGCGACGTCGCGGTTTTCCATGGCGATGAGGATTATAGACCGGGAGCAGGCGAAGGGGCCTCTGCCGGCGCCCGCCGCGGCACCGAGAATCAGAGTGCGCGAGGAGAAACACCGCCAGCACCCCGCCGAATGACGGGAGACTCCGTGCGCTCCGCGAGGGCACAGAGCTACCAACTTTCGTTCGAGAATTTAGGCCGGAAGATGCTAGGCCTTGGTTACATTTGCAGCCTGAGGGCCCTTCTGCCCTTGGACGATTTCAAACTCCACCGAGTCGCCTTCCTGGAGTGTTTTGTAGCCTTCGGCAACGATGGCCGTGTAGTGCACAAACACGTCCGCCCCGCCATCACGACCTATGAATCCATAACCCTTCGCGTTGTTGAACCACTTTACTTTTCCCGTCACTTTCCACTCCTGCCCCCTACTGGAATTGAACTGCGGTAAAGGCCGGCCGGGTGACCCCAAAGACCAGTAGCCCAAACCGGCGCGGAGTGTATTTAGAGAGGGGTCGGGTGTCAAGACTCAGAGGGAGGATGGGAGGCTGCGGGGCCTCGCGGGCAGGAAGGCGGCGAAAGCCGGAGAAATCAGCGCCGGCGAAAGAAACGCGCGTAGAAGAGAATGGCGGCGATTGATTTGGTATCGCGCAGCCGACCGGTGCGCATCATGCGTTCGAGCCGGCGGAGGGAGAACCGGCGGGCTTGGAGACGCTCGTCTTCCTCGGGACGCGGAGGCCCGGCTTTGAGTCCCTGGCAGGCGAAGACCACCATATGCTCGCTGAGGAAGCCGGGAGTGGGGAAAACGTCGAGTAGCTTACGAAAGCGGCGCGCAGTGTAACCGGTTTCTTCGGCGAGCTCGCGCTTTGCGCCGGCCAGCGGTGACTCGCCGCCGTCGATGCGGCCGGCCACCAACTCCCACAGGAAGCAGCGGACCGAATGGCGGTATTGGCGAACGAGCAGAATCTCGCCGTTGGGAAATATCGGAAGCACGACAACGGAGCCGGGATGGATGACTAGATCGCGGGTGGCCTGATAGCCGCCGGGTTCGAGGACGCGGTCTCGCCGAACGTTGAAGAGCGGCCCTTCGAACAGGGTGGTGCTCTTGAGGATCTTGGCTTTTGCCGTGCTCACGGTACGCGTCCTTCCCCGAACTACTTATCGCGGCCGTCGGATGCGATGGTTTGACCGCCCGCGGCCCAAATACGCTCCAGGTCGTAATAGTGTTGCGGGTATTGCGGCGTGTAACGGAGGAATGCCGGAATGGGATAGCGAATGCCGCCTTTGTGCGTGCCTTCCAGGCCCTCAACCAACTCCGCCATTTTGGCGCCGGGGAGGGAGAATGCCATTTCGGTATCGTCCGTTTGTGAGAAGACGCGATCGCCATAGCAGGGGAGAATCACCTGATATTCGCCGGAGAGGACAGGACGGATAATTTCATCGGAGCAATCGACGCGGCCGGTAAAGGAACTGGTGATGGCGCCGCCGCGCTTCCAGAGGGCTCCGGTGACGAGGCGCATGACCTGTGCGGGATTGCCGTAGATGATGACGGCGTCGGGAGCGAACTCTGCGCGCGCTGCCGGGGAGGTGACGAGATAGTGGCAGGTGCCGGGGGGCAGGCGGTCGGTGGCGGCTTCGGTGCGGGCGCCGGCTTCTTTCGAGGAGGTGTACATACCGCAGGCGAGATTGCCTTCGAGATAGTGGTCGGTGAGGGGGGCGAGGCCGAATGCGGTTTTTGTGAGGACGCAGTTCACATCCTCTTCGCCCACTGCCAATGTCCATCCATAACGGCGCGACATGGCCACGGCCTGGCAGATGGCGATCTGGACGTTCATATCGCGACGCGGCCGCTTGGCTTTTTCAGGGAGAGGCTCGCCCGCGCCGAGGAGCTTGACGGCGACGGGAAACGTGGCGGGGCGGATATGAGTTTCGATTTCGCGGGCGAAGGTCTTGGCGTCCATGAGAGCCTCCGCGGGAAATGATAACTGAAACAATGGCGAAGTTGTCCGCTGGCAGGCAGACGGCTGTTGGCGAGTGGCGAGCTAGGAACCACCGAGGAGAACGCAGATGGCCTATACTGTGAAGAATTGAGTCAAAGCAGAAATGGCGATAACGACGATCCTGGTTGACGACGAAAAGCCGGCGCGGGAAGAGCTCGCGTACCTGCTGAAAGGATTTCCCGAGGTGCAGCTCGTTGCACAGGGGCGTAATGGTGTGGAAGGAGTGGCGCTGATCAAAGATCACTTGCCGGACCTGGTGTTTCTTGACGTGCAGATGCCGGGGCTGGACGGGTTCGGGGTGCTGAAGAAGCTGATGGACCGGAAGGTACGGCTGCCGCAGATCGTGTTCGCCACCGCGTATGACAACTACGCGGTGCAGGCGTTTGAAGTGAACGCGGTGGATTACGTGCTGAAGCCCTTCGACAAAGGGCGAATCGCAAAGGCGATTGCGCGGGCAAAGAAGCAGCTCGACGCGCAGGCCTCACCGGTCGAACGGCTGGAGTCGCTGCTCACGCAGATGGGCGCGACGAGCGCTGGGGCCTCGACGGCGCGGCAGGCGGCTTCCGCGGTGCGTCCGCCGACGAAGCTGCTGCTGAAAGCGCAGCAGCGGATGTTGCTAGTGGATTCAGCGGACGTGGTCTACGCCACGATTGAAGACGGATTAATCACTCTGGCGACGCGCGAGGCGGAGGGTGCGTCGAATTACCGGACGATTGAGGAACTGCACGCACAGCTCGATCCGGACAGCTTTTGGCGAGTGCACCGCTCCTACCTCGTGAACATCCATCACATCAAGGAGCTGGTGCCGTGGTTCAAATCGAGCTACGTCCTGCGGATGAATGACAAGAAGCAGAGCGAAATTCCGGTGAGCCGCAACCAGACGCGTCGGCTGCGGGAACTGCTGAAACTGTAATGGATTTTTCGCTAACCGACGACCAACGCCTGCTGAAAGACACCATCCGCCAGTTCATGGAAGCGGAGGTGCGTCCCATCCTTCGTCAATACGAGAAAGAGGAGAAATTCCCAGCGGAACAGCTGCGGCGGCTGGGCGAACTTGGCTGTTGCGGAATGACGGTGCCGGAGGAATGGGGCGGAGGCGGAGCGGACACGCTGACGTACGTGCTGATGCTCGAAGAGGTGGCGCGGGTGTGCGCATCGACGGCGGTGACGCTGAGTGTGACGAATTCCGTATGCGCGGCGCCGATCTCGCGGCATGGGACGACAGAACAGAAGAACCGGGTTTTGCGGAAGCTGGCGACGGGCGAGTGGCTGGGCGCGTTCTGCCTGACGGAGCCGCAGGCAGGATCGGATTCGGCGGCGATCGAAACGCGAGCCGAGGTCTCGGCGGACGGCAGGTGCTACCGGCTCACCGGGACTAAAAGCTGGGTGACGAATGGGGGAGTGGCGTCGATCTATCTCGTTTTTGCGAAGACGGAGCCGGCCGCGGGAGCGCGAGGAGTAACGGCGTTCCTCGTGACGCCAGACCTGCCCGGCTTCCGCGTCGCGCGCTTTGAGGATAAGATGGGATTGAAGATGTCCAAGACGGCGGAACTTCGCTTCGACGAGTGCGAAGTTCCCGCGGCAAACCGGCTGGGCGCGCCGGGGCAGGGGTTGAAAATCGCGCTCGAAGCGCTCGACGGCGGACGGGTGGGCATCGCGGCGCAGGCGCTGGGAATCGCGCAGGGCGCGTTTGACGCCGCAGTGCGGTATGCGAAAGACCGCCGGGCGTTCGGCAAAAAGCTGGGCGAATTCCAAGCCATTCAGTGGATGCTCGCAGACATGCAGACGGAAATTGAAGCGGCGCGCATGCTGACGTATTCCGCCGCGTGGAGGCAGGACGAGGGCAAGAGCCGAGGCCTCTCGCCGCTCGCAGCGCGAGTGGGGCCGCACGCGTCGCGCGCGAAACTCTATGCGAGCGAAATGGTGAACCGGGTGGCCTACAAGGCGGTGCAGGTACACGGGAGCATGGGCTATTCGCGCGAGATGGACGTGGAACGGATGTACCGCGACGCGCGGGTGATTACGATTTACGAGGGGACGAGCGAAATCCAGCGGACGGTGATTGCGCGCGAGTTGCTTGCGGGCGCACGCGAAGCAGTGGAGGCGACGACGTGAGCCCGGGTAAATCGAAGAACGAGCCAGCAGCGCCCGCCGCCCAGGCGCGGCGGAAGCGGGTGCTGAGCGGGATGCGGCCGACGGGACATCTGCACATTGGACATTATTTCGGAGCGCTCCAGAATTGGATCCAGTTGCAGGACGAGTACGAATGTTTTTACTGCGTGGTGGACTGGCATGCGCTGACGACGGATTACGCCGACACATCGCAAGTGGCGCAGAACACACTGGAAGTGGCGATCGACTGGCTGGCAGCAGGGCTGGATCCACAAAAATCCACGTTTTTTGTGCAGTCGCAAGTTCCAGAGCACGCGGAGTTGCACCTGCTGCTTTCGATGGTGACGCCGCTCAGCTGGCTGGAGCGGGTGCCGACGTACAAGGAGCAGCTCGAGAACATCAAGGACAAGAACCTGCATACGTACGGATTTTTGGGTTATCCGGTGCTGCAAGCGGCAGACATCGTGATGTACGACGCGGACCTGGTGCCGGTGGGCGAGGACCAGGTGTCGCACGTAGAGCTGACGCGAGAGATCGTTCGGCGGTTCAATTATTTCAACGGTGGAAAACTACAACCGGGCCTTACGCCCAAACAGCAGTGGGAGGCTGCGCAGATCGCCGTACCGAAGCTGCCGTCTGGCTATTTTGAGGGCGGGGTGAAGGGCGATTTTTCGAATTTGCTCTCGGAAGCGCGAAGCGAGCGCGGGCTGGAAAGTTATCTGGATGTGCTGCGGAAGAATCCGAAGTATTTCACGAGCCCGGACATACTGACCGAGCCGGCGGTGATGCTTACAAAAACCCCGCGAATCCCCGGAACCGACGGGCGGAAGATGTCCAAGAGCTACGGGAATGCGATCCTGCTGGATGAAGAGGACGAGGCCATCCGGCAGAAGACGAAGGTGATGATGACGGATCCGGCGAGGAAACGGCGCACGGATCCAGGGAATCCGGACGTGTGCCCGGTGTACGACTGGCACCAGCTGTTTTCTCCGGATGAGACGCTGGTGTGGGCCGCGAAGGGTTGCCGGAGCGCGGGCATCGGGTGCATCGAATGTAAGGCGGCGATGGCGGAGAACCTGATCAAGTGGATCGGGCCGGTGCGCGCGAGGCGGAAGGAGTACGAGTCGCGGCCAGAGCGAGTAGAGGAAATTCTGTCGGCGGGAGCCGCTCAGGCGCGCAAGACGGCGCAGCAGACGATGGCGCGCGTGCGGGCGGCGGTTTTCGGAAAGGGGCCGGGGGAAGCGGGCAAAACGCCCGCAGCGATCGCGGGATCGAAGGCGGCGCACTAGAATGGCAGCGCCAGAGCCATCCATCGCGTTTTTGGTTCACCTGGAAAGTTACGAAGGGCCGCTGGATTTGCTGCTGGACCTGATCCGCAAACAGGAAATCAACATCCACGACATCCCGATCGCGAAGATTACTGGGCAATACCTCGAGGCCTTGCACCGCATGGAGGAGCTGGACATCAACGTGTCGGGCGAGTTCCTGTACATGGCATCGACACTGATTTACATCAAGTCGAAAATGCTGCTGCCGGTGGACCCCGACGCGCCGCCGGAGGAACAGGATCCGAGGCGCGAACTGGTGCACCAACTGCTGGAACACGAGAAGTTCAAAAATGCGGCGCAGATGCTTTACGAGCGGCAGCAAATCGAATCACACGTGTTTTCGAAGCCGGACCTTTCGCTCTACGAAGGCGAAACGGTGGAAGGCGAGCTGGTGGTATCGCTGGTGGACCTTGTGAAGGTGTTCCAACAGATCCTGGACCGCAAGCGGCAGGAAACGAAAATCGAGCTGCAACACGATCGGTTTACGGTGGCGCAGATGATCGAGTTGCTGCGCAAACGCCTTTCGGCGGAAGAGGAAGGAGTGTCGCTGGCTCGATTTTTCGAAGATTGTCCATCACGGCATGCCATGATTATGGCGTTTATTGCCGTGCTGGAGATGGTGCGGTTGCAGGCGGTGGCGCTGACACAGAAGGTGCTGTTCGGCGATATTTATCTGCGGAAGACGCGGGACTTTGACGCCGCACTGGCCGCACAGGCGGCCGGAGCGGACGCGGGATCGGAGATTGACAGCCAGTATGCCTGAAGATTTTGCCCACGGACCGCGAGCGGACACTCCAGAGCCGAATCCCGGGGGCGGCGCGGAGGCGGCGTCAAGCGGTTCCAGCCCGGAATTGCGCGCAGCCATCGAAGCGATTGTGTATGCGGCGGAGGAGCCAGTGACGGTGGCGCAGATCGCATCGGCCGTGCGTGGGGAGCGGGACTTGGTCCGGCGCGCGCTGCGCGAGCTTGTAGATTCCTACGAGGGCGACGAGCACGGCATCGGCATCCGGGAAGTAGCGGGAGGGTACAAGTTCTACACCAAGGCGGAGCACCACGATGCGGTGCGGCGATTCATCAAGAGCCTGCAACCGCCCCTGCGGCTCTCGATGCCGGCGCTCGAGACGCTTTCCGTTATCGCGTATAAGCAGCCGGTGACACTGCCGGAGATACAGGAGATTCGCGGCGTGCAGGCCGCGGGAGTGATCAAGACACTGCTGGAACGAGGAATGATCACGACGGCGGGGCGGAAAGAGGCGCTGGGGCGGCCGATTCTCTACCGGACGACAAAAGAATTCCTGATGCGGTTCGGGCTGGGGGGCGTGGAGGACCTGCCCAGCCTTAAGGAATTCGAGGCGTTGGCGCGCGCGGCGCTGGGCGAGGACGGAATCGTGCCGGAAGAGCCGGGAGAAGCGACGAGCGGAGGAGCTGAAGAACAAGGCATCGGGGATGGAGTTGGACCAGAATAGAACGAATATGGAAAACGAAACACGGGAAACGAAAGCGGAATAATAGGGAGTGCAAACGGACTTAGAGCGAATAGGACCAGCCACTCGAAAATGCTTGAGAGATTGCAGAAGATTATTTCGCGGGCGGGAATTGCCTCGCGGCGGCATGCCGAGCAACTCATTTTGTCGGGCGCGGTGACGGTAAACGACCACGTAGTGACCGTACTGGGCACGAAGGCGGACGCTGAGCGCGACCACATCACAGTAGGGCCACGCGTGGTGCGCCTGGACAGCGCGATGCGCGAACGCTATTTCGTGTTCAACAAACCCTCGAACGTGGTTTCCACGCTGAGCGATCCGGAAGGGCGGCCCTGCCTGGGCCCGTACGTGAGGGCGGGGAGGGGAAGGTTGTTTCCCGTCGGGCGGCTGGAATTCGACGCTGCGGGACTTCTGCTGCTCACGAGCGACGGAGAACTGGCGAGCGACCTGATGCGGGCTGCCGGAGCGATGTCCCAGACGTGGCGGTTCAAGGTGAAAGGGCGGATCTCCGAAGCAGCGCGTGAGGCGATCGAGCGTGGCAGCCATGCGCGCGTGCGGACGTATCGAGAAGGGGCGAACGCCTGGTACGAGGCCACAATGCGCAATGCGGCGCGCGATTTGCTACGGCAGACCCTACAGAGGCAAGGGATTCTGGTGGAAAAGATGGTGCGCTCGGAGTTTGCGGGAATCGAACTGGGAGAGCTGCCGGCTGGCCAGATGCGTGAGCTGTCGGCTGCCGAGGTGAACACACTGCGAGGGGCTACGGAAGGGCGCGCGGAGCGAGTGCATCCGACGCGGAAAGAGAGGACGCACACTGCAGCTCGACGCAGGCCGATTACGGATCGGAAGGGGATTGCGGGGGCCACACCGGCCTGGCGAGGGGGGCACGCGCGCGGAAGACAGGCGGCATCGAATGTCGCAGGTGCGCGGCGCCGAGAGCCACGCCGGCAGGCGCCGCAAGGACGACCGAATTCATGACCGGGAAACCCATCGACGAGCAAGTGCCAGCCTGGATTCGCGAGATTCAAGCGTACCAGCCGGGGCGGCCCATAGAAGAAGTAGAACGCGAGCTGGGCATCCACGCCGTAAAGCTGGCCTCGAACGAAAATCCGCTGGGCCCTTCGCCTATGGCTGTCGAAGCGGCGCGGCGGGCGATGAGCGATTCGAACTGGTATCCGGACGGCGCGGGCTATTACCTGCGGAAAAAGCTCTCCGAGCAATTGGGGATGGACATGGAGCGGCTGATCTTGGGAGCCGGCTCGTGCGAGCTGATCGACCTGGCCGCGCGCACACTGCTGACGCCGGGCGACAACGCGGTGAGCTCGGAAGGGTCGTTTCCGCTCTACTACTCGGCGGTGCGCGCGACTGGAGAACGGCTGAAGCTTGTGCCGCTGCGGAATTTTACGTTCGACCTGGACGGGATCGCGCGTGCCACGGATGCGCGGACGAAAGTGATTTATCTTGCGAACCCGAACAATCCCACGGGGACGATTTTCCTGGCGGACACGCTGGACGCGTTTCTTGCGCGCATTCCGGGAAGCGCGCTGGTGGTGCTGGATGAGGCGTATTACGAATACGCGGACCGGCCGGGGTACTCACGGTCGCTGGATCTGGTGCGTGAGGGCGGAAACCTGTTCGTCTTGCGCACATTTTCGAAGGTTTATGGACTGGCGGGCATGCGCGTGGGTTACGCGGCGGGACCGGCGGGACTCATCGCGCAGATGAACAAGGTGAGGCAGCCATTCAACGTGTCGGGAGTGGCGCTGGCCGCGGCGGAGGCGGCGCTGGATGATTTGGAGCACGTGAGACGTTCGGTGGAGAACAACCGGCGGGGCCTGGCGCAGCTTGAAGCGGGATTGCGAGGGCAGGCGATAGGATTCGTGCCGTCGGCCGCGAATTTTATGCTGGTCCACATCGGGGCGGAAGCCAGCCGAATCGCCGACGCCATGCTGCGGCTCGGAGTGATCGTCCGCCCGATGGGGTGGATGGGATTTCCCGAAGCCATACGAGTGAGTGTGGGAACGCCGGAGGAGAACGACAAGTTTCTCACGGCGCTGGGGGAGGCGCGCGCATCGGTGGAGGGACGACGGCCGCAGGCCGTGAGCCCGGGGCAACCGAGAGGCTGAGGCGCGAAACCGCGGAGTAGCATATTCTAGAAGCCGCCTGCCGATGAAAGCCGGAACACGTACCGCCGCGAGTAAAGATCCCATTCAAGATCTCCTAGAGAAGACGCGCACGATCGCGGTTGTGGGGCTGAGTCCCAACCGCTCTCGGGCGAGTTACGGAGTGGCGCAGTACTTGCAATCCGCCGGCTACCGAATCATTCCTGTGAATCCGAACACAAAGGAAGTGCTGGGCGAAAAAGCCGTGCCGCGGCTGGAAGACATCCGCGAGCCGGTGGACATCGTGGACATCTTCCGGCGTTCGGACAAAGCGGGGGTCACGGTGGACTCGGCGATTCGCATCGGAGCGAAGGCCGTGTGGATGCAGGAGGGAGTTCTGGACGAAGCAGCGGCGGCGCGGGCGCGGCAGGCCGGGCTGGTGGTAATGATGGATTCGTGCATTCTCAAGGAGCATGCGCGGAGATTCCGCACGCCGAAGTAAGAGAAAATCGGAAACCGAGAATAGAAAACGAAAAACGGGGGAAGAGTAAGAGCGACTGGGCGGCGGCACCAGATGAATCACCTTCCAATTCTGGCGCCGGAGTGGGATCGGATCACTGAAATTCCGGAAGGTCGTAAACCTCAACGACATGTTTCCCGGGCGGGGATAGAGCGATGTGCCTGCCATCGTCGGAAACGGCAAAATTCCAGAAGGTGAGGCCGTGGAAGAGCTCATCGCCGGAGCCGTCGGAGAGGCGCACCCACTCGATGACGGAACTCTTCCGCTCCACCCCCGATTTCAGCAGGACGTGCTGCTCGTCGCGAGTCCAGAAGTAGGGGCCGGTTAGGGCCTGAACCGCGTGCGCCGTGTGAGCGTCGGCCACGGTGCGCCATTCGAGCGTGCCAGGGTCGCGGAAATAGGCAATTTTTTGGCCGGAAGGTGAGACGCTCAGGCCGCTCGAATAGGCATCGAGCGCAGCGAGATCAGTGGTCGTCTGTTTCGTCAGATCGAGGAGGACGAGGCGGGGCGGTTCACCGCGATCGGGTGAGGTGACGGCGACCGCCTTTCGGCCTCCCTCCATCCAAACGGCGCCAAGAAAATAGGTTTCTTCGAAGAGACGCTCGGCGTGGCCGACACTCGGCTTGACGGACCAAATCGTGTATTCCCGGCGGGGTCTGGCGGATTCAAGATAAATCACGGTGGCATCGTCGTCGAGCCACGCAGCGTTCTGACTATCGGGGATAAAGCTGTCACCATCGGCGATTTTGATTTCCTGGCCGTTGGCGTCCAAGAGGAACGACTGAGCGGAAAGGGTGGAGTCGCCATGCCGCTCGGCGGCGGCGCCCGTGGTGACCTCAGCGGCGAGCTTTCTGCCGCTTGGCGACCAGCGGATGGCGCGAACCATGTAGCTAAAGCCGCCTTCGCCGCGGGCCAGCTTTTCGCCGTTCAGAATCTTATGTTTGCCGTGGCCACTGTCGGAAATCCAGAAGTCGTCGCGTTCCAGGTCGAATTTGTGCTGGGAGAAGACGTGATGGACGGCGAAGGCGATGCGGCCATCGTGGGAGAAAGCGAAGGCAGTGCAATCCTCGTCGATGGTGTAGAGGGGCTTCTCGCCCAGAGGCGCGGCGGCGACGACGGCCGTGAATAGAACCAAGGATGCCGCGGAGAGAACTTGCCGCGCGCCGGGCCGCAGGCGATGAGAGCACCGGATCATTTTTTCGACTTCGCCTTCAACCGCGAAATTTCTTCCATGCGCTGACGAATGCGCGCCTCGAGACCCTGGTCGGTGGGGTGGTAGTAGCGACGGGCGCGAAGCGAATCGGGGAGGCATTCCATATCCGTCACTTTGTCTTCGAAGTCATGAGCATACTGATAGCCGCGGCCGTAGCCTTCGGCTTTCATGAGCGATGTGACGGCGTTGCGGAGGTGGAGGGGGACGGGTTCGGCGCGGGTCTGTTCCAAATCACGCGACACTTCGCCGTAGGCGGTGTAGAGCGCGTTCGATTTCGGGGCGATCGCCAGATAGAGGGCGGCCTCGGCCAGGGCTAGATGGCCTTCCGGGGGCCCCAGAAACTCGAAGGCCTGCATGGCATCGAGCGCGACGCGAAGGGCCTGCGGATCGGCCAGACCCACGTCTTCGCTGGCCATGCGCACCATGCGGCGAGCGAGATAGAGGGGGTCCTCGCCGGATTCGATCATGCGCGCGAGCCAATAGAGGGAAGCGTCGGGATCGGAATTGCGGACAGATTTATGGAGGGCGGAAATGAGGTTGTAGTGCTCCTCGCCGGCCTTGTCGTAGAGAAGGGTTTTGCGCTGGAGGGTGCGTTCGAGGAGGTCGCTGGTGACGGTGAGGGGCCCCGACGCATCTGCTGAGGCGCCGGCAACGGCAGCTTCCAGGATGTTGTAGGCGGCGCGAGCGTCCCCGCTCGAAAAGATGGCAATCCTTTCGAGGAGGTCGCCGGAAATCTCGACGGGCTGGTCGCCGAGGCCGCGATCCGCGTCGGCGAGGGCGCGGCGGAGCAGCAAGACGATTTGCTCGTTGGTGAGGGCGTTGAGGCGATAGACACGGGCACGGGAGAGGAGGGGAGCGATTACTTCGAAGGAGGGATTCTCCGTTGTGGCGCCGATGAGGGTAATGCTGCCCTGTTCGACGAATGGGAGAAACGCGTCCTGCTGGGCTTTGTTGAAGCGATGGACCTCGTCAATGAACACGATGGTTCTTCGCCCGCCACGGCGCGCACGCGCGGCGTGGGTCATGACCTCCTTGATTTCTTTGATGCCGGAAAGGACGGCGCTGAAGGGGACAAAATCGGCTTTGCCGCGGCCGGCGATCAACCGGCCCAGGGTGGTCTTGCCGCATCCGGGCGGACCCCAAAGGATCATGGATTGCAGACGGCCGGACTCAATTTGAGCCCGGAGGGGAGCGCCCGAGCCGAGAAGGTGTTCCTGGCCCACGACGTCGTCGAGGCTGCGAGGGCGCATGCGTTCGGCGAGTGGCGAGCCACGCTCGGCATCGCCGGCGCCACCCTGATCGGGCTCGAGTTGACGGAACAGGCTCATGACGCTAGACAAGCCGACCGCGCTGGCGAGCGGCCTCATACAGAAGCACACTGGCCGCCGTGGCAGCATTCAGGGAATCGACGGTGGCGCGGAGCGGAATGCGGACAGACGCGTCGGTGGAGCGCACAACGTCTCCCGGCAGCCCGGAGCCTTCGCTGCCAATCCAGAAGGCACACGGGGAGGAAAACTTCAATTCCACGGGAGAACGGCCCTCGGAAGCAACTGCTGCAAACTGAAACAGGCCACGCCGCCGCAATTCAGCGAGGACGTCCAGCGGGGGCGAACCGGCGAGCACCGGAAGGCGGAATATGGAGCCTGCAGAGGCGCGAACCGCCTTGGCCCCGAATGGATGAGCCGAGCCCACGCAGGAGAAAAGGCCGCTGGCCCCGAGTGCTTCCGCTGCACGCACGATTGTGCCAACATTCCCTGGATCCTGGACTCCAACCAGCACGACGACGAGAGCCGCGGAGCCCAGAAGGTCGGCCAGCCTCCAATGGGGCGGCTCGATAAGAGCGGCGATGCCTTGTGGCGTCTCGGTGCCGGCGACCGAAGCAAAGAGTCGGTTGGAGGTGCGCAGCAGGCGCAGGCTGGGAGGAAGGCGCCGGCCGAGTCGCGCCACATGCCGTTCGCCCGAATCGGAAACCAGGACCGCTTCCGGGGTCAATCCCGAGCGAAGCGCCTCATCGACAAGCCGCGGGCCTTCGACGCCCAAGGGAGCGCGGTCGTTTGGGGGCGGGCCTTCGAGTGCGGCGCGAAAGCGCTTCAGCCAGCGATTTTCGCGGCTTTCGATTCGTTCGTTCTTTGCCCGCGCATTGGCCGGCAGCGGCATCGAATCGAGCCTAGCAAACGAAACGAAGAGGGTAAAGTTGCAGAGCCTGGACGCGGTGGCAATTTCCCGGGGGCCTGCTTACTTTATGCGTATAATCTGCCGCAAGTTTTCCGAGCACACGGACACTTCAAGGAGCACTCCGATGATTTTTAATTCGAACCTTACGGGTCGCCGGTGGGCGTGCGCCTCGCGGATATTTCTGCTGGCGGCGGCCCTGCTGGGCGCGCAGGAAATGCAGGCCGACCTGCCTAACGCGCGTACGCGAGACTACGACCTGCAGAATGTGCGAACGCACCTGTGGTTCAACACGAGCAAGAAGCTGGTTCGCGGAGAAGTGATCGAAACAATGGCCATGCTCCGGGAAGGCCTAACGGAAATCAAGATGGATTCCAGCGGCTTGAAAATCCAGTCCGTCACGCTGGACGGAAAAGAAGCGAAGTTCGCGACTCCGCCCGATCAGCTCGTTGTCTCCCTGGCGCGCCCTGCAAAGCGAGGCGAGAGACACGAAGTGCGCATAAGCTACGAAGGAACTCCGAAGAAGGGCTTGTACTTCATTGTTCCCGACAAGTACTACCCGAATCGCCCGCTCGAGGTGTGGACTCAGGGCGAATCCGAAGACACGCACTACTACATTCCCATTTACGACTATCCGAACGACCGCACGACCTCGGAGATGCTGCTGACTGTTCCGGCGAGTTGGATCACCGTCTCGAACGGCAGCCTTGTGGGCGTAAAGACGGAACCGGACGGAATGAAAACGTGGGACTGGAAGCAGACCGAGACGCTCTCCACGTACCTGATTACGGCAGTGGCGGGAGAATTCGTCGAGAGGCGAGACACGTGGCGAGGCGTGCCGCTCCGTTACGTGGTCCCGAAGGGAAGCGAAGACAGGATCGATTCCACGCTTGCCGATACAAGAGGCATGCTCGACGCATTCTCCGACCGCCTGGGCGTGAAATATCCCTGGGCGCAGTACGCACAAGTATTCGTAGATGGATTTGTGGTGGGAGGGATGGAAAATACGAGCGCGACCACGCTCACTGCCCGCAGCCTGGTGGACCCCAAGCTCGCTTCCGAGAGCCTTTTTCGAGCGGACGACCTGCTCTCTCATGAGTTGGCCCACCAATGGTTCGGGGATCTGGTCACGTGCAAAGATTGGGCCGACATATGGCTGAACGAAGGATTCGCCACCTACTTCCAGCATTATTGGCGCGAGGTGCGCTTGGGAGCGGATCAAGTTGCCTACGACTTCTGGCAAGACCAAAACGGGTGGTTTCGCCAGCAGCAGCTTTACAAACTCCCCATGGTTACCCGCGATTCCGCAGACGTTTTTGAGGGCGCCGGAAATGTTTACACGAAGGGCGGATGGGTGCTCAAGATGTTGCGCTCGGAACTCGGGGACGAGAATTTTTTCGCGGCCTTGCATCATTACCTGGAGGCAAACCGCGGGCAGAACGTGGTAACGCCGGACCTGCAAAAGGCCATCGAGCAGGCCACCGCAATCAACGTGGATAAGTTCTTCCATCAGTGGGCGGACCGGGCAGGCGCGCCCAAATTCGACGTCGCATACGAGTACGACGCCGCGGAGCATGAAGCGAAGCTGACGGTAAAGCAGACACAAAAGGTCGAAGGACTGGTTCCCCTGTTTGACGTATCCATGGAGGTCGAGATCGCCACGGCTTCGGGGCGGAAGACCTTCCCGATCGAGGTGAGCAAGGTCGAAGAGACGTTTAGTTTTCCTGCGGAGAGCGCTCCGTTAATGGTCGTTTTCGACCGGGGCGACCGCGTTCTTAAATCCACAACCTTCAAGCGCGATGTGGCCATGCTCTCCTATCAATTGAAAAACGGAGCGACTGTGCCCGATCGCGCCGAGGCCGCTGCCGCGCTGGGGGAATTCAAGGACAGCGCCGAGGCGGTCGCCGCGCTGCGAGATGCGGCGCAACACGATCCGTTCTGGGGGGTTCGCGCCGAGGCGCTGCGCGCGCTGGGGAAAGTCGGCGGCGCCGCGGCAGAGGTGCCGGTGAAAGGCGCGGTGGGGGACGAGCAACCTTGGCTTCGGCAAGTTGCCGTGGAGCAACTCGGAAAGTTCAAGGAGGACGCGTCACTGGGCACGACGCTCGCCGAGATCGCGGCCAATGACAAGGCTTATCGGGTGCGGGCCGCGGCGCTTCGCGCCCTCAGCGAACTCAAATCCGCAAATGCATTCGATACGATTGCGGCTGCCAGCCAATCCGATAGTCCTGACGACACCCTGCGGAGCGCCGCGCTCGGGGCTCTGGGAGAGCTGGGCGACAAACGCGCCGTCTCCCTCCTTCTGGAATGGGCCGCGCCCGGGAAGGCGTTGGAAACGCGCAGCGCCGCGATCTCCGCGCTCGCAACCCTGGACAAAGGCAACAAAGATATTACGCGCGCGCTCATCGCCTATACAGCCGAGCCATACATTGAGGTTCAGTTTCCCGCCATCTTCGCTCTCGGCCGACGAGGGGATCCGGATGCCATCACACCCTTGGAGGAAATTATCAAGAGAGGGGATCTGAGCATCGGCATGAACTCGTTCGTTATGGGTCAGATCGCCGCGATCAAAGCACAAGCCGGCGAAAAAGGAGCAGACACGGAAAAAGAAGCGGTCGCAGCCGGCAGCCAGGAAGCACTGCTCGATCATATGAAGCGATTGGAGCAGCAGATGGAAGAAGTAATCGCCCGATTGACGAAACTTGAGTCCCAAATGAACGGACCGAAAAAGTAGCCAGCGCTGGCTTTGGCTTGCACGCCGGAGAGTAACTTCCTAGAGATTGGAGCATCCGGCGACTTTGTGTCCTATTAGCGAAAGGTGACCTGCGCGCCGCGCATGACGACGGAGTGCTTACGGAACTTTTCGTCATCGCGGAAGGGGAAATCGCTGCGGTAGTGCCCGCCGCGGCTTTCCTCGCGGGCCAGCGCGGAGCGCACGATCAACAGCGCGAGCTGCCAGATGTGACGCAACTCGCGTGCGCCGCGGGAAGGCTCCGGGGACTGGGCCGGCTCCAGGGCGGCGAAGGCGTCGAGGCCCTCCTTTAAGTCGCGGCCATTGCGGATGATCCCGGCGTCCTTCCAGACGATGGCGCGGACCTTCTGGAGGGCTGGCGACTCGGGACCGGGAGGATTGGAGGCCGTAGCGGATTTCCCGCTACCGGGCTTCTCCAGTGCTGCTGCAGAGGCGGGCCATTTGGGTGCCTTCTTGGAGGAGAATTTGCAATCCTTGATGATGGATTGGCCGGTGCGCGCGCCGAATACGAGACCCTCGAGGAGCGAATTGCTGGCGAGACGATTGGCGCCGTGGACGCCGGTGCACGCCGTCTCGCCTGCCGCGTAGAGGCCGGGGAGGGAAGTGCGGCCTTCGAGATCCGTCTTCACGCCCCCCATTGCGTAGTGCGCGGCGGGACGAACGGGCACCAGGTCGCTGGTGATGTCCACGCCGTAGCTTTGGCAGGTGGCGAAGATGCTGGGAAAGCGCTTCCGTACATACTCGTCCTTCAGATGGGTGAGGTCGAGATAGACATAGTCGGAGCGGGTGCGCTGCATTTCCGCAACGATTGCGCGGGAGACCACGTCGCGAGGCGCGAGTTCTCCCGCCTCGCTGTGTTTCTTCATAAAGCGCTCGAGATCCGCGTTGCGCAGGACGGCGCCTTCACCGCGCAGGGCTTCCGAGAGCAAAAACCGAGGCGCGCCCTTGACTGCGAGGGCGGTCGGGTGGAACTGGACGAATTCGAGGTCGGAGAGCACGGCACCGGCCTCGTAGGCGATAGCCATCCCGTCGCCCGTGGCCACGGCGGGATTCGTCGTTTCCGGATAGACCTGCCCGAGGCCGCCCGTGGCCAGCGTAACGGCGCGAGCGGCGACGTCAAACAATTCCTTGGAGTTTTCGTCCAGGAAG
>JASHRU010000263.1 GCA_030037225.1 Candidatus Acidiferrales bacterium | reverse complement strand
GGGTGGGCGGGTGGCGAAGCCAATGTGTGGGTGCCGTCGATAAGAGCGAAGGCGCTGTCAAGGGACAACTCTCCTTTCCGGCGTTTGTTTCCCACCGCGCAAGCCTCACAGTTGGCGGAGGACCGAAGCCCTGAAACTCTCGCGCTGAATCAGTCTTCGGTGGAATCGTTCCACGACCCATCGATACGGCCACTGACCGCGGCCATGATTCTTCTATTCGAATCCCGGCCCGCGCCGCCGCCAGGTGCATCTGATACAATGCGCGAGAGGAAAAAATTTCATGGCGGAAAAAATTCACAAGTCGCAAAAAGAATGGAAGGAGAAGCTCGACCCCAATCAATACGCCGTCACACGCTGCTCCGCCACTGAGCCCGCCTTCACCGGCAAATACTGGAACCACCACGAGAACGGCACCTACCGCTGCGTCTGCTGTGGCGCCCCCCTGTTCAGCTCCGACACGAAATTTGATTCCGGCACCGGCTGGCCCAGCTTCTACCAGCCGCTGGAAAAGGACGGTGTAGCCACCGAAGCCGACGACAGCTACGGCATGCGCCGCGTCGAAGTCAAATGCAGCCGCTGCGACGCTCATCTCGGCCACGTCTTCCCCGACGGCCCCCGGCCCACCGGCCAGCGTTACTGCATCAACTCCGCCTCGCTCGACTTCGATAAAAAGCAGTAGCCCCGCGGCTTCACCACACCGCCGGGGGCGCTGGCTCCCCTTCGGGGAAATTATTCCACCCCGCGCGCCACTATACTGATTGACATCGGCGGGACTGCTTTCTAGAATTCCGCCTCAAACCCCTATGTCTGCCGCTCCAACCCGCACGCACGTCGTTATCATGACCAACGACGTTTCCGGCCTCCAGCCCGTCGTCAGCAAACTCCTTCCCGATCACGAAATCTACCAGACCACCGAAGAGGAATCGGAGTGGCCGCTGATCGACGCGGCCCGTCCCGACGTAATCCTCTACAACCTCGAGCCCGGCGCGGCCAGCTTCCGCCGCTTTGAGGCCCTGGTCGAGCGTCTCCGCTCGCGTGAGCTGGACGCCATGGTCATCATCCTCAGCCGCGACCCCCGAAAAGCCACCGCCGTGCGCGCCATGGAAAGCGGCGCCTACGACTTCTTCGCTCACCCCATCGATCCCGACGTGTTCCGCACCATCCTCGATCGCGCCGTCGAAAAGCAGCGCATCGAGCGCGAGAACCGCATTCTTCGCGAGCAGTTCCAGCGCAAGGAGTCGCTCGGCAACCTCATCGGCACGAGCGACGCCATGCGCCCCGTTTTCGATCTGGTCCGCCGCGTCGCCGCCGCCAGCACCACCGTCTGCATCCGCGGCGAAAGCGGCACCGGCAAGGAACTCGTCGCCCACGCCATCCACGATCTGAGCGAACGCCGCGCCCGGCCCTTCATCAGCGTCAATTGCGCCGCCCTGCCCGAGACTTTGATGGAAGCGGAGCTCTTCGGCTACGAAAAAGGCGCCTTCACCGGCGCCACCGAGTCGAAGGAAGGCCGCATCGAACTCGCCCACCGCGGCACGCTCTTTCTGGACGAAATCGGCACGCTCACTCCCGCGCTCCAAAGCAAACTCCTCCGCGTGCTCGAAGAGCGCGCCGTCATCCACCTGGGTGGAAAGCGGTCCGTCCCCGTGGACTTCCGCCTGCTTACCGCGACCAACGAAGATCTCGAGGACGCCGTCCAGGAAAAACGCTTCCGCGAAGACCTCTACTTCCGCATTCACGTGGTTCCCGTTTTTCTTCCGCCCCTTCGTGAACGCGTCGCGGATATTCCGCTTCTCATCAACCATTTCGTGCGCGTCTATTGCGCCGCCAACCACACGGCGCCCAAATCGGTGAGCGAGGAAGCCATGCAGGCGCTGCAAAACTACCGCTGGCCCGGGAATGTCCGCGAACTGGAAAACGCCGTGCAGCGCGTTGTGCTGATGACCGATACAGACGAAGTCGAGCTCGCCGATCTTCCCCGCGATATCGTTCAGGCCGCCAGCCGCGATGCCCGTGGACGCTTTCGCCTTCCGCCCTCCGGCTTCGATCTCGAGGCGGAAATCGGGGCCTACGAGAAAAAGTGGGTCGAAACCGCGCTGGCCCAGTCCTCCGGCGTCAAAATCCGCGCCGCGAAACTCCTCGGTGTGAACAAAGACCGCATGAAGTATCTCTGCCGCAAGCACCAGTTATAGCCGGGCCCCGTCAGGGCGCTGGCCCATCTCTCAGCCAAGCTGTCATCAATCGCCCAGAGGAGGAAGCGAAGCACCGGATTGCCTCGGCGCTCGATCCCCCAAATCGATGAAATGGGACTCATCTTGCCTGATTTTGGGGGAAATATTCCCCCCGAAGCGCGGTTTTCTCCCCCTCAAGATTCCCAGGAAGGCCTGAGCAGCCTCGCCCCCCTACTAAGTGCCGTATTTTCTTAGTGGTTTTGGCCAAGATTTCGCTGCCGATTGGCCCGAAAAGTGCTTCATGCCTATTCAGCCCAACGGGGCAAAACAAATCCAACCGGAGGATTTAAAATGGCGAAGAAAGCGTTGAAGAAGGGCAAGAAGCTGGCCGGCACGAAGAATCTGAGTGCGCCGGGAGTCATCTAACCGAGTCTCAGAAACCTTTGGTTTGAGGGCCACTCCGTCCGGGGTGGCCCTTTTTCTTTGTTTTCCAACACTCTATGCTGACCTGCCCAAGTAGCGCTCCCACGGCTCTCCAGCCTCAAGTTGTCCCGGGGTTCTCCTCAGTCCTGCCACGGCCCCCAGAATCTTTTGATGGATCGCCAGGATCATCTGCTGAAAATGCGCCGGCAATGGCCTGCAGGGGGAATAATTCCCCCTGCCGGGCGGGGGTTTTCCCCTTCCAGCGGTACTCGCTCATAGGCCACTGGGGCAGGCTCGCCTAACTTCTTTACTTTCAAGCCCAATCAGACGGCGACTTGTCTGGTGCTTTGGAGCCCCACGTGCTAGACGTAAAGCAGTAGTGTTGTGCGTGTTCCAGAACTGTAGGAAGGCGCTGTCATGGCCAAGAAAATTGTGAAAAAGGGCAAGAAGCTCTCCTCAGGCAAAGCCCTCGGCAACCTGACGAACCTGCGTGGAATTACGATGGAGTAGCAGTTCGTTCCGGCCAAGGGTAACTTTTGGGGCCACCCGGAGTTTGGGTGGCCTTTTTCTTTTTCCCCACCTGTTAGGTCCCCAGTAGCTTCTGAATTGCGCGCAGAGTCAATAAATTCCCCGCAGGGTGAGATTTCCCCCCTCAGAAAGCAATTACAGCTCTTCGCGAATCGGCTGCCGCCCGCAAGTGTCTGATTCGAAAGCTGCGAGCCATTCGCTGCTCCTCGCGACATTGGCGCGCAAAATGCTCTCATGGTGCACGGCCTGAGACGAGGACTTGGGGCCACATCGAACCGGGAGGCTTTCCGATGGCAAAGACGGGAACCGTACTGAAAAAGGGCAAGAAGCTGGCGCAGGCAAAGAATTTGACGGGCGTTGCCACTTTCCGCGCATTGTAGAAGCAAGAGCCAAAGTTTTCGATTGCGAACTTCAATCCGCCCTCAACCCCCAAAGAGGCTGCCGCCTACCCCCCGGCGACAGCCTCTGCTTTTTTGCTCCAGCGATGCGCGCCCTCCAGCCGTCTTCCGATTGGTGCTAAACCTGCTAAGCTCCTAACAGCGTGCGCGTGTCCTCTGCGACTCGCCGGCGCTCAGGAGGTCCCCAAATGGCAAAGAAAGGCTTGAAGAAAGGGAAGAAACTCTCCGGCACGATCACCCTCGGCGGACACAAAAGGTAAGGACCGATAATTTCCATGCGAAGATGAGGCCATCCCAGACTCTGGGATGGCCTCGCTTCTGGATGACGTCCCTTCCGGGCCCACTCTGTTGCCCCTACCAGAGAACTGACCACAGCCATCGCCACGCTCCTCTTCCCCACTGCCAAACGAGCGGCCTCGCGTGCCCGCCGCGGATTCTTGCCGTCCCCGTCATTCCTTCGCGCAATTCGCCGCGCGGATTCGGGAACTCGAGCACCACGGCAAAGTAGTTGCTGAGTCTTTGTCCGGCGCGCTCCGGACTCTTTGGCAAGGCAACAGGTTCGTCAGCCGCCGCAGCGGGGAGAATCTGCTTTACCGTTCCGTGGAAGATTTCGTACGGATAGGCGCGCACGTTGAGTTGAGCCGTCATGCCGCCGGGCGAGCCCGCATCGGTTATGTATTGAAGCTCCCAGTCGCGCACCAGGATACGCGCCCGCATTTCCCTGCGGTCCGCCAAATCGACGAATAGGCCTCCCTCGGGCAGGAACTCGCCCACACGTTGTGCCACGTCCAGCGTGGTGACGACGCCGTCTCCCGGCGCCGTCAGCAAAAGCCGTTCCTGGCGGGCGCGCGCGTCACGCACCGCGGCATCGAGCCGTTCGAAATCGCGATAGGCAATATCAGCCGCGTCACGATCGCGGCGACGGCGCGCGTCAAGCAGCGCGTCTTCCGCGAGAGAGCGTTGCGCACCGAGCTCGGCGAGCAACGCGTCCAGCTCCGGATTGCGAAGAACTGCCAAGACTTTGCCTCGCGTGACGGTGTCGCCGCTGTGCACTAGCACCTGATCGATCCATCCCGGCGTCTGCGCGCGCACCTGCCACTTGCCCGCGGGCTCGAGCTGGAACTCGCTGGTTGTCACGCGCGGCAGCGGCGCCACCAAGAGCAGCAGCCCGGCCGCCACGACGCCCACTTGCTGCATTCGGGTCATTCTCCAGGCCATAAATTTCTCCTTCCACACCGGCCATCGATTGCGGGCGGCCGCGAGCGCGGGCTCGAGCTTCTTTCGCGTCATCAAATACAAGACCGCGACGGTGGCCGTGTAACCCCAGGCTTCCCCCAGCCGGTTCACAAGGAAATTCCTCAGCCATCCGGCCACGATCACGAGCACGAACGCGCCGTAGAGGATCGCCAGCCATCCATAGATTAGGAAAACGCGCCGGCGCCGCTTGCCGACCTCCGGCAGGACTACGTCCTGCCGCAAAATGTAGTGCCGCGCCCAAGCTTTGACGTAGTCGAATGCATCCTCGCGCATGTTGTCGATTTCGAGGAACTGCATGAGCGCGTAGTAGCCGTCGTATTTCATCAGCGGGTTCAAGTTGAAAATCAGACCGGAGACGCCCGTGAGCAGCAAGGTCTTGTAACAGAAGTCTCCGAAAAACGAGCCCGGAGGAGCGAGCGCCCAGGCAATCGTGGCCAGCGCGCAAATGACCGTTTCAATCCACAGTCCGGCGAAGATCACCCATAGCCGCTTCGAAGTCTTGTCGAACACGTGCATGTCCGTCGTGTCGGTGAAGAAAGCCGGGCCAAAATAGATGAGCATGAAACCCATCCGCGGCACCTCGCCGCCGAAATACTTGCAGGTCAGACCATGGCCGAACTCGTGGATAGCGATGACGACAAACAGAATCGCCCAGAATTCCCAAATGTCGTAAAGCGTCTTGTTGGAGAAGGTGTAGAAGGCGATGGTGTCCTGCCGCACGCGCACCCAGTTGTTCGCCAGAATCACGCCCATCGTGATGTACAAGAGCACGGAAAACACCACGAACCCGGGCGTGAACATCCAGCGAAGATAGGGCATGATCCGTTCGAGCGTGCGGTCCGGATTCCAGGCGGAAAAGTGGATGTAGAGGACGCTTGAGGTATTGACGCGTTCCCGGCGCTCTTCGCGGATTTTTTCCAGGATGGCCAGATTCTTCTTTCCCGCGCCTTCCTCCCACAGATCAGGTTCGGTGGATTCCAGGAAGTCCGCAACGTCGGCTTCGCTCAAGGCGTCCTCGCCCGCCTCCGCGTTGACCACAGCCGCTATTTCTTCGATCGTTCGTGTGCCGTCGGCATGTTTCAGAACGCTGAACTCGAGAGGTCCGTATCGGGCGTACTTGAACAAATGGGGCACTTTAATGACGAAGCTCGTCTCGCCACGGACCACCTGCTCGCTGATCTGGAGGTCCTGCCGGAGCTTGGGACGCCGCAAGGCACGAGCCACGGCGCCTTGGGCTTTGAGAGAGGTGGGACCCAGCCGCATAGCTCAAGGACGGGGCGAGGCTGTGGCAGGCCAGACGATGCGCACGGCCATACCCGGTTTCAGATTGGGTGAAGGGTTCACAAGCACGGCCGTCACGTCGTAGCTGCCGCTGGCAGCGTCCACGACCGGTCCGACGCGCGTAATACGCGCGTCGAAGGTGTGGTTGGGGTCGCTGAGCAGCGTGCCGCGCAGGGGCTGATCGGCCGCGGGTTTGTGCGCCTCGGTTTCCGGCACCTGGAATTCCACCAGCAAGGGGCTGAGCTGGCTCAACCGGAAGCACTTCGCTCCCTTGGTGAGCACGTCGCCCTGGCGCACGTAGCGCCGCGTGACGACACCTCCAAAAGGAGCGCGCACGCGAGTCTTCTGGAGCTCGATCTCGAGCGACCTGACTTCCGCGCGGTGCTTTTCCACGTTGGCCTTCCAGCTCTCCAAGTCGTATCTGGAACCTTTGGCCATGAATTCGGCCGTGTCCAGATCCGCTTTGCTGCCCAACCCTTCGTTGTACATGAGCTGCGCGCGTTGGAGCCGCGCCTCGTTGGCGTGCAGCTCGGCCTCGTTGTACAGGACGTTGTTCTCGGACACCTTCAGGTCGGCGCGGGCTTGTTCGAGTGCCGCTTCGACTTGCCGGTCGTCCAGGCGCGCGAGCAACCCGCCCGCTTCCAACTTAGAACCCTCGTCGGCATTCAATTCGATCACTTCGCCGTCGTGTTCGGCAAGCACGTCCACTTCGTGCTCGACCGTAAGCACCGAGGGGATCATCCTGGCCGTGGATACCGGGGTGGGAGTGGGCGCAGCAGCAGGAGCCGGTATCGGACGCGCAGGCGCGGCCGCGGCCTGATCCGGGCCGGGCTCGCTCGAGCATCCCACTGCCAGCGCCGCCGCGAGGGAGGCGGCCAAAAACATTCCCCAGCATTTCATGCTCGTCTCTCCGTTCGTCGTCCGCATGCGCGCCCTGTTCCCGTTCACGGCATCCAGGTCCAGATTTTGCGCCAGAGCCATCGTACCGGGGGCCGGAGCAGGACATATCCCACCGGATACCAGCCGCTCTTATCCCAGCCGCCGCTGGAATCGATTTTCGCGCGGCCGGCCATGTCTTCGCGCAACCGGCCGCCCGTGTTCTCAAACGTCGCGCGGGCCTGGAAATATTGCTCGCCTTCCGATGCAATTGTCTCCGTGCCGAGGCGTTCGAGGCTGCCGTGGAAGGTGACTGTGGGCAACGCGTTCACTTTGAGCGAGACTTTCGCGCCCTGCTGGATGAGCGAGGTGTCGGTCTCCGGAAAAGTGATGTCGGCGGCCATGCGGTTCTGATCCACAAGCTCGCAGAAGCTTTCTCCGCGGGCGACGAGGCGTCCCGTTTTCTCCTCCACTTTCGGCGTGACCACAACGCCCGCGATAGGCGCCACCAGGAGCGTTCGAGCCAGGCGGTCGCTCTGGAGGTCGGCTTCCGCCTGGGCCATATCGAGCCGCAGCCGCGCCCGTCCCGCCGCCTCCGAATCCCGGCGAACTTCGGCATCGGCGAGGTCGTGCCGGGCCAGAGCGACCTGGGCGCGCGCGGTCTCCAAGCGGACTCGAATTTCGCCGTCGTCGAGCTGCGCGAGGGGCGCTCCTCGGGGTACGGATTCCCCATCGTGCACGAACACCTGCTTGATGATGCCCTCGGATTCCGCAGTGACGATGCGGCGCTCGGCGGGGACGACGTGGGCGGTTCCCTCGACGCGCAGAGGCCAGGGCACGGCGATGAGAAGCAGGGCTACGACCGCAACCCTGGTGAGCATTTCGATCCGCTGCCCGCTGCCGAGCGCACGAAGCTTCTGCCGCGTCTCGACCACGGGCTGCCAGACGCGAATGAGGGGAACGTTCTGGTAGAGCCGGGCGTTGCGGACCGCCACGGTCACCTGGCTGGTCAAAATCTCGAGCGTCTCGAGCTGGCTCTCAGAGAGAAAATCGGCTTCTCCGCTTTCCAGCGCGATGACGCCGAGCGTGCCCTGATCGTCGCGCAGGGAGCGAGCATAAAAGCCGTTCATCTGCCGTTCAGTGAGGTAGGGAATGAGGCGCGGGTCGGGCTTCTCGGGCGCGCAGGTCCAGCCGCCCTCTCCCTGATCGGCGGAGACGGCTTCGTAATCCTCAGCGACCCATTCGAGGATGTCGCGCAGACGCTTCATCTCGGGCGTGCCGGGGACTTCCGACTCGCCCGAGACGGCGGCGAGATAGAACTTCGCGCCGTCATAGAGACCGATGGTGCAGCGTTCGAAGGGGAGCACTTCCGCGGCCTGATGGACCAGCGTGGTGAGGATGTGGTCGAGGTCGAGAGTGGAAGTGATCTCCTTGCTGAGCGTGAGGAGCGCGCCGAGTTCGTGCACCTTGCGTTCGGCCTTGAGCAGATTCGCATTGTGGACGGCGAGGCCGGCTTGTTCGCCCACGCTGTTCAGGAAGAACAGGTCGTCGTCGTCGAACTGAGTCTCATCGAGTTTGTTCAACACTTCCACGACGCCCAGCACGCGGTCGTCTTTGAGGAGCGGCGCGGCCATGGCAGAGGTAATGGTGAATCCCTCGACCGCAGAGCGCCGGGGATCGAGGAGCGCCTCGACGGAGGCGTCGGCGGCGAGCCGCCCTTTTCCCTCGCGGCCGACCACGCCGACGAAGCCCTCGCCCATGGGCACTTCGCCATCCTCTTCGGTGGTGGGGTCCTCACCGTCCTGGTGGGCGAATTCGAGCGCATCGCCATCCTGCGAGACCAGCCAAAGATTGCAGGCCTGCGCGCCCAGGATGTCGCGAATCTTGCTGGTAACGATGGGGCAAAGATCTTCCAATTCGAGCGTGGAATTAAAGATTCTGGCGATGTCGTAGAGAGCGGTAAGCCGTTCCAGCGTTTCGAACTGGGCGTTGCGGTCGGCTTCGGCGGTGCGAATGGAGTCGAGGGCCCGGCCGGTCATGCGTGCAGCTTCTTCAAGGTACGCGCCGTCTTCGGTGGTGAATTCGCCGCCGACTTTGTTGAGCAGCTCGGCGACTCCCGCAGGCCCGGAGGAGCCAGGGATGGAGACGTAGAGCGCGGTCTCGACGCGTTCGCGGTAGGCGGGCTCGAGGTGCGAGAGCAGGCGCGCTTTTTTTTCCGGAGCTCCGAGGCGGCGCGCTCCGCGGGATTCGAGCACCTCGATGAGCAGGCCGTTCGATTCGCCTTCCTGTTTGGGCTCAATGCGCTCTCCGGCGGCGAAGGACTTTTCGCGGCAATGCAGTCCCTCGTCGCCGTCCTTGAGCCAGAGCAGAACCGCCTGGGGCCCCAGACGCGCGCGAAGATCGCGGGCGAACGCCTTGAGAAGGCCTTCCGTATCCCGGCAGGAGTGATACGTGGTGGCCAGCTCATAAAGAGCTTCGAGCCGCTCCATCCAGCCTCCCTGGACCCTTTCGGGACAGAAAAACCCGGCAGAAAACCGTGCTGGGCTGAGAATCTGCGGGGAAGCTATCAAATGGCCTCCGGGGTGTCAAGAAATGCGGCGATATTCAACCTCTTCAGCGATTTCCAATTCTCCAGGCTCGCCGGGCAGGCGGCACGCTGGTGACCGAAAACGCGGCAGACTTCGGCCGCTGGAAATCGGTCCTGGCCTCCGCAAAGCAATGGCTCAGACTGTTCAAGCTACCCCTCCAATGACTGGTTACCAGCGCGATCCGCAAGATCCCGGCGTTCGTGCCTCGACAAATTGAGGCATTGGAGCGCGAGCTGGCAGAGGTAGGCGATCACCAGAGCTTTGCGATAGTCAACACGGTTGTCGACGAGGAGAGTGGTGAGATTGGCAAGAAGGTGATGGATGGACGCGGCAGAACCAAAGTCGACGATGCCGTCGAGAACGTCATGGATATCCGCGGCGGGATCGGAGCGGATGGCGCACCGCTGAGCTTCGAGGTGCGTGCCGCAGAGCCTGACGTGCTGATTGACGCGAGGCATGCGGCAGCGGCGGCCGCTGGCGGTGGTGTGGGCGCAGCGTGTGGATTCGTCAATCATGGCCATGTGCGCTCCGCGCCAGAAAGGGCGAGTATCGAAAACCGAAAATAGAAAGACGGGGGAGGACCCCCTGGCCTTTTTTGCGGAAGAGTATGAAAACAAGCGGCTTCAAGTCTATTGTTTTGGAATAGCGTGATTATAAAGAAGTTGCGAGTGGGCCTTAGGCGGGGCGCTTCGCGGAGGGCAGAGAGGCGCGTGGCGACGGTCACAGGCGGCCTCCCGTGGCGCCAGGGCGCGAGAGTGCGGGGGCGCTCGCGGAGCGATGGCTCCAAGCTGCAATAGAGATCGTCAACACCGCGCTTGAGCACGACGTCGAGATCGTTTGAAGAAGTCTTCGTGTGCGCGCTTCTCACATCCTGAGGCTACGACGGCGGGAAGCGTGGACCTATGAACTAGATTCCTGCGGATAATTGCCTAGGAATGTGTTCGCTTTTTCGATTTCAGGAAATGATCGTAGGCGGCCAGAGTTCTGTCGACAGTCCGCTTTCCACGCCTGTAAGCTTCTGCGGCAGCATCCCTGTCGCGGGGAAACTCCATTCCAAATTCTTCGCGGAAGTGCCGGCCGGCCTTCGGATTCTGCCACTCGCCGGGGCTATGCTGGTCTGCGAGGAGGCACCATCGGTAAAACTCCTGGCAGTATTCCCAGAGTTCCTGCCGGGCACTGTCGAGTGCCCTTTTTCTGGCGGGATGGGTGACGGCGTTTTCGAAGGAGACGCCGGTACTGAGATTCCGGAGCGTCTCGATCTTCCATTTAGTTGCGTAATCCTGCCGTCTCGGGCCCGGCCTCAATCCTTTACGTTCGAGGGCGGCACGAATGCGCCGCAGCGCGGCCTTATCTCCACGGGATTTGATCTGTTCGATGCCCGCGAGCACGGTCCAAACGAGCTGCTCATACCCAGGCTCGGTGATGTCTGCCTCCGAGACGGCGGCTTCGACGTACACCCGATTGCTCCGGAGCGCCTTGGTCCGGCGGGCCCGGGAGAGCTTTTGAGCCAGCTCGCCCGGGGTACGAGCGATAAAGAGCCGGGATGCGTTTTGGAAGGGGCTCGGCGGGACGTCGAATACGGCGTACACGCCGAGATTCGGAAGATAGTCGAGGCGGATCCGCTTGCGGGTGTCCAGATCAAGCCAGAAGCCTTGACGCGAGTGCGGATCGGAAATGTTGGACCCTTGCCGCATCGGGCTGTAGGAGGCGGATGGTAGCACGCCGCGCCGGAAGACCGGCGCGCGCCCAAAGCAAAAACGGGCGCAGCAAGCAGCGCCCCTACGAGGCAGGAGCAAGAGACCCACGGTCACGCTGAGCGGGACTGTGGCTGCCGGTGCAAGGTGGTAGTATCGGCCCGCTAAGGAAGTGCCGAGGCTGCGGAGAGACGATGCGCGGGACGATGATGCCGTTCCCCCTGACGCTCTTTTCGATCCTGGAGCGCGCGGGAAAACTGTTTCCGAAGGTGGAGATCGTGTCGCGGCGGCCGGACCATTCGCTCCACCGTTCGACGTATGGGGAAATGTACCGCCGGGCGCGGGCGCTCGCGGCAGGGCTGCAGCGCGCGGGACTCAAACCCGGAGACCGCGTGGCCACACTCTCGTGGAACCATCGCGAGCACGTGGAGGCCTATTTCGGAGTTCCCGCGGCGGGCGGGATCGTGCACACGCTCAACCTGCGGCTTTCGGGCGACGAACTGACACAGATCGCGAGACACGCGGGCGACCGATTCCTGATCCTCGACGACGTGCTGGTGGGGAGCTACGAGAAATTCCGCGGCAAATGTCCCATCGAGCGAGTGTGGGTGGTGCCGACTTCAGGAAAGTCCGTGCCTTCCGGGTATGAAAATTACGAGGAACTGGTGGGCGAGCCGGCGCCGAGCGACTTCCGCTATCCGGAGGTGGACGAAAACGAAGCGGCGGCGATGTGCTACACGAGCGGAACGACGGGCCAGCCGAAGGGAGTGGCGTACTCGCACCGGGCGCTGGTGCTGCACTCGCTGGCCGTCTCGCTGGTGCAGGGATTCGAGATCGGCCAAGGAGATACAGCGGTGGTGATCGTGCCGATGTTCCACGCGAATTGCTGGGGACTGCCGCAAGCGGCGGCGATGCTGGGCACGAAGCTGGTGCTGCCGGGGCCATATCTCGACCCGGTGAGCCTGCTGGAGCTGATTGACGGAGAGCGCGCCACCTATGCCGCGGCCGTGCCCACCATCTGGATGGGAATCGCCGAACAGCTCGAAACGCACCCGGGAAAATGGGAAATCTCGCCGGAGTTCCACGCCACGTCGGGAGGCGCAGCGACGCCGGAAGCGCTGATTGAGCGCTGCGAGCGGCTGGGAATCGAGCTGCGCTGCTCGTGGGGAATGACGGAAATGACCCCGGCGGGCACGACCTCGTATGTGAAGAGCACGCTGGACGGACTCGGGCCGCAGGAGAAGCTGAGGGTGCGCTCGCTGGCGGGCATTCCGTTTCCGATGGTGGAGGCGCGGGTGATGACGCCCGACGGAGAAGCGGCGTGGGACGGGAAAACGCCGGGGGAACTGCAGGTGCGCGGGCCGTTTGTGGCCGAGAGCTACTACAACATGCCGGAAGCGGGAGACCGCTGGACGGGAGACGGCTGGTTCCGGACGGGGGACGTGGCCACGATCGATGCGGAGGGATACGTGCGCATCGCGGACCGCACAAAGGACGTAATCAAATCGGGCGGGGAATGGATCAGTTCGGTGGCGCTGGAAAACGTGCTGATGGGACATCCGGCGGTGAAGGAGGCGGCGGTGGTCGGCCTGCCGCACCCCAAATGGCAGGAACGGCCGCTGGCGGCAGTGGTGAAAAAAGACGGCGTGGGAACGAGCGAGGAGGAATTGCGGCGCGAACTTGTGGCGCTGCTGGCGGCGAAATTCGCGAAATGGCAATTGCCGGACGCGATCGTTTTCGTGGAAGCCATCCCGCGGACGTCGGTGGGGAAATTCATGAAGTCGCGGCTGCGGGAGGAGTTCAAAGATTGGAAGTGGGAAGGATAACGCAGCGCTGGACGATCGCCAGTCAGACCGGAGAATGGGACGAGCACCCAACGGTGTTGCCGCCAGGGGCACGCCATGGCGTGCCGCTACGAACAGCGGAGTGCGGGGAGATCAGGTGCGGTAGTCGGCGTTGATGCGGACGTAGCCTTCCGATAGTTCGCAGGTCCACATGCGGGCGCGGCCGCGCCCCGCGGCCAAATCCACGTGCATGGTGTACTCGTGGCGACCCATCCCGGCGTGCGCCGTCCTTTCGTCGAAGGGAAGCGGACGGCCGCGGCGGAAGACGGGAACACCGGCCAGGGTGATGGACGCTTTGGCGGGATCGAACGGGACACCGGCGCGGCCAGCGGCGGCGAGAATGCGGCCCCAGTTGGGGTCGGCGCCGGCGAGGGCCGTTTTGACGAGCGGGGAATGGGCGATGGTGCGCGCGACGGCGGCAGCGGAGCGAGCGTCGGAGGCGCCGCGCACATCGATTCCGATGACGTGCCGCGCCCCCTCGCCATCGGCAACGATTTGGAGCGCGAGCGAACGGCAAACGCGTTCGAGGGCGCGCACGAAGCGGCGAAAACCGGCGGAGCGGGCGCTCGAGATGCGCGCGGCAGAAGCTCCCGAGGCGAACAGGGCGACGGTATCGTTGGTGGAAGTGTCGCCATCGACGGTGATGGAATCGAAGGTAGTTCCGATGACCGCGGCGAGGGCGCGGCGCAGCAACGGGGGCGAAATTGCGGCGTCGGTGAGCAGAAACGCGAGCATGGTGGCGTGAGGCGGGAGGAATTGCGGCGCGATCATGCCGGCGCCCTTGGTGCAGCCGGCGATGTGAACAGTGCGGCCGGCGATGCGGACGGAGGCGGAGGCCGTTTTGGAACGGGTGTCGGTGGTGAGGATGCCGCGCGAGAGAGCAGCGAAGGCCTCGGGGCCGGAGCCGAGCGCGGGCAGGAGAGCGGGAACAGCCGCGACGATCTTTTCGACTTTGAGCGGCTTGCCGATGACGCCGGTGGAACAGACAAAAACCTCTTCGGGCCGACAGCCGACCTCATCCGCCATGGCCCGCGCCATGCGGCGCGCGGCGGCGAGGCCGGCGGCGCCGGTGCAGCAGTTGGCGTTGCCGGAATTGACGATGATGGCGCGCATGCGGCCGCGGCTGCGGCGCAGGTGATCCTCGGAGACGACGACGGGGGCGGCGCGGACGAGGTTCGAGGTGAACGCGGCGGCAACGGAAGCGGTCGCGTTTGCGACGACCAGGGCGAGATCGGGAGCGCCGCTGCGCTTGAGGCCGCAGGAGGCGCCGCCAAACCGGAATCCGCGAGGGAGAAGGAGTGTTCCGTTCATGGGAGCAGGCCGGAGCGGACGCCGCGGAAGATCATGCCGCGGCCTCCAATTGGGCGAGGCGCGCTTCCGCGTCGGCGATGGCCTGGCGGACGCGAGCGGGAGCGGTGCCTCCGGGGACATCGCGACGGGCGAGAGCGGCCTCGAGAGTGAGTGACGCAGGCAGATCCGCGGAGAAAAGCGGAGAGAAGCGCTGGAGTGAGTCGAGAGGCAACTGGGTCCAGGGCTTTCCGGCGCGCTCGGCCTCGCGGACGATCTGGCCGGCAATCTCGTGGGCCCGTCGGAAGGGAACGCCCTTGCGCACCAGATAATCAGCGGCTTCGGTGGCGAGCAGTTCGGGGCCGGCGGCGGCGCGCATGCGGTCTTCGCGAACTTTTGTGGCGGCGACGGCGCCGGCGGCGATGCGCAGCATGGCGAGCGTCTCGTGATGCGCGGCGAAAAGCGGCTCCTTGTCTTCCTGGAGATCGCGGTTGTAGCTGGAGGGAAGGCCTTTGAGGGCAGTGAGGAGGCTGAAGAGCGCAGCGTACACGCGGCCAGCCTTGCCACGAATCAGCTCCCAGCAATCGGGATTTTTTTTCTGGGGCATGAGGCTGCTGCCGGTGGAATAGGCGTCGGGCAGTTCGAGCCAGCCGAAAGCAGAGGACGCGAAGAGGATGAAATCCTCGGCGAGGCGGGAAAGATGGGCGGCAACGAGCGCGAGCGCGAAGAGATAGGCGGCGGCGAAATCGCGGTCGCCGACGGCGTCGAGGCTGTTGGCGGTGATGCCGGTGAACGCGAGTTCTTTGGCGATGGCGGCGCGGTCAATGGGAAATGCGGAGCCGGCGAGAGCGCCGGAGCCGAGGACGCAGGAATCGGCCTGGCGGGCGGCATCGGCAACGCGGCCGGCATCGCGGAAAAAGGCTTCGGCGTGGGCGAGAGCGAAATGAGAAAAGAGGATGGGCTGCGCAGGCTGCATGTGGGTGAGGCCGGGCATGACGGCAGACTCGTGACAGCGGGCGAGGCCCACGAGCGAGCGGAGGAGTGCGGCGAGAGCGGCACGCGCTTCGCGGGCGGCGTCGCGAAGGTAGAGGCGGAGGTCCGTGGCGACCTGCTCGTTGCGGCTGCGGCCGGTGTGGAGCTTGGCGCCGAGTTCGCCGAGGCGGGCGATGAGCGCGGATTCGACGAAACTGTGCACGTCTTCGGCGTCGGAGGCGGCGACGGCGGCGGGATCGTCCTGGGCGGCGCGGGCGATATCGGCGAGAGCGGCGCGGATCGCCTGTGACTCGGCAGAGGTGAGGATTCCGGCGGCGTCGAGGGCGGCGGCCCAGGCGCGGCTGGCGGCAATTTCCTGGGGGAGGAGCGCGGCATCGAAGCCGAGCGAACGCTGGAAGCGGTAGAACTCGCGGTCGGGCGGCTCATCGAACCGCCCGCCCCACATTTTTCCGGCAGGCGGAGTCACTTCTTGTCACCCGAGGCGCTTTTCGCGGCGGGCGCGGGGAGGGTGACGGGAAGGGCGAAGAGATTGATGAATCCTTCGGCGAACTGGGGGTTGTAACGGCCCATGGAGAAACTGGCGAGATCCTTCTGATAGAGCGAGAGAGGAGAGTGGCGGGAAACGACGGTGAGATTTCCCTTGTGGAGCTTGAGGCGGACGCTGCCGGTGACGCGCTGCTGTGCGCGACGGAAAAAGGCGTCGAGGGATTCGCGGAGCTCGGTGAACCAGAGGCCGTAATAGACCATTTCCGCGTAGCGATGGGCGAGGAGCGCGGAGAAGTGCGCGGTCTCGCGGTCGAGGCAGAGGGCCTCGAGCTCGCGGTGGGCATGGACGAGGAGCGTGCCGCCGGGAGTTTCGTAGGCGCCGCGGGACTTCATGCCGACGAGGCGGTTCTCGACGATGTCGGCGCGGCCGATGCCGTGCGCGGCGGCGAGAGAGTTGAGCTGATCGATGAGATCGGCGCCAGCGAGGCGCTTGCCGCCGACGGAGACGGGCGTGCCTTCCTCGAAGGCGATCTCCACTTCGGCGGCGGAATCGGGAGCGCGGGAGGGGGCGGTGATCCACTGCCACATGGCCTCTTCGGGTTCGTTGGCGGGATCTTCGAGCGGGCCGCCCTCGTGGCTGAGGTGCCAGAGATTGCGGTCGCGGCTGTAGATATTTTTGAGGGACTGCTCGACGGGGACGCCGTGGGCGCGGGCGTAGTCGAGCGCATCTTCGCGGGAATTGATGCTCCACTCGCGCCAGGGAGCGATGATTTTGAGGTCGGGGGCGAGAGCCTTGAAGGCCAGCTCGAAGCGAACCTGATCGTTGCCTTTGCCGGTGCAGCCGTGGGCGAGCGCGTCGGCGCCGGTGCGGCGGGCCACCTCCACCTGGCGCTTGGCGAGGACGGGACGGGCCATGGAGGTGCCGAGCAGGTAGGTGTGCTCGTAAACGGCGCCGGCGCGGAGAGTGGGCCAGATATATTGGGTGACAAACTCTTCGCGCAGATCTTCGACGAAGACGGAGGAGGCGCCAGTGGCGAGGGCCTTTTTGCGGGCGGCTTCCAGATCTTCCTGCTGGCCGACGTCGCCGATCATGGCGACGACTTCGCAGCCGTAATTTTCCTTGAGCCAGGGAATGATGATGGAGGTGTCGAGACCGCCGGAATAGGCGAGTGCTACTTTGCGGGCGGAGGATTTCTGCTTTGCGGGATTCTCGGTCACTGCGGTCTCCTGTATCGGGCGGCTGGCAGAGGTTCAGGCCAGCAGAGTAAGCAGCAGCGCTTTTTGGGCGTGCATGCGGTTTTCCGCCTGGTCGTAAACAATGGAGCGGGGCGATCCGAGCACGGCTTCCGTGACTTCAAGGCCGCGATGGGCGGGCAGGCAATGCATGAAGACGGCGTCGGGAAGGGCGAGGGCCATGAGCGCGTCGTTGACTTGATAGCCGGAGAAAATCTTTTCGCGCTCGGTGGCTTCGCTTTCCTGTCCCATGCTGGCCCAAACGTCGGTGTAAACGGCTTGCGCGCCGGAGACGGCTTCGGCGGGCTCAGTAAGGAGCTCAATGCGACCCTTGGTTTCCTTGGCGGCGAGACGCGCTTCAGCGACGATGGCCGGATCGGGGCGGTAGGCCGCGGGCGTGGCGATTTTCAGATTGACGCCCAAACGCGCGCCGGCGAGGAGTAGCGAATGGCAGACGTTGTTGCCGTCGCCGACGAACGCGAGTTTGAAACCGCGCAGGCTGCCGAAGCGTTCCTCGAGCGTCTGAAAATCGGCGAGGATTTGGCAGGGGTGGTAGCGGTCGCTCAGGCCGTTGATGACGGGGATGGCGGCGTTGGCGGCGAGCTCTTCGATGGTGCTCTGGAGATAGGTGCGCGCGGCGATGACGTGCACCCAGCGCTCGAGGTTGCGGGCGAGGTCCTTTACGGTTTCGCGCTCGCTCATGCGGGCGGCGCTGTAGTCGAGAAAGACGGAACCGCCGCCGAGGCTCTGCATGCCGATTTCGAAGGAGACCCGGGTGCGGAGAGAGGGCTTTTCAAAAAGCAGGGCGAGAAATTTGCGGCTGAGCGCGCCGCGGAAGCGCTCGGGATGCGCTTTGACCTCCGCTGCGAGCTGGAGGAGCGAATGGAGCTGCGCGGCGGTCAGCTCCGCGCCGGTGATGAGGTCCCGCGGGGTTGTGGTGGCAACAGAAGCGACGGCCATGGCTCAGCCTTTCTCCGCGTGTGCCGCGGCGGCCAGCGCACGGTGGCCGTGAGTCGTGTCAACGGACGGCAGTACCACATGCTGCGACTTGGCAGGCGAAATCCTGGCGGGACGGGGAAGCAGCGGCTGGGGACGCGACTTGATGAGAGCGCGTTCCATCTTGCCGAGGAATTCGGCGACGTGACGGGGCGTGATGTTGAGCGCGGGCAGGAGGCGCAGCGTGCGGTCGTGCGTGCAGTTAATCAGCAGGCGCTCGGCGAGCGCCGCTTCGACGGCGGGTGCGCCGTCGTGGGCCAGCTCGACGCCGACCATCAAACCCTCGCCGCGAATTTCACGGATGGGGTCATAGCGCAGGGCAATTTCGGCGAGGCCGACGCAGACTTCTTCGCCGCGTTCACGGGCGTTCTCCATCAGCTTCTCGTCTTCCATGATGGAGAGCACTTCGAGCGCCACGGCGCAGACCAGCGGCCCGCCGCCGAAGGTGGTGCCGTGAATGCCGGGCGAAAATGCCTGCGCAAACTCTTCGCGCGCGAGAAAAGCGCCGAGCGGAAGACCTCCGGCGATCGGTTTGGCGACGGTGACAATGTCGGGGAGCAGATCGGTGGCCGTGGCGAATTTCTGATAGGCAAAGGGACGCCCGGTGCGACCGAGGCCGCATTGGATTTCGTCGGCGATGAGCGCAGCGCCGTGTTTGGTGGCCAGTTGCCTGGCCAGGTTATAGAAGGCTTCGCTGACGCGGTGGATGCCGCCCTCGCCCTGAACGGGTTCAATGATTACGGCGCAGACGGAGCTGTCGAATTTGGCCGCGAGATCGTGCAAATCGTTGAAGCGGACAAATTCGACGCCCGGGACGAGCGGGGCGAAGGGCTCGCGGTACTTGGCGGTGGAGGTGATGGAGACGGCGCCGAAGGTGCGGCCGTGAAAGGAATTTTCGAGGGCCAGGAATTTGTGCGGCGGATGCTGCGCTGAGCCAGCGGCTTTGCGAGTGTGAAGACGGGCGAGCTTCATCGCGCCTTCGATAGCTTCGGTGCCGCTGTTGGTGAAAAACACGCGGTCGAGACCGGACCATTTCGCCAGCTTGGCCGCCAGGGGGCCTTGATAGGGATTGTGGTAGAGGTTGGAAATATGGATCGCGCGGGCGGCCTCGCGGCGGATCGCGGCGACGACGCGCGGATGCGCGTGGCCGAGCGCATTGACGGCGATACCACCCAGGAAATCGAGATACGCGCGCCCATTCGAATCGTAGAGATAGCAGCCTTTACCGCGCGTGAACACCACGGGGGGACGCTTGTAGGTGTTCATGAGGTGGCGTTCCTCGGCCCGAATAGCTGCGGCAATCGCCGCTGCCGTGGATTTTCCGCTGTGCGAGGATGCCCGCTTCACGCCACGCCTCCGGAGGCAAATCGCACGGCCAGCGGCTCAGGAGGCGCCGGAGGTTCCGCGGCGCCATCGCGGATGCGCGTGCCGCCGGCAGCACCATCGGCGGCGGCGAGCAACATGCCCGGCCCCGTACCACCTACAATGGAGATTTCGGCGACGCCACCTTCCATGGCGCGCCGGCAGGCTTCGAGCTTCAGCACCATGCCGCCGGTGACGCGATGAGTGCGGATCATTTCCTCGACATCGTCGAGATAAACCTCGGACATTACGGTCTCGCCGTGGAGTACGCCCGGGACATCCGTGAGATAAACCAGGCGCTGAGCGCCGAGAAATTCGGCGCAGGCAGCGGCCATATGATCGGCGTTGACGTTGAAAAGCTCGCCACTCGTGCCCGCACCCAGCGAGGCGGCGACCGGAACAATTCCTTCGCGCCATAGGGACTCGAGGAAGCCGACATTCACGCCGGTGATGTAGCCGACGTAGCCGAGATCGGCGGAGGCACCGTCGAGCGTCATGGGCTCTGCCCGGAAGCAAAGGGCATCGGCGGCGCAGATGCCGACGGCGGGACGGCCGGCGGCAGAGACGGCCGCGGAAAGACGCTTACCCAGCAGGCCGGCGAAGACCATCACGGCGGCGTCGCGCGTCTCCTGGTCCGTAATGCGCAAGCCGGCGAAGAATTTGCTTTCAACACCCATCTTGGCCAGCGTGGCGGTGAAAACGCGCCCTCCGCCATGGATGACGAGCACCTCGTGTTGCGCGGCCAGCTCAACAATCTGAGCGGCGAGGGAACGGACGGTCGCATCGTCCTCGAGCAACGCTCCGGCTAGTTTCACCACGATTCTCATAGCAGTCCTTCCACCTCCTCGAATCCATTCATCAAATTAAAATTCTGGACGGCCTGCCCCGCAGCGCCTTTTCCGAGATTGTCGAGGCAGCTCACGATCATGAGGCGCTGGCCCGTGGGATCCAGTGCGAAACCGATATCGCAGAAATTGGTATTCACCACGTGCTGGAGCTCGGGCAGGCTTCCGGCGGGCCAGATACGCACCATCTTCCGTCCGGCGTAGAAGGTGCGAAAGACGGACTCGATGTCGCCGGCGGCCGCAGGGGAGCCGAGCCAGACGTAGAGAGTGGACAGGATTCCGCGCGTGAGTGGCAGCAGATGCGTGGAGAAAATCACGTCGGCGGCGCCGAGTCCCAAATGCTCGAGCACTTCGGGCGTGTGCTGGTGGGAAAAGAGCTTGTAGGCGCGGAAGTTTTCATTCACTTCACAGAAATGCGTGTCGCGCCGCGGCTCCTTGCCTGCGCCAGAGGTGCCGGACTTGCAATCGCAGACAATTCCGCGGGCGCGCGCGACCAGACCGGAATCGAGGAGCGGCCGCAAGCCGAGAATGACGGAAGTGGGATAGCAGCCGGGATTCGCGACGAGCTGCGCGTCCGCAAGCCTCGAGCCGTAAAGCTCGGGCAGGCCATAGACGGCACGGCGAAGCAGGACGGGATCGGGCGGCTCCAGGCGATACCACTGCGCCAGCGTCTCACCGGCGGGGAAGCGGAACGCGCCGCTCAAGTCCACGGCGCGCATGCCGGTTTCGATCAATTGCGGAACGGTTTCGAGGGAAGCCTCGTGGGGTGTGGCAAGAAACGCGACTTTCGCTCCCTGAGCCGCAACCGCATCGGCGGAAAACTTCCGGACGGGAGCTTCGCCCCAGCCACGGAGGGCGGGAAAGATTTCGGTGAGACATTTCGCGCCGTTCGGCTCGCGGAGATAGAAAACGGTGCGCTCGACACGCGGATGGCGGAGCAGGAGGCGCGCGAGCTCATAGCCGGCATAGCCCGTGGCGCCGACCACGGCCGTCTGGACGTGGCCGCTCATTGCAGCATGTCCTGTAGGCGCTTTTGGATGGCCAAGCGCTGCCGCTCGGAACCGCTGATGACCAGTATGGTGTCGTCGCCGGCAACGGTGCCGACGATTTCAGCCCATCCCGCGGCGTCGAGCGCGGCACCGAGAGACTGCGCGCCCCCGGGAGGCGTTTTCAGAACGAGGAGATTCTGCGCGGGGCGCAGATCGCGGATGGACTCGCGGGCGATGCGGGGGAGCGCAGGGGCGGCGGGAACAGCCTCCACAGCCAGCGGCTGGTAGCCGCGGTCCGTTTTCACAAGCCTGAGTTCGTGCACGTCGCGCGAGACGGTTGCCTGAGTGACGCGGAGGCCGCCGGCGCGCAGGCGGCGGCAGAGGGCATCCTGATTCTCGATGGGCTCGCGGGACACGAGCTTGAGGATCTGCCCTTGCCGGAGTGTCTTCTGCTTGTTCACACGGACTCCATTTTATGCAGTCGAATGTATAAAGATACGGGCGGCAAGTCAAGCGAAAAATCGATGCGGCCAAGCAAAAGGGTTTGTCGTTGCCGCGGGAGGGCGTATTATTCCGGGGCTTCCCGAGCCGCGGGAGGCGCCATTGTTTCGTACCTGGAGGATGCATCCATGCATCGTCACCGTGCCGTAATTTTTCCGATCGCGCTCGCTTTCTCTCTTGCTGCACTGCTCACGCTCACGGCGCGCGGCTCAAGGGCCGCTGCGGACGGGCCCTTTTCTCTCGAACAGGTGATGAGCTCGCCGTTTCCTTCCGACCTAGTGGCTGCTCCTGCGGGCGGG
>JASHRU010000262.1 GCA_030037225.1 Candidatus Acidiferrales bacterium | reverse complement strand
ACGCCATAGAGATGGGCCTGTTCCAAAGGGACGGGTTCGACGGCAATCGCGCCCTGGCCTGTGGCGCCGTACACGTCGATGAGTTGGAGCGTCGCCGGCCTCTCGGACTGGATGACCACGTCACCGAGCAGCACGGCGAACGGTTCGCTGCCGACAAGTTCTTTGGCAGTGAGCACGGCGTGGCCCAGTCCCATCGGTTCGCGCTGCCGGACGTAGCTGATTTCGACCATGCTGCCGAGGGCGTGCACCTGCCCGGCGAGCTCCATTTTGCCTCTGTCGGTCAGGAACTGTTCCAGTTCTGGCGCGAAATCGAAATGGTCCTCAATCGCGCTCTTGCCGCGGCCGGTGACGATAATGATGTGTGTGATGCCGCTCGCGACGCATTCTTCCACCGAGAATTGGATCAGCGGCTTGTCTACCAGGGGCAGCATTTCCTTCGGCACGGCCTTCGTGGCGGGCAGAAATCGCGTGCCCAAACCGGCGGCAGGAAGTACGGCTTTGCGGACGCGTCGGGAGGATGGCGTGGGCATCGAGAATGGCTGCGGGGGGTGCGCTGCGCGCAATCGCCGCAAACGAGGCCAACATACGTGAGGGCGGCTCCGGGTGTCAACGCGGATGTGGTCGGCGGGTGCGCACCCTTAATCGGCCAGGCGCTTGAGGCGCGGCGAGACGCGCACCGATTCGACCGCGCGGCGGACTTCCAAGGCGTCTTGGACGCCGCTCTCGGTGATCACGCGAACGTGAGCTAGTTCAGTGTGCTCGAACAGCGGGCTGCGCAGCGACACTCCGCGGGGGGCTCTAGCCCAAACCTGCGCCGCTGGGCCCTCGCTCGGGCGCCAGAAAGGCGCGGCGAGTTCCTCGGGCAGAAACTTGGTTTCGTCGCTCAGCAGGAACACGGGGATTCCGGCCTCGCGAGCGGCAAGGCAAGCAGTGCGAGTGCCGATCTTGTTGACGAATGAGTGGGAAAGCACTGCGTCCGCACCGATTACAAATACGCTCGCCGTGTGCAGCAATCCGAGTAGGCCTGCGTCCGTGGTGTATTGGACCGGCAGTCGGGCCTCGGCAAGGCGTCGCGCGGTCAGGCGCCCTTCCAGGGCTGGCCGGCTTTCGGCCACCAGCGCGAGGGATAACCGCGTGCGTGCCGCGGCAAGAGCGCCGATCACCGTCGAGCTGAACGAGTACGTCGCCGCCGTGGAACGCTGCGATGCGTCGAGCGCGGCGGCAAAATGACGGGCAATCCGGCCGCGCGCTCTCTCCAGGCAGCGGCGGAATGCGACCAGGCGCTTCGCCAGGGCGCGGGCCCGGTCTGCGCCGTCTGCGGCCAGAGCGACTTCGTTCGCCAGACGCAGAATAGGCGCCATCGACGACTGAAGGCGAAGGAGGCCGACGACAACGTCTTCCAATTCCGCCTCGGTGGGATCAGGGTGGCGCTGCAACCACTGTTGGACCGCGCGAGCACTCTTCAGAGCGAGCTGCGCAGCGCCGGAGGTGTGATCCCGCGCCACGCGGGCCAGTTGCTGCGCGAGCCGGCGCGACATTCCCGGTATGCTAGCATGAAGTTTCCAACTGGCGGGGCGGCAGAGCTGCCCCGCCCGGCTGGGCGCGATTCAGGTGAGCGTTTTGACGGCGACAATTCTGGGGATCGAAAGCTCTTGCGACGAGACGGCGGCGGCGGTGGTGCGCGGCGGACGCGAGATCCTGTCCAGCGTGGTCGCTTCGCAGGACGACGTGCACCGGAAGTATGGCGGCGTCGTCCCGGAGCTGGCTTCCCGTGAGCATTTGCGGAGGATTGTGCCGGTGGTGCGCGAGGCACTCGAGCGGGCGAAGCTCGACTTTGAAGGTATCTCCGCCATCGGCGTCACGAGGGGGCCGGGGCTCATCGGTTCGCTCCTGGTGGGCTACATGTATGGCAAGACGCTGGCGAAAGCGCTCGGAAAGCCGTTCGTGCCCGTGAATCATTTGGAAGGGCATGTGCATGCCGTCTTCCTGGAAGCGCAGCAGACGGGGCAAGGCCCCCGCGCGCGCCTGCCGGAGCTGCCTGCCGTCTGCCTGATCGTATCCGGAGGGCACACGGTGCTCTATGACGTGGGTCCCGCGGACGGCGGAATGGCGGGGTCCTTGGAGTACCCGGCGTTTCGGTGCGTGTACGGCCGCATTGGGGCCACTCGCGACGACGCTGCCGGCGAGGCCTACGACAAGGTGGCGAAACTTCTCGCGCTCGGGTATCCGGGCGGGCCGGTGATAGACCAGCTCGCGAAGCATGGAAACGCAGCCGCGGTACAGTTCACGGCGCCGCGCACGCGGGGCAATCCGCTCGATTTTAGCTTCAGCGGGATCAAGACAGCTGTGCTGCGGCACATCCGTCGGCGGGCTGCGTTCGAACCCGAAATTGCCACTCGCAATGAGGCGTTGCGCGCCGGCGCGCGCCGCGCTGCGGAGCTGCTGCCCTTGTGTTCGCAGGCTACCCTCGATCTGGTGGCGAGTTTTCAGCGTGCGGTGGTCGAGGACCTGGTGCGGAGAACACTGGCTGCGGCAGAAGAGCGCGCGGCGCACTGCGTGCTGGTTTCCGGCG
>JASHRU010000261.1 GCA_030037225.1 Candidatus Acidiferrales bacterium | reverse complement strand
GCCGAAATTTGGCGACCGCCGCAGCTACCAGATGGACCCTGCGAACGCGCGCGAAGCCCTGCGCGAGGTGGCGCTCGATATCGAAGAGGGCGCCGACATCGTGATGGTGAAACCAGCGATGCCGTATCTGGACGTAATCCGCCGCGTGCGCGACGAGTTTACCGTGCCGGTGGCCGCCTACAACGTGAGCGGCGAGTATTCCATGGTGAAAGCGGCCGCGGCGAATGGATGGATTGAGGAAAAGCGCGTGGTGCTGGAAATTCTCACCGGAATCCAGCGCGCCGGCGCGGACATTGTCTGCACCTACCATGCGAAAGATGTGGCGCGATGGCTGAAGGCGTGCTGAACCGGCGAGGGACCGCTGCTTCTGAACCGCACCGAGTCGTGACCCCGAAAAAATCTCACACGCGATCCGAGCAAATCTTCCGCCAGGCGGAAAGCGTTCTGGTGGGCGGTGTGAACAGCCCTGTGCGCGCGTTCCGCTCCGTCGGCGGCACGCCGCTGGTGATGAAGCGTGGAGCGGGAGCGCGGATCGAGGATGCGGACGGGAACTCCTACCTCGACTACGTGGGCTCTTGGGGGCCGCTGATTCTGGGCCACGCGCTTCCGGCTGTTGTCGCCGCAGTGAATTACCAGGCGGCACGCGGCACCAGCTTTGGGATGACCTCGGAGCTGGAGGTGGAACTGGCGCAGTTGGTCCGCCGCGCCATGCCGTCCATCGAACTGATCCGCTTTGTCAGCTCGGGAACGGAGGCGGCGATGAGCGCGGCGCGGCTGGCGCGCGCGGCGACGGGGCGATCGTATTTGGTGAAATTCAGCGGCTGCTACCACGGGCACGCCGACCCGTTTCTCTCCGAGGCCGGATCCGGATTGGCAACGCTCGGCATTCCGGCGAGCCCCGGAGTTCCGGAAGCGATTGCGGCTCTCACCATCAATCTGCGCTACAACGATTCCGAGGCGCTGGATCGGGCATTCACCCGGTATCCCGGAAGGATTGCCGCCGTGTTCGTGGAACCGGTCGCCGCCAACATGGGCGTGGTGCCGCCGACGGAGGGCTTTCTGCGCGAACTTCGCGAGATCACGCGGCACGAAGGAGCCCTGCTCGTATTCGACGAGGTGATTACGGGTTTCCGCGTGGCACACGGCGGCGCACAGGCGCTGTACGGGATCACGCCCGATTTGACGATCCTCGGAAAAATCATCGGAGGCGGCCTGCCGGTGGCGGCGTATGGCGGCCGGCGCGATTTGATGAGTCTTATTGCGCCGCTCGGCGCGGTGTATCAGGCGGGAACGCTCTCGGGAAATCCGCTGGCGATGCGCGCCGGCATCGAAACGTTGAAGCAGCTCGAGGCGCCGGGCTTCTACGAATCGCTGGCCGCGCGCAGCGGGCGGCTGACGGACGGAATAGCCGCTCTGATCGCGGAACAGCGTTATCCCGCCTCGGTGAATGCGAGCGGCTCGCTGGCCACTCTATTTTTCACGCCCGGGCCGGTGCGGAATTTCGAAGACGCGAAACGCGCCGACACGGCGAAATACGCCCGTTTTTTCTGGGAGATGCTGGACCGCGGAGTGTTCCTGGCGCCCTCGCAGTTCGAGGCCATGTTTGTGTCGTCCGCGCACACGGATGAGGACATTGGCCGCACGCTCGCGGCATGCTCGGAGAGCCTGCAGATCGTGTTCGCTCAGGGCTGAATCCGCCGCGGCTCGAGGGCTGGCGTTTTCCTTGACGCCTGTTGCGCACGCAGGCTACGCTTCCTGCGCGTCTTTTTGCGCCATGCCTCTCGACAACGCACTCGAACCATCCGTCTCCTCCCGCGTGGCGAATCTTTTCAAAGGCATCGTGCAGACGGTGCAGGACTACACGCTGCTGTCGGTCGAAGCGGTTGCCAGCGTGTTCCGCACTCCGCTCTACGTGGACGACGCTCTCTACCAGATGGACGTGATTGGCATCGGCTCGCTCCCGATCGTCCTGCTCACGGGATTCTTTATCGGGGCGGTGATGGTGCTGCAAACGGCGGCGCAGTTTTCGCGTTTCGGAGAGACGGCGCTGGTGGGCGACATCGTGGCCATCTCCATCGTCCGCGAACTGGGGCCGAGCATCACCTCGCTGCTGGTGGCTGGGCGCAATGCTTCGGGCATCGCTTCCGAGCTGGGCTCGATGCTGGTGACCGAACAAGTGGACGCGATGCGGGCCATGGGCACGGACCCGGTGAAGAAGCTGGTGACGCCGCGGGTGATGGCCACCACGCTGATGCTGCCGCTGCTGACGGCCATATCGGATTTCGTCGGACTGGTAGGCGGCTACCTGATCTCTCATTTTCAACTGCGGCTCGACCCGGTGCAGTACTGGACGCGGGCGATTCACGCGCTGCAGTTCGGCGATCTGGTGCAGGGCTTGGTGAAGCCGTTTTTCTTCGGTTTCATCCTGTCGAGCGTGGGCTGCTACTACGGTCTGACCGTGCGCGGCGGCACGCAGGGAGTGGGGCGCGCGACGACGCAGGCGGTGGTGACGGCATCGGTTCTGATCCTGATTTCGAATTTCTTCATTACGCGGATGCTGCTGTTCATCTTTCCGTAGCAGGTTTCCAGCTCACAATCCGCCGTATCCGGACGCGGCGGCGCCGGGTGTGCCCCGGCGCTTCTAGGCCCGCGCGTTTGCCTCTATAATCGGGGGCAGCGGCTGCGGGCGCATCGCGCCGCCACTGAGGAATGAACGCCGGCCTGCCGGAATCCCCCGCCATCGCCCTGGAGGGCGTTCGCATCGCTTTCGACGAACGAGAGGTGTTGTCGGGAGTCTCGTTCTCCGTTGTGCATGGAGACACGCTCGCGCTGCTGGGCGAGACGGGCACGGGAAAAACCCTGCTCCTGAAAATGGTGGCGGGACTGGTGCGTCCGGATGCGGGCCGCGTGAGCGTCCTCGGCAACGAGCTGACGGAAATGACGGAGGCGGAACTCCTCGATTTCCGCCGGCAAGTGGGATTTGTTTTTCAGGAAGGCGCGCTGTTCGATTCGCTGACGGTCGGGGACAACGTGGCCTACCGGCTGCGCGAGGAGGGCGCGGACGAAGACGAGATCGACGCGCGCGTGGACGAGTCGCTCCGTTTCGTCGAGTTGCAGGACGCGAAAGAGAAGCTGCCGGGAGAAATCTCGGGCGGGATGCGCAGGCGCGTTTCCATCGCGCGCGCGCTCATCACGCGGCCGCCCATCGTGCTTTACGATTCGCCCACGGCGGGGCTCGATCCGGTCACCTCACAGCGGATCATCACGCTGATCCTGCGGCTTCGCGACGTGTACGGCGTGACGGCCCTGCTGGCCACGCAGCGCATCCAGGACGCCTTCGCGCTGGCCAACTACCGGTTCGCGCCGGAGCGGAACGCCGTGGTTCCGCTCTCGCCGAACGGTCACCCGTCCCCCCGCGGCGGCGCGCAGTCGCCCGCGCCGGCCGCTGCCGGAGCACCGCGCACGCGCTTCCTCTTTCTGCGGGATGGAAAGGTGTATTTCCAGGGAGAGCCGGACGAGGTGAGCGGGACGAAGGACGCGTACCTGCAGCGCTTTCTGGTCTGATGGGGCTGGCGTTCGGCCGCGTGGCGCAACCGAGTTCGGCCAAGGTATTGAGAGAACAGCAAAGGGAGGGATGAGATGCCACAACGCAGACAGGTCACCTGGGCGCAGCTCCGCGTAGGACTTCTCACGCTGATCGGATTGTTCCTGATCATGGTGGGGATTTTCTACGTCACGGGCACGCCGATCTGGGGCGCGAAGTATCAGTTGCGCACCTACCTGCCCGAGGTCGAAGGGCTCACCATCGGCGCTCCGGTGCGCGTGGACGGGGTGGAAGTGGGCAACGTGGACAGCATCCGCATCGCTCCGCCGGCCGGGCCGGGAGAAAAGGCCGACCGGTCGCGCAACGTGGAAGTGACCATGCGCGTGGACAAGCGCTTCAAGGACAACATCACCACGGAATCGCGGGCCAGCCTGGTGACGGAAGGGTTCATCGGCACCCGCTACGTCAGCATCTCGCGCGGCTTTGCGGGCGCTTCCATTCCGGCTCAGGGAGAAGTAACCGGCGAGGAAGAAGTGGCGATGAAAGACGTTGTGGAACGGGGCGCGGACCTGGTGGAGAACCTGGGAGCGCTCTCGAAAGATGTGCAGGGCCTGGTGGCAGGGCTCAAGAAGGGTCAGGGCTCGCTCGGGAAATTGCTGACTGACGACGAACTCTACAACCACATGAACGCGAGCGTCACGCGGCTAGACCAAATGATGGACACCACGCAGGCGGGCAAGAATTCGCTGGGCAAACTCTTCGCCAGCGACGAGATGTACAACCGGATTAATTCGATGCTGGACCGCGTGGACAATGTGCTGGCCGAAATCCAGCAGCAAAAGGGAACGCTGGGCAAGCTGGTTTACGATCCCAGCGTGTACGACAACACGAAAGAGTTTGTGGACAAGGCCAACGCGTTCTTGGCCGATGTGCGCGCCGGCAAAGGCACGCTCGGCAAGCTTTCCACCGACGACAAACTGTACGAAAACCTGCGCGACAGCGCCGAAAGCCTGCGGCAGGCCACCGAGAAGCTGAGCAACGGACCCGGCAGCCTGGCCAAGGCGGTGAACGACCCGCAGCTCTACGACAACCTCACGGGATTGACCGGCGACTTGCGGCTGCTGGTGGCCGACATTCGAAAGGATCCGAAGAAGTATCTGCGGATCAAATTCACGCTCTTCTGAGGAGAAGGCGGAAACAGGCCGAGGCGCCACGAGCTCCCGCCTCGCACGGCCGACGCGGCAGCGTCCCTTTGTGTGCTGCTATACTGGCGCCGGTGTTCGATTGGAAACAGGCGCAAGGGCGCGCCCACGTTTGTAACCGTGCGTTCATCTTGCTTTGATAGGGTGCGGCTTTGAAGAAAGCCCTCGACGAACTGGTGAATCCGCAGGAAGCGGCGATTGATTTGGAGCCGGGCCTTGCGGAGCGCACCAGCACGGCAACGAAAAAGGACGGCGCGCGGCCCTATCCGGGCGCGCTGGTGGTAGTGGAGGGGATCGACGGTTCCGGAAAGAGCACGCAGCTTTATTTGCTCAAGCGCTGGCTGGAGATCGGAGGTTACCGGCTTCACTTTACGGAATGGAACTCATCCGACCTGGTGAAATCGGCAACGAAGCGCGGAAAGCAGCGGCGGCTGCTCACCCCGGTGACTTTTTCCCTGCTGCACGCGGCGGACTTCGCCGACCGGTGCGAGCGGCAGATCCTTCCCCTGTTGCACAGCGGATACCTGGTGCTGGCGGACCGCTACGTCTATACGGCGTACGCGCGCGATTCGGCGCGCGGCTGCGGCGTCGAGTGGCTGCGCAACCTTTACCGCTTCGCTCCCGTTCCCGACGTTACTTTCTATTTCCGCGCGCCGCTGGAAGTGGCCGTGGACCGCATCCTGAGCGGGCGGCCCAAGCTGAAATATTACGAGGCGGGGATGGACCTGGGCCTTTCGTTCGACCGTGCCGAGAGCTTCCGGATTTTCCAGGGCATGATCATGGAGCAATACGACCGGATGATCGAGACCGACAACTTCGTGGTGATGGACGGGACGCTGAAAGTGGACCGGCTGCAGCGCAAAATGCGGGAAATCGCGGGGGAGCGCGTGGACCTGGCGCGCTATCTCCCGGGGAAGAAGCCGTGAGCACGGCGGCCAAATCGCTCCGGAGCCGGGGGCTGAAGGCGAAGAACGGCGCGGCGAAGCCGTTGCCGCGGTTTTTCGGCGCCACACTGCCGGGTTTCCACGACGAGGAGCTGCCCGGCTCGCTGATCGTGTTGGAAGGCAGCGACGGCTCGGGCCGCTCGACGCAGATCGCGTTGCTTACGGAATGGCTGGAATCGCAGGGCTTCGCCGTGCAGACCATGGGGCTGCGGCGGTCGAGCCTGGTGGCGGAAGACATCGACGATTTGCTGGCGAACAACGCGGTGACGCGAATGACGCTGGCGCTGATGTACGCCACCGATTTCTACGACCAGCTCGAGCACCGCATCGTGCCGGCGCTCCGCTCGGGCATGATCGTGCTGGCCGACCGCTACATCTTTACGCTGATCGCGCGCGCGGTGGTGCGCGGGATCGACCGGGAATACCTCCACGGGCTCTACGAAATGTCGCTGCGGCCGCAAATCACTTTCTGGCTGAACGTGCGGCCGGAAACGACCTTCGAGCGGGAATTCAAGAAGTCGCACGCAATTTCGTACTGGGAAGCCGGGCGCGACATGTCGCTCTCGTCCGACCTGTACAAATCGTTCATCCGGTATCAAGGCATGGTGAAGAAGGAGTTCGAAGTATTGGCGCGGCGTCATCAGTTCATAGAAGTGGACGGGGAGCGGAGCGTAGCGGAAGTGAACGGTGACCTGAGGGCGCGGATCGCCGCGCACCTGGGAATCCGCTCGACGCGTTTCCGTCCCTCTTCGGCCATGACGCCGGCCTGGCGCTGAGCGGAATTGCATTTTCCCATCCACATCGCGGCGATCGACGCTGGCTCAAATGCCATACGGCTCGTCATCGCCCGAGCCGAGTCCCTGACCGCCATTTACGAACTCGCTACGGAACGCGCGCCGGTGCGCCTGGGCCACCGGGCCTTCACTCGCCGCCGCATCGACGAAGACACGATCGAGCGCGCCGTAAAAGCCTTCCGCGGCTTCCGCGAATTGATGGACCTCTACCGCGTGGAGGCTTGGCGCGCAGTGGCCACCAGCGCGTGCCGCGAAGCGCGGAACCGCGACGAACTGCTGCGGCGCATCGAGCGCAAAACGGGAATCCGTCTGGAGGTGATCAGCGGGCAGGAAGAGGCGCGGCTGGTGCGCGCGGCCGTGCTCGCGGCATGCGCCGGGCGGATCGAACCGGGCGTGATCCTCGACCTCGGCGGCGGCAGCCTGGAAGTAAACCTGATGCACGGCGGGCAGGTGCGCCGGAGCGTGAATCTGCCGGTGGGCACGGTGCGGCTGATGGAGACGCTGGGCATCGAGGGCCGCATCACGCCGGAGCAGCGCGAGTTGCTGCGCGATGTGGTGTTGCATCACCTGCACCGCGCGATTCACGGGCTTCCCGCCGCCAGCCGCGGGCCGGCGGTGGCCTGCGGCGGAAACGTGGAAGCGCTGGCGCAAGTCGTGCCAGGCGCCCTGTCGTCGGGAATGGCCACGCTCGATTTGCGGCAGTTGCGGCGCCGGCTCGGCGAAATCGCCGGGCGCGACCTGGAGCCGCGCATGCGGCGGTTCCGCATCCGGCGGGACCGCGCGGATGTGATCGGCATCGCCGCGGTGGTGCTGGATACGGCCTGCGAGGCGCTGGGCTTGCGGTCGCTGCTCGTGCCGGGAGTGGGAGTGCGCGAAGGGGCCCTGCGCGAACTGGTGGCCGCGCGGATGGCCAGCGTCGAACGGATTACGAAGGCGCGCGACGAACGCGCGGCGGGGGCACGCGAGGGCGCGCTGGCGTTCGGGCGCCGCTACGCGTTCAACGAGCGCCATGCGGAACACGTGGCGGGACTTTCCGTATCGCTCTTCGACCAGTTGCGGCCCGTGCATGGGCTGGATGGGAACGCGCGGCTGGCGCTGGAGCTGGCCGGCTTGCTCCACGACGTAGGCCGCATCGTAAACGACCGCGGCCACCATCGCCACGGCGAGTACCTGATCCGGTATGGCGAAATTCCGGGGCTCTCCGACGAGCTGCGGCAGTTGGTGGGCAGCCTGGTGCGCTACCACAACCACAAATCGGAGCCGGACCCGGATCACCGTCCGTATGGCGACCTGCCGCGCGAGGAGCGCCGCCGCGTGCGCCTGCTCTCCGCCATCCTGCGGCTGGCGGAAGGGATGGACAGCGGGCACCAGCAGGCCGTGAGCGATGTGCGCGCCGTCTATCACGTGGGCCATGTGGAGTTCGATCTTTCCGGCAAAGGCGATTTGGGAGCGGCCACCGCGGCAGCGCAGAAACGGGCGGGACTCTTTGAGCGGGAGTTTGGAGCGACGGCGATATTTCGCAGACAGAAGGAAGGGCGGAGAGTGGCATAACGGCAGTGACTAGTGGTTAGTGGCGAGCAGGGAAGAGAAAGAAGACGAAGAATGCTGGTTTATTTGATTCGGCACGGGATTGCAATCGACCGGGAGGAGCCGGACTGCCCGCCGGATGCGGAGCGCCCGCTGACGAAAAAAGGAATCGAGAAGGCACGGCTCGTGATGGCGGGCCTGCGGGAGCTGGGGGCCAAGCCGGACGTGATCCTGTCGAGCCCGCTGGTGCGCGCCTGGCAGACGGCGGAGATTGCCGCGAAGGCGCTCCATTATCCGAAAGAAAAAATCGGCCGCTCGGAGGCGCTGCTGCCGGAAGCGGACCCGGGCGCGCTGATGAAAGAACTGGCGCGGACCAAATCGGATCAGCTCCTGTGCACCGGCCACGCGCCGCACATGGATGAATTTATCGCACACGCCACGGGCACGCGGCGGTCGTTTACGGCGCTGAAAAAAGCAGGGGTGGCGTGCATCGAATTCGAAGAGGTGGCGCCGGGGCGCGGAATTCTGATCGCGCTCTATCCGCCGAAGGTGTTCCGGCTGCTGGAAGATTGAGCGCCGTCCAGCGCCAAATGGTCCAGCCAGAGGGAGCGCCAGGAGGGCGCGGATTTTCCGGTGACGCGGCGCAGCGCCGGCGAGAAATTGCGGGAACCCGCGAGACGGATGACGGCCGGCAGTCCTGCCTGGTCGGCCAGAAATTTCATCAGAGAATGCGAGAGGACGTAGAAGGGCGCGGCCACGTTGTGGCGGTCGGCCACGATGCCCGGCGGCGTGCCGCGCGTGCCGACATAGGGCAACACCTTCTGGCCGCGCGCCTCGGCGAGCCAGCGCGCCGCGTCGGCGTCCACGCCGCGATTGCCGTGCTCGGTGAACAGGCGCGAATCGTATCCGCAGCCGCATTCGCTCATGTGGGATTCCAAATAGCAGGCTAGACCTTCGCTGAACCATGCAGGCGCATAGCGGCAAGGCAGCAGGGTGTGCGCGATTTCGTGAAGGTAGGGAGCGGAACGCGAGGCAACTCGATGGGTGGAGAGAAGAATCGTGCGGCCGCGCGCGGTGGAGATGCGCGTCGCCGCCCGCAATTCAAATCGAAGGCGCGTGCGGGCAGGCCGTCCGGCGAGGCGTTCGAGCTCGCGAAGGCCCTCCGCGGCGAGCGCTGCGAAGGAGCGTGCGTCCTCGTGGCGCAGCGTGGCGCGCTCGTACTGCACCGTGATGCGCCCGCGGCGAACGGTGCCAGTCCGGGATTGCGGTTCCACGGGGCCGGCCATTAGCGAGAGGAAAGAATCTTGTACATCACGGTGGTGGCTTCGACTTTCGAGGAATCGAAGTTCAGGGCGTACTGCGGAATCGAGCCGATGGCGACGTAGCCGAGCGAAAGATAGAGCGGCTCGGCCGCGGCGCCGGTAACGGTGTCGAGCGTGAGCAGCGTCCGGCGGGACTCGCGGGCGTGATGTTCGAGCGCGGTCATCAGCGTTTTTCCGACTCCGCGCCGGCGCACTTCCGGATGCACGAGCAGTTTTTTCACTTCGGCGCGATGCGGCTGGTTGGGCGGCGTCAGCAGATCGAGCTGCACGGTGCCCATGATTCGCCCGCCGAGCCATGCGAGCAGCACCAGGCGAGTGCCGGCGCGGACCGCGGGCAGCACCTGGTCGCGCCAGAAGGCCGTGGCGTCTTCATGGGAAAAAGGAAGCACGAAGCTGACGCTCGCCCCCGCGTGCACGCAGGCGTGCAGCACGTGGCCGAGCATGTCGAGTTCGCGGCTCAGGGCGGGCGGCGCCGGATTCCAGTGCTCGATACGGATGGATTCGGTGGGGCTCATCTTCTACGGCGACTTGCCGCCCTTGCCGGAGGATTCAGGCTTGGCGCCGATGTACTGGAGCATCTGCCGGACGTTCGACGCGTACGGGCCCTGCGGCGCGAGCTGCAGATATTTCCTGAGGGCTTCGGCCGTGCCGGGGGGCACGGTGAGCGAGCCGTCCTTGTTGGTCGTTGCCGCCGTAAACAGCAGCGAGCCCTTGACGAAATACGCGTCTGCGCGCGAAGGATTTGCGGCGATGGCTTTGTCGCAGGCCTCCGAGGCGCCTTCGATGACGCGCGTGTTGAAGTGCGCGACACAAAGATTGTAGTAGGCGGTGGCCGGATCGGAAGAAAGCTCCGCGGACTTGGCGTAGGCCGCGAGGGCCTCGCGGTTGCGCTTCACTTTCAGATAGGCATTGCCCTCGCTCAGCAGCATCTGGCTCATCGCCGATTTGATTCGGTCGCGATCGGCGCTGAACAGCTTGGGTCGGCCCGGCAGCGTGCCCGCCAGCTCTTGCTGAGCTCCTTCGACGCCTTTTTCGAAGCTTTCCCCGGCATTGTCATA
>JASHRU010000260.1 GCA_030037225.1 Candidatus Acidiferrales bacterium | reverse complement strand
CTGCCAAGCCGTGCGCGTCGCGCGGAAAATGCGCCGGCGTCCAGTCCAGAAAGACGCCGAGGCCGGCCTGGTGGCAGCGGTCGATGAGTTCCATCAGGTCTTCCGGCCGGCCGTAACGGCTGGTGGCGGCGTAGTAGCCCACGGTCTGATAGCCCCACGAGCCGTCGTAAGGGTGTTCCATCACCGGCAGCAGTTCGATGTGGGTGTATCCCATCTGCTTGACGTAGGGAATCAGCTCGCCGGCCAGTTCGCGGTAGGAAAGCATTTCGCCGCCCGGCTTGTGCCGCCAGGAGCCCAGGTGGACCTCGTAAATCGAAATGGGCGCGGCGAGCCAGTTGTGCGCGTCGCGCGCCGCGAGCCATTCCGCGTCCGCCCATTTGTGTTTATCGAGCGTGGCCACGACGGAAGCGGTGTTCGGCCGCACTTCGGCGAAAAATCCGTAGGGATCGGATTTGAGGAATGGCGTGGGGCCGAGCTTCGACCGGATTTCGTATTTGTAGATGGCGCCTTCACCGAGGCCAGGAATGAACAACTCCCAGCAGCCCGAAGCGCCACGCAGGCGCATGGGGTGGACGCGGCCGTCCCAGTGGTTGAAATCGCCCACCACGCTCACGCGCAGCGCGCTGGGCGCCCACACCGCAAAGCTCACACCGCGGACGCCGTCGAGCGTTGTCACGTGCGAGCCGACTTTTTCATATTTCTGGTAGTGCGTTCCCTCGCCCAGCAGGTGCAGATCGAATTCGGAAAGGATGGGCGGAAAGCGGTAGGGGTCTTCAAGGATTTCGCGAGCGCCGCCGGGATAGGTGACCTGGAAGCGATAGGCGCCGGGCAGCTTCGTGTCGGGAAGGGCCGCTTCGAAGATTCCTTCGGGGTGGATGCGCTGCATCGGGGCCGGTGGACGCGAGCCGGGAAAGATGACGGCGATGGATTCCGCACGGGGCAGAAAGGTGCGGATGGCGACGTTGTTTTTGCCGTTGGCTTCGACGAGGTGCGGGCCGAGGAGGTTGAACGGATCGGAATGCTCGGCATGGACCAGCTGTTCGAGCTCGGCATTCCATTCGACTTTGGACTCGGTTGCCATTTCTCGCGTGGCACGGACACTTTTCCGTGCGCTTTTCTGCTCAGTCTCCTCTTGGTGCCGCCCCGACAGTATCAGGGAACCGCCCTCATTACACTCCACTCAGCCGCTCGCGTGTCCGACTTTCAAATCCGAACCGGGGATCTTGCCGTCGCGCAAACTTCCCCCGAAAATCTGGCCATCCGGCAATCTCCATGTCCGCAATTCTCCGGATTACGTTAACTGACCTTCGCCCCCAAAATCGTGCACAAAACCCGCATTTTTCATTCATTTTCCTGCCAGATCGGCTGATTTTTCCGCGCTCTTCGGGAAGCCAGACCCTTGAGCGCCACAATCTTGTACCGCCGGCATCTTGCCGGCGTCACACAACTCGCGTGCTATGTTTTGCGCCCCGTGGGAATCACTCGCCACGAAATTCTTTCCGGAGTGGCCGCCGTCGCCGGCACCGCGCTCCTGCCGCCCGCCTTCGTCCCGCCGCGGCGGCCTTCGGCGGGCCCTGCACCGCACGGCACAGGGCAGAGCAGTCGCGCAACAGGACGGCGCACACGCAAGAGTGCCGGTGCCGCTGGGTCTCAGGTATACTCTGCGGAAATTCCAGGGGACGTGAAATGAATAGCCTCATCCGGGTTCTTTTTCACTCTCGTGCGCTCTGCCTCGCCGCCTTCGCGCTGGTCGCGCTGGCCTGGGGCCGTCCGGCCTTCTGCGGCGAAATCCACGACGCGGCTCAGAAAGGCGATCTGGAAAGGGTGAAGGCGCTCGTCGAAGCGAATCCTGCCCTGGTTTCCAGCAAAGACAGCAACGGCAATACGCCATTGCACCTGGCTGCGTTGGGTGGACACAAAGACGTAGCCGAATTCCTGCTCGCGAACCGGGCTGAGGTAGATGCCAGGAACTACCGAGACGCGACGCCGTTGCACATGGCGGCGTCGTCTGGGCACACGGATGTAGCCGAACTGTTGCTGGCCAAACAGGCGGATGTGAATGCCATGACGGATAGCTGCCACACCCCTTTATACGAGGCGGCATTAACGGGACAAAAGGATGTGGCGGAATTGCTGCTGGCCAACCACGCCGACGTCAATGCCGGGGATAGGGACGGCAAAACGCCTCTGGCTGCGGCTACTCAGGCCAGGAGTGTGGCCGTGACCCAATTGCTTCGCGAGCACGGCGGCCAGATCCTCTTTCGGACGGACCAATCCACGGAGGGCGCGTCCGCGGGAGACAGCATGTCGCCCACAGTCGGAGCCAGGCCACAAGTGAAGCCCGGGGGAAACCCTTCGGAGAGGGCGGGAACAATCGTGGGCGCCGGTTCCCAGAACGTTTCTGGATATGTAGGGCGCACGATGTTCTACAACGGGAAGTTTTATGTCCTAGGCGACGACAAGATTCACGCCCTCTCCTACCGCATTCCCAATTGCGGCCGCTTCAAGGATGGCGAGAGCGTCCGCTATAAGATTCTGGATTCCGGGATACAGAAAACTGCGATGGGCATGGTGATTAGCGTCAAGACGCTTTTCATTACTAAGACCAACTCCAAAAGGCCCGAGTGGTCTCAGTGCGGCCTGTTGTCGAGCACAGACCCGCTGGGCGACGCTGTGCGGGCCGGGGACATTGCGAAACTAAAGTCCATGCTCGAGGACAACCAGGATTTGATTTCCAACACGGACGAGGGGGGCCTCTCGCTTCTTCATTGGGCGGCAATCAAGGGCCACAAGGAAATCGCAGAGTTGCTGCTGGCGGAACACGCTGAAATCAATTTCGTCGACAGCTCGGGATACACGCCACTGCATTATGCAGTGACCGGATGCCACAACGACGTGGCGGAGTTTCTGCGCCAGCACGGCGGGAGATGACGGATCCGGCGTCATTGTGGCTCTCCCGCAGACTGCGGATTTACGCTCGCACGTTCCTCTCTCGCCGCTACTCGCGTGCTATGATTTGCGCCCCGTGGGAATCACTCGCCGCGAACTTCTTTCTGGACTTGCCGTCGTCGCCGGCAAGTCAGAAGGGGACCCGTACCATGCGGTATGGGGCGGGGCCTCATGCCATGCGGTACGGAGCGGAAACGGAGGAAAGGTGGGAGCGTTGCGAGACGCGTTCAGCGCCTCCGCCGGAGCGGGCGCCTGGCCACGCGAATCAACGTTCGCAGTGCCGTATTGACCGACTGCTCATCGGAAAAGTACCGCGCCACATCTGGTGAAAGCAGAACGAGATTCGTACCGGCTCTATAGCGCGACAGGTACTTGCCGCGAATTCCGCCCTTCAGCTTCGAAAGATCGTATTCCCCGCGCAGGTCGTCCGCTGGCTGCCGTTTTTCAATTTTTTTCTTCATAGTGTTTTCGCTCGTGGTCGGTAGCTTTGCGGGCGCTCAGCGGAATTTGTGCGCGGGCTAATCGCCTAGGCTTGTTAATACCTTGGCGCGCCATTTTTTGGGTGTCATCCGAAATGGTTCCAGGAGCTCTTGAAGCCTCTCGCTCGGAGAACGAGTCGTATATTCGCCACCATTCCTCCACGAGTCTGTTCGCGTCCATCCCATTGCTTTCCCGATCCGGAGGGACTCCTTTTGGGTAAACGCATACGTGACGGCATGGAGGGGATCGGGGGCATTCCACACGTGGGCGATGATGAGATTAGGAATACGCTCGTACTTCCTGTAGATACCAAAGTGCTTTCCCGAAGAGGCCTTCATCTGGATGGGACATGCCGCAAAGCGGCCCTTGTCCGCGT
>JASHRU010000259.1 GCA_030037225.1 Candidatus Acidiferrales bacterium | reverse complement strand
AGCGTGGCTCCCAGCGTCTTTCACGACGTAACCGTGGCATCCAGCGGAGTCGGCAGTTGCGTCGTGACCACACCCAGCATGTGCAATAACAGCACGCCCTCACCCACCGCTTTGACTGGAGGGCTCTCGGGCTATTTGGTGGGGACAGGCTACGATGAAGTGACCGGCCTGGGTTCTCTGGACGTGGGCAACCTGTTGAGTAACTGGAGCAGTGCCCTGTTTCCGCCCGCCAGCCTCACAGCGACGCCGCATTGATTCGCAACGTCCGGTTGTCGTCCAGCAGCCGGACACATCAGGCGCGCATCGCCCTCGGAAGCTTAAGCAGCCTTGGCAGCACCTGTGTGTACGGCCGGTGCCGATGCGCACAGCAGACGACCAAAAGGTATTAACTGATTCCGCAGGGCGGGAGCATTTAGGGCGCGGAGGCGCGCTTCGCCGCGTCTAGAATCTGGCTTGTGAGCGACGTGAATCCCGCGCTTGAAAAATATTACGTGGCCACGCTCTATGAGGTAGGTCCCAAGGGCTGGACGCCCGTCAGCGTGCTCGCCCTTAGTTCGCCGTCAGAGTATCTGACTCTATCCACTGGTCAAGTTGTCCGATTTGGTCCCACAGAATCTTCCGTTCATGCCCCTTCCGGCAAAGAACGGCAATCTCAAACGGCGGATTGCTCAACTGCTGGTTCACCGGAAGGCGGAAGACCGTAATCCGCTCTCCGCACTCGCACAAGTAACCCTGACAGAGATATTTGGCCATTTTCGCGCCCGGGTCGAGCATCTCCCGGTATCAATCGCGGAGCGTACGCCGCTCAAGAGCCGGCGAATGAAGGACGCCGGTAGAAACCCTTTTTTACATCTTCCTTGTGGCTCGCGCAAGCCGAAGTCTGTCCCGGTACTCCGGCGGTTTCGTATCTTACTGTGGAAGGGGCGTTGGCAAGGCGGCACTGGGTCTACGTCGCCGGCTAGAGCGGCCGCCGCGCCAGCAAACTCGCTACGGCGCGCGGCGATTCGCATTCGCGGTAGAACAGTACTTCCAGACGCGGAAACGCGGCGCGCAACTCGCCGGTGCGGAGCAAATGGCGTGGATCCTGCGGGCCTTCGCCACGAGCGCGCTCGAGTTCCGTAAAAGTCTGGTAGAGCAGATAGCCGCCGGGCCGGAGCGCGGATTCGATGCTCGGAAACAGGCCGCGGTCGAGATATTGGAAGCAGAGGATTAAATCGAAAGCGGCCGCGGGGAGCGGCGCGGTCTCCAAGTCGGCCTCCACGAGAATGACGCCGCGCAAATCGGCAGGCAGCGCGCCGAAATCGGCGCGGTGGACGGGAACATTCCGCGCTGCGGCATGGGCGGCGGTTCGATCGAGCGCTGCGGGTGAAAAATCAATTGCTACAACCGGCCAGCCGCGCTCGGCCAGGCAGACCGCGTTCTGGCCGGCTCCACAGGCCAAGTCTAGCGCGCGTGAGGGCCCGTGCGGGCGCGGGAGCAACGGAAAACATTCGAGGAGGAAGCCGGCGGGTTCAGGCGCGGGGTTGGAAAAGGACTCGCGGTGTCGAAGGTCCCATTTTTCACGAGAGGACGGCAAGGGAAGGCTCTCTCGCTGGGACCGTGCTGCAACCGGCCCGCGGGCCGGGGTTAAACGCTGAACGAACTGCCGCAGCCGCAGGTGCTGCGCACGTTCGGGTTGTTGAATTTGAAGCCGGAGCCCTCGAGCGTCTCGATGTAGTCGATCGTGACGCCGCCCAGGTACATGAGCGACATCTGGTCCACGAACACCTTCAGGCCGTCGAAATCAAAAACGCGGTCGGTGCCGTTCGAGTTGTTCTCGAAGGCCATGTGATACTGGAAACCGGAGCAGCCGCCGCCCACCACGGCCACACGCAGACCGTTCGGCACGGGGTTCTGCATCCCCATGATTTCCTTCACTTTGGTGACCGCGACTGGCGTCAAACTCACCATGGTGTGAATCCTCCGGGCTCGCGACCTCCACATCCTTCCGGGTCGCGCGCCCTTGCTGACATACCCATTATAGCAAAGTCGCCTTTGCGGCGCTCGACACCAATTGGATGCGGCAGCCAATCAGCAAATAACATCGCGGGGATGGATGGCAGCCGCGGAATTCCGTAGAATGCGTCTGCCATGGCCCACACCGTCACACTGATACCGGGCGAGGGGATCGGGCCGGAGGTGTCGCATGCCGCGCGGCGCATTCTGGACGCGAGCGGAGCGCAACTGCGCTGGGAGGAAGTGTCGGCGCGTGCGGAAATGGAGCGCCGCGGCCAGGGCTACCTCGCCGCCGAGGCCATCACCTCGGTCGAGCGCAACGGCTATGCGCTGAAAGGTCCCATGGCGACCGCGGTGGCGGCCGGCCCCCCGTCAATCAACGTGGGACTCCGGAAGGCGCTTGACCTGTATGCGAACCTGCGGCCGGTGAAAAACCTGCCGGGCGTGCGCTCGCGGTTCGAGGGCGTTGACCTGGTGATTGTGCGCGAGAACACGGAAGACCTCTACAGCGGGATCGAGCACGAAGTGGTTCCGGGAGTGGTGGAGAGCCTGAAAATCATCACGGAAAAGGCCTCCACGCGCATTGCGCGATTTGCCTTCGAGCTGGCCCGGCGCGACGGGCGCAAGCGCCTGGCTGCCGTGCACAAGGCAAACATCATGAAGCAGTCCGACGGGCTGTTCCTGGAATGCGTGCGCACCGTTTCGCGCAGCTACAGCGAAATCGAATACCGCGAAGTGATTGTGGACAATGCCTGCATGCAACTGGTGCTGAACCCTTCGCAGTTCGAAGTACTGGTGATGCCGAATCTCTACGGCGACGTGGTGAGCGACCTGTGTGCCGGGCTGGTGGGCGGGCTGGGACTTGTGCCCAGCGGCAACATCGGCGAGAAGGCGGCGCTGTTTGAAGCCGTGCACGGCACCGCGCCCGACATCGCCGGCCAGGGCATTGCGAATCCGACCGCAATCGTGCTGAGCGGCGTGATGATGCTGCGCCACATGGGAGAGGCCGCGGCGGCGCAGCGGGTGCAGGGTGCCGTTGAACGGGTGTACCGCGAGGCGAGATGCGTGCCCCACGACCTCGGCGGACGGGCGACCACGGCCCAGTTTACGGAGGCAGTGATCGGGGCGATGGGTTAGAAAGGGAAGGCCAGGAAAGTCAGACTTTCCACGCCGCTTGAGCCGCTTCCATAATTCCCTTTGCCGCCGCCTCGTCCAGCTCAAAAGTAGGCTGCAAAACGAACCCGACGGACTTAAGGGCAATCACACCCGCGAGTGGTAATCCGATCACCACGAGGGCGCCCGGCGCGAACCATTGATCGCTGTTTCCGAAATCGATTTTTCCATGCGCGTCGGTAAGCTCTCTGATCACGGCAAAACTCATCGCGGCGTAGAGGCCCAAGAAAGCAAAAAGTCCGAGGATTGTCATCAGCTTGGATTCCCGTCCGACAATGAGCTTGATGTTGTTCAGTTTCGGGTTAGAGCCGTCGAAGATTACGTACAGGCCCCAGTTCCATCCGCGGCGTCCCCGGATTTCCTTGCGAAATCCGGGACCTTGCGGAGCCGCGCCGGTGACTTTGAATCGATAGCCGGCCGCTTCAGGAAACCGTTCTTGCAGGCTCGCGAGCACAGTCTCCGCCGCCTTGGCCCGGGCCATCCGGTCGGCCTGGTCGGCCTGGCCGGCCTCGGCCAGAGGCACCAGCGCGTTCAATTCCTTCATGCGGGCCTCCTGCACCTAGGATTGAATCCGCCGCGGAAGCGGGCAAATCATAGCAATAGTGTCGAAGAACAGACAAACGGGCAGGCGCACCAGGCTCGCAGGCGGGTCCCGCGTTTGGATTCGCGGGTGAATCGTTTGGATTGGCAGGATTACCCGACACTTTGACATGAGGATGCGCATCGGAGAAAATCTAAAGCGGACTGAGGACGCGGGAGGCACCGGTGAGCGAAGCGGCTGCGACGGGAACGATGTACGAGCCGGGCGAGGTGGTAAAGCGCTCGCCGATGTCGCACGGCAAGAAATCAGAACAGAGAAAGAGAAAGCCCCACATCCTGGCCCTCATCAACGAGGCCTGCACCGGATGCTCCGGCTCGCCCGCCTGCGTGGACTACTGCCCCGTGGACCAGTGCATGTACTGGGTGCCGGACGAGGACCATCCGCCGTTCGGGCGCATCGTGGTGGACCCCTACACCTGTATCGGCTGCAAGCTGTGCACGAGCAAAGGCCCCGATGGCGCCTTCCTGGAAGGCTGCCCGTGGGACGCGATCGATATGGTCCCGCTGGCAGAATGGGAAGGAAGGTTCGGCTCGCTCTCCTATTAAGCTGCTTTAGGGATTCGGCGCCGCGCTGGTTTTGATGCGCTCCACCTGATTCGGCGAGACGGATGGATGTGCGGCGAAGTAGGCCGCAAACGCATCGATATCCTGCGGGCCGCCCACACGGTCCGTTCCCCGCGTAAATTCGTAGAGCTGGTCTCCGCCATCGGCCAGAAAACTGTTCGTGGTCACCCGGTAACTCGCGGCGGGAAGCACCGCCGCGGCGTTGATCCTGATGCTCGCCGGATCGACCTTTTCGCACGGGGCCGCTGCTGGATTCCACGTGTAGGTAAAGCCTTTTGAGACCTGCAAAATCTGGTCGCCCACGCGGCTGGAGGTTTTTCCGGCGGGAAAATCGAGCGAGCAGCCCTTGAACTGTTCCTCGAGCAGCGTTTTCAACTGGGCGCCGGTGAGCGTCATGGTCACCAGGCTGTTCCCGAACGGCTCGACCGCGAACAATTCGCCGTACGTGACGCCGCCTGCCGGGCCTTCGCTTCCCGAAGAAAACTCCAGAACCGCGCGGACGCCGCCGCGATTCATAAACGCCACCACAGCACCGCCCGAAGCGCGCGTAGCCTCCAGTTGCGCATCAGCGATGAGATCGCCGAGCGCGAATTCACCGCCGACATTCGGCGTCAGGGTGACGTCGGCGGTGATGCGTCCCACCACGCGCTTCGCCAGCGGCGCGGCCAGCGCTGCATAGCGTTCCACGATCTGCCGGATTGCCCCAACGGCGGGAACACTCGCGTTCGTCCGATCGACCACCAGATTTCGCGCGGTGATGGTGACTGCCTTTTGCGTGGCCGAATCGAGCGTCATGTCAATGTCGGTGATCAGGCGGCCATACGACGAGGCGCTGGTGACCGGAATCTTGCGGCCGGCGCGGTTCGCAATGCGGCAGATGTAGGCTTGATGCGTATGGCCGGAAATTACGAGATCGACGGCATCATCCAGCTGGCTCACGATGGCCTGGATGGGAGAACCCTCGAGGCCGCCCTCGCAACCGTTGATATCCACCGGAGATTTCCCCGTCTGCTGGCCGCCCTGGTGAATCAGAACG
>JASHRU010000001.1 GCA_030037225.1 Candidatus Acidiferrales bacterium | reverse complement strand
CCCAGCGCATTCCGGCTGTGCGCCAGTGCCGCTTCCACAATCTCCCGCACCGTCACCGGCTCGAGTTTCAGCTCCACCTCGCCCGCTTCCAGCCGCGCCATCTCCGCCGCTTCTTCCACCAGGTGGTTCAGCCGGTCGCACTCCTCGTTGATCACCACCAGCAGCTCCCGCTGCGATGCCGTGCCCGCCGCCCCGTTCGAGAGCAGCGTGGTGATCGAGGCTTTGATCGAGGTCAGCGGCGTACGGAAATCGTGCGTGATCGAGTCGAGCAGCGCGGACTTCAGCCGCTCCCCCTGCCGGTCCGCTTCCGCTTTTCCCAGCAGCTCCACGTTCCGCGCGCGCTCGATGGCGATCCCGATCAGCGTTCCCAGTGCTTCCAGCGTCTGCCGCGAGGGCGCCACTCCCGATATTCCAAAACTCCCGATCGGCCGCACGCCCAGCCGCACCGGCGCGAAGCATGTCCCCGAATGCGCGCTGATGCTCGGCTCGTCGCGGCTGAACGCGTCTCGCAGCCGGTCTTCGTCGATCTGCAGCGCCCCCAGTCCCGAACGGTAAAACTTCTGCTTCTCCGGCAGGAAGATCGCCGCCGCCCCCACTTCAAACGTGTCCACGATGTGGTTCGGCACCGCGTTCATCAGTTGAATCACGTTCCCTTCGCCCAGCAGCTTCTGGCTGAACGTGTACAGCCGTTCGATTTCTCTCCGCCGCCGGTCCGCGACCTCCGCCTCTTTCCGCGCGCGCGACGAGAGCTGGCTTCCCAGGATCGCCGTCACCAGAAACGCTGCCAGCGCCACCCAGTTCTTCGGGTCCGCCACCGCGAACGACCCCACCGGCGGAATGAAGTAAAAATTAAATGTCACCACCGCAACCAGAGACATCACCACCGCAACCGCCAACCCCCATAGGGCGGAAACTGCTAGAATCGCCAGCAGAAATGTGAGGGCGACGGTGGTCTCGTTCACTTCCACCAGGCGGCGGAATGCGGCGGTTACCCCGGCCACGATGGCGAGGGAAACGCCGAGTTGCATCACCCGGTCCACTAGGCGCGGGCGCATGCCCGTATTCTACCTTAGGCCGAACAACGAGCGTCCAGGAGGCCCGCTCTTTGACTAAGAAGCCCGAAGAATGGCTGGAAAAGGTCTCTCCGCCGGAGAAGACCCGCGGCATTCTTAAGCTCTTCCTCGGCTACGCGCCCGGCGTGGGAAAGACCTACAGCATGCTCAGCGAGGCCATCCGCCGCCACAGCCGCGGCGAGGACGTGGTGATTGCCGTCGTCGAAACGCACGGCCGCAAAGCCGTTCAGGAGCTCGCCTCGCAGCTCGAATCCGTCCCGCGCAAGCAGGTCGAATACAAAGGCGCCATGTTCGAGGAAATGGACCTCGACGCCGTCCTCGCCCGCAAGCCCCAGGTCGCCCTCGTGGACGAACTCGCCCACACCAACATTCCCGGCAGCCGTCACCGCAAACGCTACGAAGACGTTCAGGAATTGCTCGACGCCAAAATCGACGTCCTCTCCACTCTCAACATCCAGCACATCGAAAGCATCGCCCCCCAGGTCCACGCCATCACCGGCATCACCGTCCGCGAAACCGTCCCCGACTGGGTTCCTCTGACCGCCGCCGAAACCGTCATGGTGGACCTCACTCCCGAGGCCCTTCAGAACCGCATGAAGCGCGGCGACGTGTACACGCCTCAGAAAATCGAGCAGGCCCTCAAACACTTCTTCCGCCGGGGCAATCTCATCGCTCTCCGCGAGCTCGCCCTCCGCCAGGTTGCCGAACAGGTAGACCGCAGCCTCGAGTCCTACATGGCCGCCGAGGACATCCGCAAGAACTGGGCCGTGCGCGAACGCATCGCCGTCTGCGTTAGCTCGAATCCCGCCGCGCAATACCTGGTGGCCCGCGCCGCCCGCATGGCCCGCCGCCTCGACGCCGAACTCTACGTCGTCCACGTCAACGAGCCCGACGACGACGCTCCCGCCAGCCAGAAAACCCTGGCCGCCAATCTCCAGTTCGCACAGAACCTGCACGCCAAGGTCGTTCGCCTCGAAGACGGCGACGTCGCCGACGCCGTGGGCTCCTTTGTACGCGAAAAGCACATCACCCAGGTGATCTTCGGCCGCTCCGTCATCCACGGCTGGCGCAAATGGCTCTACGTCTCCGCCCTCTACAAATTTCTCCGCGAATCTCCCGAGGTGGACATCCACGTCGTAACGCAGGAGAAGGAATAACCAGAAGGTAGCGCCGGCCTGCCCTTCGGCATCCCGCCGACGAGTGTAGGGGCACGGCATGCCGTGCCCCATCTTGCCCGGGCCTATTGTGTTCGCCGCGCCTTGATAGCGCCGAAGCGTCTGCCCCGCCTCGTGGGCCTTCCGGGCGGCTAAGAGGCCCCGCCCGTTTCCAGCCCCGCTTTCCGCAGTCCTTCCAGAAAGTGCTCCACCAATTCCGGCTCGAACCACTTTTCCAGTTCCCGGCGTGCCGCTCGCCCAAAATCGGGCCGGAGGTCGAGCAATTCCTCGAGCGCTTTCTGCGCCGCCTTTATCTCGCCGAGTTGGCCGTACCCTGCGGCTAGTGCGATATAGGTCCAGAAGTATTCCGGCATCTGGATGCGCAGCGCGGCATCCACTGTGGCGCGGTAATCCCGCGCCCGGTATGCGTTGAATATCGAGGCGAGCCAATACCACCCGGGATAATTCGGATGGAGACGCATCGCGGATTCCGTCACCGCGCAGCCCCTCTCCCATTCGCCCGAGCACGCCAGCAGAATTCCCATGATGGCTACAATCGCGCCGTCCATCGGATTCAGTGCGATCGTGCGTTCCGCCACCGGCCGGAACGCCTGCCACTCGCGCCGCATGAACAGGTTCTGCGCCAGCGCCTGGCTCGCTAGCGCGCTTCCCGGCGCAAGTTCTACCGCGCGCGCCGCCGCCGCTGCTGCGCGGCCCAAGGGGTCGGGCCGGAGATTGAATCCGAACCAGTCTTCGTCGCTGTACAGCGTAGCCAGCATCGCCCAGCAATCCCCCTCATTGGGCGCCTCCTTCACCGCACGCTCCACGAGATCGCGCACCGCGGCGTGTTCCGGCGCGGTCATCCGTTCATGCATGCCAAAAACGCGGAAGATGGATTCGTAGGGGCTCACCTGCGCGTCCCCTTTTTTCCGGATGGCCGCGAGAATGCTCCGCGGCAGGATGCCGTGCTGGTCCGCCACGGTCGAAACGATTCTGGGAACAAGCTCGTCCTGTAATGCGAATGCCTGCTCGGGGCGAAACTCCCGTTCAAACGTCTCCGCCCACAGGTGCGTGCCCGTCGCCGCATCCACCAACTGCACCGCGACACGCGCGGTCGAGCCTGCCTGCCGAATGCTTCCCTCCATCACGTATCTCGCGCCCAGTTCCTTTCCAATCGCGGGAGTGTCCCTCGACTCGCTCGAATATTTCGCAGTCGAACCCCGCGCGATCACCCGCAGGTAGGAGAATCGCGAGAGTCCCGTAATGATCTCTTCCGTGAGTCCTTCTGCCAATTCCGCCAAGCCGGCTTCGGCGACCCGAGCCTTGAACGGCAGCACGGCGATCCAGAATCCCTCCGCTGACCGAACCGCGCCCGATGAAGCGCGGCCGGAATCAGCGCCGGTGCGTACGCCCGACCCATCCGCTGGAGGAATCTTCAGCCCTGCTTTCTCGAGGCCCTCGAGAATGCGCTCCATCATCCCGCTCGCGTAATTGTAGATTTCGATGTGGCGCCGTAGGTGCCGCTCAATGTCTTCATCCAACCGGCGCAGTTCCTCGGCAGCAGCGGCGGCTTGCGCCTCGCGCCCCAGAAGTCCGCAACACGCGGCCACCGCCAGCGGCTGCCAGAACAGTCCCGGGATGTTGATGCGCGCCTCTTGATCGAGCGCCTGTTCGTACTCGCCTTTCTCGAAATGGAACCAAACCAGCGGCACGTGATACCAGCCGGGGTGTTGCGGATTCAGGTCCATGGCGCGCCGCGCGAGGCTTGCGCCGCGTTCGAACTCGCGGATGAACACGAACAGCATGGCCAGTTGAGCGAGCGCTTCTGTATTGCGCGCATTGAGTGCAATGGCCTGCTCCGCCGCCGCGCGGAATGCGGGAACATCCCGCCGGAAAAAATGGACCAGGGCGAGCTGTACATTTCCGTGCTGGCAGGTCCGTTCGATCTCTACGGACCGGCGCGCCGCGGCTTGCGCGCGGCCCAGGGCATCGGGACGCGTGTTGAATCCAAAAGAAAATTCATCGAGATACGCCACGGCCAGGCAGGCCCACACGTTCGCATCCTTGGGCTCGCGCTCCACGAACCGCTCCAGCCCCTCGCGGAGCTCGGCATGGGCCTCCGGCGTCACGTTTCTCCGGTAGCGGAAGCTCCGCAGCACCCAGTCGAGCGCGCTCATTCCTGCTTCAGGTTTTTCTTCGACGTCGTCCGCCATGGAGCGCACCAGAACGCCGTTTGCATCCGCCACCGTCGCTACCACACGGTCCGTGATGTCGTCTTGCACCGCGAAAATATCCATATCCTTCAAATCGCGGTTGTAAGTCTCCGCCCACAGATGCGCGCCGCTCTGCGTGTCGATCAGTTGCGCATTGATTCGAATCGTTTTCGCGCTCTTCCGGATTCCGCCTTCCAGCCGGTATCGCGCATCACTCGTCTGCGCCTTCGAATCCCGTGCCGAACTCCGTGACTTCCCCGAGAGATAGGGAAACTTTGCCAAACCCGCCGTAATGTCCTCCGCCAGCCCCTCCGCAAACGACTCCAGCTCGGCATCAGCTCCGGTCTGTGTGAAGGGAAGCACCGAAATCCAGAACGCCTGCGACTGGACTCGCGCGGAACCGCTGTCCGTGGTTACTTTTCTGCCTGCTGAAGAAACCGAGGCGGCCGGCGCGGCTCTCTCGACAGACGTGGCGGCTCCCTCCTCCGGAATCTCCAGCCCCGCCTTGCGCAGCCCCTCGATCCAATGTTCCACCAGATCCGGCTG
>JASHRU010000258.1 GCA_030037225.1 Candidatus Acidiferrales bacterium | reverse complement strand
AATCCATTCGTCGCTCGTGTCCACGAGCTTTTCCAGGTCGTTGTTGGTCATTACGCGGGGAGGCGCGTAGCCGGAGACTCCGGAGATCTTGGCCCGGATTTTGCGGCTGTTGTGGCCGTCAACAGGCATACGGAAGGTGCTCTCCTTTCAATAAGGAAGAGGCATTCTACGCAACGTGTAGTGGTCGTACAAGCCTTCTCTCTTTTCCTCCGCTTTGGGCCGTGTTAACACCCTGCTCCGGCCGCCGTCCTCCATAATGTAACCGAACAGGAGGCCGACCGATGCCCCATCGAGCCGATCGTTTCTACTGGGTCCTCGCCCTCGCCGCAGCGGCAGCGCTGCTGTTCGCCTTTGGCCGGCCGGGAGAAGCACAGCAGGCGCCGGAAGTGGCGAACGCGCCGGCAAATCTCACCTGGCACGCCGACATTGCCGGCCCGGAGGAACCCGGGGAACGGCTGGTGATTTCCGGGCGCGTCTTTGCGCCCGACGGCGAAACACCCGTGGCCGGAATCATCGTTTATGCGTACCACACAGACGCGACCGGACATTACACGAAAAACGGCACGATGCGCCCTCCGCGCTTGCAGGGCTGGGCGAAAACGGACACCGCAGGACGGTTTGAATTCAGCACCATCCGTCCCGCAGCCTATCCCGGACGCAGCATTCCGGCGCATGTACACTTTATCCTCTGGGGCGCGGGCTATCCGAGGCAATGGGTGGACGAACTGCGGTTTGAGGGCGATCCCTTCGTGACCTCCCGGATGCTGGCGGATGCCGCGGCGGCGGGAAAATTCGGCGCCGTGCGCCCGCTCGAGCGCGGCACAGACGGCGCGCTCCATTGCAGCGTGAACTTCCGGGTCGAGCGGACGTCGAATTTCAAGGACTGACGCGGCGAGGATACGGCCTGCCGGAAATGGAGCCGGGAAAAACGCGCACGGAACTGGCGCGGCTGGTGGCGGCAGCCCGCGACGGGGACCATGACGCATTCCACGAGCTCTACCGCAGCTACGCGCGCATGGTGCACGGGATCGTGCTCGGACGCGCGCCACATCACGCCACGGACGATCTGGTGCAGGAGGTATTTCTCCAGGCCTACCGGCAATTGCCGCGTCTGCGCGAGCCGGAGGCCATCGGCGGCTGGCTGGCGGCCATCGCGCGGAATCTTTCGCGCGACCATTTCCGCCGGACGCGGGAAACCGCGGAGCTGACGGACACACATGCCGCGCCCGGCAACCCCGTGGCCGCGGCGGAAGCCGCCGCCGTTCTCGGCGTGATCCGCGCGCTGCCCGACGCGTACCGCGAGACGCTCATCCTGCGCCTGGTGGAGGGCATGAACGGCCCGGAGATCGCCGAACGCACCGGGCTCTCTCCGGGCTCTGTGCGCGTGAACCTGCACCGCGGGATGAAGCTGCTCCGCGAGCGGCTGGAAAGGAGGGACCCGCATGCCGACGCCTGAAGGTCACGACTATCTGTGGGAGGCGACGGGCGAGCCGGAGGCGGAAATCGTCCGACTCGAGCAACTGCTGGCGCGCTACCGGCAGACCGGACCGCCGCGTGCATTGCCGGCGCTCGAGCGGGCGAGCTGGTGGGAGGCGCTCGCGTGGTCGCGGGCGTTTCGAGTGTGCGCATGGGCGGGAGCGGCAGTGCTCGTTCTGGTGATGGCCCCGTGGGTCATTCGCCGCGTGGCCTATCCGCGCAACTCCTGCGACGCGCTTTGCCTGGCCGGAACGCCGCGAATCAACGGCCGCTCCGTGCTGAACTCTGCCGAGCTCGCGGCCGGCGGCCTGGTAGAAACCGACAGCTCCTCGCAGGCGGAAATCCGCATCGGCCTGGTGGGGCGCGTCACCGTGCTGCCGAACTCGCGCATGCGGCTGGTGGAAATGCGGCCGGGCCGCTACCGCATGGCGCTCGAGCGGGGCAAAATCTCGGCACGGACGCTGGCGCCTCCGTTCACGTTTGTGGTGGATACGCCGGGCGCCACCGCGTACGACGTGGGCTGCGCGTTTACGCTGGAGACAGACGAGCACGGCTCGGGGTTGCTGCGCGTGAGCTCCGGCTGGGTGCAGCTCGAACTGGATGACCGCCAGATTCTGATCCCCGCGGGCGCCGTCTCGCTGCTACGGCCCGGCGGAAATCTGGGCACGCCGTATTTTGAGGACGCGCCGGTAGCTTTCCGCGCGGCGCTGGCAAGCCTGGACTTCGGACCGCAGGATGACGCCGCGCGCGGGGCCGCGCTCGCTGAATTGCTGGCTGCCGCGCGGCCTCGCGACGTATTTTCGCTGCAGGAAATGCTGCGAACCGCGACGGGCGAGGAACGGCGGCGGCTGGTGGATCGCGGAACGGCGCTCGTTCCAGCGCCGCCGGGCGTCACACGCGCGGGCCTGCTGCGAGGCAATGAAGCAATGATGGACGCCTGGCGCCGCCAGTTGGGACTCGGCGAGCCGAAACGGTGGTGGCTCGACTGGCGGGACATACTGCCGTAGTCATCCGCCGGTGCTCGTTGGGAAAACGCTTCATCCGTAGGGGCACGACATGTCGTGCCCCTATTGACGACACGCCGAGCTCTTCAGTCTCGACGCGTTGTGCCCCAGCCGCAGGCAGAGCAGGGGATGGACACCTTACGCCTGTGCCAGATGGGGCACGACATGTCGTGCCCCTACCTGGCGATCTCGTAGCGCATGGTGAGCGCGGCCGTCTTCCGCAGCATGGCGGCCACCGAGCAATATTTTTCTTCGCTCAGGCGCACGGCATCGGCCACGGCCTTCTCGTCCATTGGGCCGCCTTCGGCGTTGCGCCCGCACACGTGGAACACCACATCGAGGCGCGTCCACACCTGCGGCGGCTCCGGCGCGCGCTCGCCGGATACGCTCACTTCCAGGCTCTCCAGCTCTTGCCGCTTTTTTCCCAGGATAATCACGATGTCGGTGGCCGTGCACGCGCCCAGCGCCACAAGGAGCAATTCCATCGGCCCGGGCCCCGTGTTGCTCTTGCGGTCGGAATCGAGCGCGAGGCGATGGCCGGAGGGCGTCGCACCCTCGAATCGCTCGCCCTGCTGCCAGCGAATGGTCGCGGTCTGCATGGAAATTCCTCCTGAGAAAACCTGCTGCGGAACGGGAACGCCCGCGCTATCGCTCGCGGGTGCTTACTTGCGGCTGCGGCAGCCGCCGCAGAACATCGAGGAACGTCTTGACCAGATCGGGATCGAACTGCGCGGCCCCGC
>JASHRU010000257.1 GCA_030037225.1 Candidatus Acidiferrales bacterium | reverse complement strand
ATGCGGACGGGCTTGCCGTTGTCGCGCGCGATTTTGCAGATCACGGAGAACTGCTCGTCGCGGCGCTGGCCGGCGCCGACGTTGCCTGGATTGATGCGGTACTTATCGAGGTCCCTGGCACAGGCGGGATATTTCGTGAGCAGGACATGGCCGTTGTAATGGAAGTCGCCGATGATGGGCACGTCGCAGCCGGCATCGGCGAGGCGCTGCTTGATCTCGGGGACCGCGGCGGCGGCTTCCGGAATGTTGACGGTGACGCGGACGAGTTCGGAGCCGGCCTCGGCGAGTTCGAGGCACTGGCGGGCGGTGGAGATGGCGTCCACCGTGTCCGTATTGGTCATGGACTGAACGACGACGGGGGCGCCGCCGCCCACGGTGACGTGGCCGACCTTGACGCCTGCGGTTTTACGACGAACGAACACTCCGGTCGATTCTCCCCTGAAGCATTCATTCTACAGCACAGCCGGGCCGGATGCCGAAAAACCGGGCGAATGCTTTTCGGGTTTTGCATCTCCGGAATATAGACGGAGTCTTACAACGAAGTTAAAACTGCCAATCGCCCGGACTCGAGCGATGAAGCGCATTATTTCTAGGCTGCGAACGCTTCAAAGCGAATTCATCGAAAGCCAAACCACTTTTGACGGTTCGTTCACTCGGAGATAACACGCCGCGGTTATGACCTGACGGCGGGACGCGCGGATGCCCGGTGCCTGGAACCTCCGCGCGCGCCGCTGGAGAGCCACGAATCACTTCGCTTCACGAATTCAAGGAGGAACGAGGAATGCATTCTGGTTTAGCAAAGGTCATTGCGATTGTCCTGGCAGCCGCGATCTGCTCGTTGCCTGTCCAGCCGGTGTTCGCGAACGGCTGGAGCGGCGCTTATGGGGATACGGCCACGCCGATCAAGCACATCGTGGTCATTTTCGGGGAGAACATTTCGTTCGACCACTACTGGGCAACATATCCAAGCGCCACGAATCCGTCGGGCGAGCCGCAATTCTCCGCGCGGCCGAATACGCCGACGGTGAACGGGCTCTCGGGAGCGCTGCTGACGAACAACCCGAACTTTCTAAACACAGAAAACGGGTCGGGGGCGACGAATCCCTTCCGGCTGGACCGTTCGCAGGCCTACACGGCGGACCAGAGCCACTCTTACGGCCCGGAACAAGAGGCCATGGACTTTGGACTGGTGGACCTGTATCCGAAGTCCACGGGCTCGGCCGGACCACCGCCCAACGCACCTCCGCTGGCCGTCACGACCACGGGGCTAAACATGGGCTACTACGACGGAAACACCGTGACGGCGATGTGGAATTACGCGCAACACTTCGCGTTGAACGACAACTCGTTCGGGTCCACCTTCGGGCCGTCCACACCGGGAGTTCTGAACTTGGTTTCCGGCCAGACCAACGGCGTGGATACAGCGCTTTCCACATCGGGGGCGTCATCCAAGTACACGACCGGGGGCGGGGGCACATTCACGCTCTACAGCGACGCGGATCCCTACATGGACGTTTGCTCGACGAGCAGCGCGCAGGTGACGATGACGGCGCAGAACATCGGCGACCTGCTGACTGCCGCAAACGTGACGTGGGGCGGCTTCATGGGCGGATTCAATCTCACGCTCACGAACGCCAACGGGACGACGGGCTGTTCGCGGAGTTCCGTGTCCGCCTACACCGGGACGCAAACGGACTACGTTCCGCACCACTCGTTCTTCCAGTACTTCGCGACGACGCAGAACCTGAATCACACGCGCCCCGCTTCGAACGCGGAAATCGGCCATGCCGGGGCCGCAAACCATCAGTACGACATCGACGACTTCTATACCGCCGTGAAATCGGGGAACCTGCCGGCAGTGAGCTTCTTGAAGGCAATCGCCATCGAGGACGCGCATCCGGGCAATTCCGATCCGTTGGACGAACAAATCTTCGTGGTCACCGTGGTGAACACGATCATGCAGTCGCCGTACTGGCAGGACACGGCGATCGTGATTCTGTACGACGATTCCGACGGGTGGTACGACCATCAAATGGCGCCGATCGTGAACCAGTCCACGAGTCCGGCGGACAAGCTGACCGGTTCGGGCGCCTGCGGCAGCGGCACGAACACGTCGCTTCCCGGGGCCGACGCCACGACCAATCCGCACGCGCAAGGGCGTTGCGGCTACGGAATCCGGCAGCCGTTGCTGGTAATCTCGCCGTGGGCACGGGACAACTTTGTGGACCACACGCTGACCGACCAATCCTCCGTGATTCACTTCATCGAGGACAACTGGCTGGGCGGGCAGCGGCTGGCCGGCGGGTCGTTCGACTCGGTCGCCAACTCCATCGCGCAGATGTTCGACTTTTCGCGCAACCAGTTCCAGGCCGGCGATCGCGTCCTGATCCTTGATCCCACGACGGGTGAGCCGGTCAACAACCACGGACCGTGGTAGGTTAGACGGTCTCGAACGTACGAGTTAACGGCGAAGCAGGCTGGAGACACGAGAAGTGTCTCCGGCTTGCTTCGCCCATTTGTGTTCGCATGCGGAGCAAAATGGCGAGAGAAAAGACAAAGCTGAGCCGCAGAGAATTTCTTGCGGCCGCGGGAGCGGCGGCGGCTAGTTTGGCCCTAAAGCAAGCGAACCCGCGCAGAACCGGGGTGATCGGGCGTCCGCTGCT
>JASHRU010000256.1 GCA_030037225.1 Candidatus Acidiferrales bacterium | reverse complement strand
ACGTGGTGGAAGGTTCCCTGGCCCGTGCGCACGTTGTAGATTCCGTCGGTGGCTTCCAGGCTCTGCGTGTCGCTGTCGAAGCGCACGTGGCCGCGCGCTCGCGCCTCCCCGCTGTCCGAATTGTATTCGGCGTGATCGGCGCGCAACCGCATGGCCTGATAATGGATGTCCACGTCCCCGTCGGCGATGAATGTGTTTCCCACTTTCCGCTGCTGCTGGGCTTCCAGTTGCACCAGTCCCTGCTTGCCCGGCGCCTTGGCCTGCCGCACTTGTCCCGCGTGCGCCGCGGCCGCGCCCGCCAACAGCACGGCGAGCAACACTCCCGCGTAACGGCGCATGGCGCCGAATCGAATCCTCACGATGCCCTGGAATGCCTGATGCGGATGGTTGGAGGGGACAGCGCTATCGTTGCGCCGCACGGAATTTCCCCGCCAGTTGGTCATGCAACGCAAGCGAGCCTAGCACGCGGTTCTGCCTCCCGCAACGCGCCAACAGTCCGTGGTTTCGTTTCCGCGTCTCGCCTGAAATCCCTCAATTGCCCGGAGTCTTTCCATCCGCGGCAGGGGCTGCGGCCTTCTTGTGGAAATGCCGGCGAATGTCGGGCCAGAATTCCTTCATCTCGTTGGCCACAGAATCCAGCGCCACCTGAGTTCCCCACGTGCTCCCCACGTTGGAAATGTTCCGCTGGCTGCTGGGGTGATAGCTGTACGTGGAAATTGCCGCAGCGAGGGCGCTCCCGAAAAACTCCGAAGCATTCCACTGCTCATTCCGCGAATCCGCGCGGGTCACCACGATGCGCGTCATCGCATACCACGTCCGCCGCCAGAACCCGCCTTTCCCCATCTGAAAATAGCGGGGGTCCTGCCGCAAGATCGACGGAAACACCGCCCCGACCATGAAGTTTTCAATCGTGGTATCGCCGAAGATGGTGCCGTACCGCTTGGCGTAGCCCAGCGCCCCCTGGCCGTAGGTCGGATAGCTGTCGGTCTCCTGCCCGTAGCCGGCCAGAACTGCGTACCAGGTGAATTGAACCGGATCAAACGTGCCTTTGGCCACGGCCTTGAATTTCTCTCCGGCGCTCAGCGGCGGCACATTGGCCGCATTTTCCAGCGTCAGGAAATTCGGCAATAGGTAGAAAAGGCGGTCCTTCGAGATTCCGTTGTCCACCTGCTCGCCCTGCTTCTTTTCCGGTTCTTCGGGCTTCTGCTCGCCCTGCTGCGGCTGCGACGGCGTTTGCGGCTGCGCCTGTGCCGGCGGGTTTCCGGAGGGTTGCTGCTCGTCGCCTTCTGCCGCCTGGCATTCGGGAACAAGCAATTCTCCGCTTACCGCCAGTTCGCCGGCCTGCCGCGGGTCGGCCTGACGCGCCGGCGTAGAAAAAGAAACAGCGAGCACCAGCCAGCCAGCTGCCAGAGGAAGGCACAGCTTTCCCATTCTTGTCCTTCTCATTTCCTTCCTATTCTTCGTGCTTCGCGCCTAGTTGCTGGAAGCCCCGCCCCGCGTCCCCGGGAGTTAGGTAAGATGCTGCCGGACCCTGGAATGTCCCGCAGATTTCGAACAAATCTTACCTGCCAAACGGCGGACCTCACTGCCGGTCTTCTCGTGGCCTCTGCGATGCATGGAACAGTTCTTCGAGACGCTCCGCCACCTGACGCGCGGCCTCGCCCGCTTCCGCCGTCGAGAACTCCGGGGGGAGCAAGAGCACGGGCGCCTGGATCCCATTGCGCCGAAGCGCTTCTTTCACCTCTTGATTCGCGCCCATGCCCTGTCCGGCGAGAACCGCGTCCGGTCTTGCGGCCCTCAGAAAGCGCGCAAAATCAGCGGCCGTTCGCGTGGTCAGCACCTCATATCCCAACCGCCGCAGCAGCGCGCCCAGATACGCCAGCACATCCTTCGACTCGTCCACGCATAAAATCGTCCGCTTGGCAGGCTTGGCCGGTTCGCTGACGGAACTGGCCCTCTGCCGGAATGCCTCGATCGCCTGTTCTTCCGAATCGTAAAGCTCAAAAACCCTGTCCAAATGGGTGATTGTGAACACCTTCAGGAGGCTCTCCCGCATTCCGCAAATCTTCAGGTCTCCCCGGTCGGTCCTGAGCGAGCGCTGTATGCGCGCCAGCAGGCCGAGACCCGCACTGTCCACGAAGTCCACGTCCGTCAGGTTCAGAACCACGCTCCTGGTTCCCAGCGTTACTCTGTTCACTTCCCCTTCCAGGGCGCGGGCCTCGGCACCCAGGGCGATTCGTCCCCGGCACGCGATTACCATCACCCTCCCAAGCTGCTTGCTGGCCAGTTCTAACGGCATGGGCGAGGTACGGTAACACAGCTTTCCTTCCGGCGCGCGGTGTGTTTCGAGGCGTTCGCCCGGACTCTGACCGGCCGGATAGTTCATTTGTCACACTCGGCAGCCTGTCGATTCCCACTGTCTTCGCGCGCGCAAACCTCGGCGGGCTCGAGGGCTTCGCTTCGGCCCCGCTAGCCCTGCGTCTCTCACGGGTGTAGAATTTCTGCCCTGTTCCCGTCACCCGACTTGGGGGTGGACCATGGCCTGCCGGATTGCTCGCCTGTCTCTCAGACTTGCCGTTCTGGGTGTCCTCCTCATGATTCCCCAGCCCAGCGCCGCCCAGCGTATGGGAGGCGCGGCGCCCGCCGCCCCGGGAGCTCAATTGAGTGGCAACACGTTCTCGCTGGAACTCATCGTGCGCAGTTCTCGCGGCGGGTTAATCGACATGGCCGTAGTCACGCTGACCACGTACACCGGCCAATTCGTCGGACAAGCCACCACGAAAGTAGGCCAGGCCAGATTCGATGGATTGCAGCCCGGCGATTATTTTGTCCGAGTTTCTGCCGCCGGCTATCAACTGTATTCGAAGGAATACAACGCGATGGGCCCGGGCGCGATTCTCTACGTTGACCTCGAGCCCAAGGATCCGGACTCCACCGAGGATTCGGCACCCGCCATGCCGATCCTCGCTCCCAAAGCTCAGAAATTGGCGAACAAAGCGGCCGACGCGCTTCGCGCCAATAAGCCGGCCGACGCGCTTTCCCCCCTCGAGCAAGCGTACCAGCTCGCTCCCGGCCACCCTTACGTCAATTTTCTTTACGGAGTCTATTACTCGGAGACCAACGACCGCCCGAAAGCCGAATCCTACTGGGAAAAGGCTCTCCAGATTTTCCCTCAGCACATGAATTCCCTTCTCTACCTGAGCGATGCCCTGATGCGCGACAACCGGCCTGCGGATGCGGTTCCCTACCTTACTCGAGCCATCCAGCTGCAGCCGAACGCCTGGCGGCCCCACGCCATGATGGCGGAAGCGCATTTGAACCAGAAGGAATACGACGAAGCCATCAAGGAGGCCGATCGCGCTCTCGATCTCGGCCACGGCCAAGCCGTCGGCGTTCCTCTCATCAAGGCCAATGCCTTTCTCGGCCAGGGGAATAAGGATCGCGCTATCGCCGCGCTGCAGGAGTATCTCCGCGAAAAGCCCGATGATCCGGCTGCTCGAAAGCTCCTGGATTCTCTGCGCGCCCCGGCGGGTGAGCCGCCCGCCCCGAAACCCTAGTCACCGCCTTCTCGCGTTCCCTCTCGAATCACGCGCTCAACACGAGTGGCTGCGGTTGCCGCTCCCCGTTGCCCGATTAGCGACACGAGGGGCAGCCCGCCACGCTCGCCGCTCCCGCACGTGCTAATTTCTCCGCTGGTCCTTGGTTTGAGGCCACTCCGCGGCGCAAAAACTGGACCGTGAAAACACCCTGCCTAAAGTGCGGTCTGATTCACGAAGAGCCTACCGCCATCTGCGATGGCTACGTCGGCATTGATCCGGATGAAACAACGGACGACTCGCGCAAGCAAGCCGCCGCGCGGATCCGCGCCGTTCTGGCCGCCGTGCCCATAGAGTCGCGCCGCCACGGACGCACGCGCGCTGCCGCCGCTGCTGCGGGCGCCTCGCCAGCCACGGATACGCCTCAGTTGGTTGCCGGCCGCGCAGAAACCGCGCCGGCCGAAGTCCCGGAGTGGCGACGCGAGGTTTCCGAGCGCCTCGAATCCTATCGCAGCCGCCGCGAACGCCAGCGGGCCGCCAACCAATCCGTGCTCGAGTTCCGCGTTCATTCGAAGGGAGAAGCCCTCCAGGCCGCGCCACAAGCGGCAGCCGCCGTTCCGGCCACCATGGAAGCTCCTCCTGCGGAATCCGTGGCGCCCGCGCCGCCACCGCCCGAATTTGCGGTCACGCCTGCCGCTTTCGATGCCGCCACCAGCGTGGCTTCCTCTCCTGCTCCGGCGCCAAAGAACGGCGTCGAAAATCTGCGCAGCTATCAGCCGGTGGAAGAGGCCGACCTTACCGCCGATCTCACAGCCGACATCACGGAGCTTGCCTCGCACATTTCGAGCGATGCCGGGTCAGCGAGTGCCGCGGTCGAGGAACCGGAGGAATCCGTCGCCGGGGAGCGGGCCGAAACTCCCGCTGGGCTTCCCCTGGCTGCGGAACCCGCCGTCGTGCTGGCGGACTCAACAACACTCGAAGTGCATGCTGACCCCGCTGAGCTCGCTGAGGCGCAGCCCGCCGAATCCGCCGCGCCGCCGGAAATGGAATCCGCCCCGCTCGCCACAATTCCCACTATCGACACCGACTATTGGCGCTCGACGCCGAGCCCCGAAGCGGAGGAGGAGGAGTGCGGCTCCGTAACTTCGGGCTTCGAAGCGCCCGCCGCCGCGCCTCAGGAAGAGCAGGAAAGCGCACCGGCCGAAGAACTCCCGCACGAACAGCCCTCGGCGGACGAAGAACCGGAACTCGCTCCCGTTGCGGAATCGCATTCCCTCGATTCGGGCGCGGAAGCGATTCCGCCGCTTCCAGACGAAGCGGAGGCGCCGGCCATGGCTGCGCTCGCGGAACCGGCGGCATCGCACGATAGCTCGTTTCCTCCTGCTTTCGAAGCCGCGGATGCGGAAGAGGCGGACAACCGCCGCGCCGCGCTGCGCACCGCTTCGCGGCCCCTGCCCGGAGCCGCCACGGAGCGCATCGAGATTCGCGTCCCCCAGCCCGTCTTTGATTTCTCTCCCAACGACGTGGAACTCCAGCCGCAGGTGGAACTCCAGCCCGTCGCCGACCTCCGCGAGCGGCGTTGCGCCGCTTTCCTCGACGCCGCCATCCTGGGATTCACCATCGGCGGGTTCTTCCTTGCTTTCCATCTGGCCGGCGGCGAGTTCGCCTTTTCGCGTGCCGGGGCCGGGGTGGCGATCGTCGCGGCCTTCCTGATTTACGCGCAGTATATGCTGCTGTTCACTGTCATAGGCGGCGCCACGCCGGGGATGGTCCTGCGCGGCCTGCGCGTGATTTGCTTTGATGGCAAAATTCCGGTGACGGTGGAGCTGGCCTGGCGCGCGTTCGGCTACCTGCTGTCCGCCGCTTCCGGGATGCTCGGGTTTCTCTGGTCCGCCTGGGATGAACACGGCCTCACCTGGCACGACCGCATCTCGCAGACCTATATCACCTACGCCGAACCTGACGCGGTGCCCGCCATCGCCGCCACCCATTAGCTAGCTGCGAACTCGGCGTGCAGAACTGCCGCACGCTATGTGTGTTCTGGCCGGCAAACCCCGGTGGAACTCTCGGCCCGGCGTGCGGCGCAAAGGGTGTTATACTGGCGTTTTGCGAGGATCTGACTTTATGAGCCGTGCCACTCGCATTCTCCTACTCGCCCTTTCTGTTCTCGTGTTGCTTTATGCCGGGCTCGGCTTCGCCCTGGCGCGCTCCAATGAGGAGAACACCTACAAGTCTCTTGGGGTGTTCAGCGAGGTGCTGGAGCGCGTGGAGCAGGGCTACGTGGAAGAGCCCAATATGCGCCAGGTGACTCGTGGCGCCATGCACGGCTTCGTGGAATCGCTCGACGCGCAGTCCGGCTACCTGAGCGCGCGCGAGTACGAGGACTACCAGGCTCGTCTAAAGGAGCATCCGCGCGGAGACATCGGCGTGGTTCTCGCCAAGCGATTCGGCTACCTCCTGGTGCTCACCGCCCTGCCCGACAGCCCGGCCCAGAAAGCGGGCCTCTCTACCGGCGATATCCTGGAAACTATCGGCGGCTTCTCTACCCGCGAAATGTCGATTCGCCAGGCCGAGTTGCTTCTCGAGGGCGACCCGGGCAGCACCGTGAAGATCACGGAAGTCCGCCACGGTGGCACGGAATCGCACGATTTGGAAGTGGCTCGGGCCGTCGTCGCCACGCCGCGCCTGGTCGCGGACAAAATGGAAGACGATGTCGCTTACCTCCGCGTGCAGGGATTCAGTGCGGGGCGCGCCGCCGAAATCCGGCAAAAGCTTCTGGATTATTCCAAGCAGGGCCTGCACAAGGTCGTAATCGATCTGCGCGACTGTGCCTCCGGCAGCGTGCAGGAAGCGGTCTCGTCGGCGAACCTGTTCCTCAGCTCCGGCACCATCACCACGCTGAGCGGCCAGACGGTTCCCCCCAAGCAGTTCACCGCCGACCCTCAGAAAACGGTCTGGACCGGCCCAGTGACCGTGCTCCTTTCCGCGCGGACCACCGGTGCAGCAGAGATTTTTGCCGCCGCGCTGGCGGAGGACCGCGCCGTGCCCACCGTCGGCGAACGCACCTTCGGCAGCGCTTCCGAACAGAGCATCATCGCGCTCGAAGACGGCGGCGCGCTCATCCTCACCACCGCCCTCTATCACGATCCGGAAGGAAAAAAGATCAACGACAACGGTGTGAAGCCATCCGTCGAAATGGCCAATGTCGTGGACGAACTGGGCGACAACGCCGAGACTGCGGGCGGTGAAGAGCCCGGCCACGTCACCAGCGGTGTGCCTCGCCCGCAGGACGACCCGGTCCTGAAGAAGGCTCTCGAACTGCTCCGCGCGCCGATTCAGGTTCCCGCCGCGTCGAAAGCCGCGTAGCGCAGGTGAATCGCCGTCAACTCGCCTTGCCCTCTGTTGCCCGGTTTCGCCCGCTTCGGGTCAGTTCCCATCGGCCGCTGCATTCCCCGCTCGTTCTGCTCGTAGTGGCTTCAGCGCTTTTCGGACTCGCCGCCTGCCGCCACAGCGAGCGTTCGGTGGAAACGGATACCAACCGGCTGGCCGCGGATTTCGCCGCCGCGGCGCGTCCTGCCGCAGGCGCGGATTCGCCCATTCGCATCGTGCCTTCCGGCTGGTCGCGCACTGCCGGGCCTACGCGCGTGCTCGTCTCGCTGCCCGACGCCGCGCATCTCGGCGCGCTCGAATCTTCGTGGCGCGACGCGGCTGGCATTCGCGGCGTAACTTTGGAGCAGCGCGAGCCTGGCGCGGCCTCTGCCGCCTACGCCATCAGCTACGAAGGACGTACGCTGCTCGCGCTCGAGGTTTTTCTGCTGGCCCCGCCCCCGGCAGCCGCTCCCGGCTCTCCCGCCGGCGGCGCGCCCGAACTCGCCGTTATTGTGGACGACCTCGGCTACGATCCTTCGGTCGCACGCTCCGTCTTCTCGATTCCCGCGCGCGTCAGCGTGGCAGTGCTGCCCAACCTGCCCGAATCCTCCGCGATCGCCGAGGAAGCCCACCGCCACGGCATCGAAGTCTTGCTGCATCTGCCCATGGAATCCGTCGCCGGCGAGGACAAAGCGGAAAAGATCGAGCTGCACGTCGGCGAGCCGGCAGGGGAAGTCGCGCGCGTGATGGACCAGATGCTCGCCACCGTGCCCTACGCCGCCGGCGTGAACAATCATCAGGGCTCGCGCGCGACCGCCGATCCCGCGCTCATGGCTTCGCTCGCCGCAGCATTGCGCTCTCGCGGCCTGTTCTTCATTGACAGCCGAACGTCGCCCGGCTCGCGCGCTCTCGATGCCGCGCTCCACGCCGGTGTTCCCGCCGCGGCGCGAAACGTGTTTCTTGACGACGACGAGCAGCCCGCCGCCATCCGCCGACAGCTCGAACACGCCGAACGCCTGGCGCGCGAACAGGGCATTTGCGTGGCTATCGGCCATCCGCACGGGGCCACGCTGGATGTACTAGCGGAGATGCTGCCCGAAGTGGAAGCCCGCGGCATCCGCCTCGTTTCCGCCTCGCAGATTGCCCGCCGCTCTCCGTAACAGCGCCCTACTTGAGCGTCTCTCTCACCATGCCCGCCACTTCTTTTGCCAGCGACCACGCCGCGGTCAGTCCCGGCGACTCGATTCCGATCATGTGAATCACGCATGGAATCCGCGGGTCGCGTTCGATTACGAAATCCGCCGATTCTTTTGGCCGGGCGCTTCCATCGGCAGGCGCGAGTTTCGCGCGGATGCCCGAGTACGCCGGACGCAAATCCGCCTCCGTGATCTCCGGCAGGAGCGCCCGCGCGCCCCGCGCAAATTCCGTCACGGGCACGCGGTCGCTCTCGTAGTCCGTTTTGCTCGCCACCGGCCGCGCCGTAGGCCCCACCAGCAGCGTGCCCCAAAGCGTCTTCGTCAGATGCACCCCGAGCGAATAAATGCCCGCCTCGGGCAACGGATACACCAGCGAATGCACCAGATGCGATTTAGCCGGCACGGCTTCGCAGTAGTCCCCGCGCGTGGGCTGAATGCGATATTTCGTGAAGCCGGTGAGCGTTGCGACCTCGTCGGCAAAGAGCCCCGCGCAATTCACTACCGCGCGCGCTTCAATTGTCCCGCGCTCGCTCGTCACGCGCGCTCCCGCACCGGCCGGCTCGAGCGCGCTCACCTTGGAATGCGTGAGCACATTCGCGCCGCGTTCAGCGGCCACGCGCGCGTAGGCCTTCACCAGCTCTTCGCTCATCACCAGGCCGGAAGACGGCACCTCGAGGGCCGCGCGTCCATGCACGTGCGGCTCGCGCGCTTCGAGTTCCCGCCGGTCGATCAGGCGCAGGCCGGTAACGCCGTTCTCCTCGCCGCGGCGCTGGAGCGCCTCGAGCTGCGGCTCTTCACCCGTCGACGCCGCCACCACCACTTTTCCCGTGCGGCGGTGCTGCACGCCATGCTTCTCGCAGAACTCGTACGTCAGCCGGTTCCCTTCGACGCAGTGCCGTGCCTTGCGCGACCCCTTCGCATAGTAAATGCCGGAATGAATCACCCCGCTGTTGCGGGAGCTCGCACCCATCCCGAGCTGCGGCATTTCCTCCAGTAGAAATACATCCTCAGCGAAAGCAGACACCTCCATCGCCACGGCGCAGCCGACTACACCGCCGCCGATAATCACCACGCTCGCGGTTTCCCGTTCGATGCCCCACCCCCGCGCAGCTTCGAATCGCGGCTCGTCGAAAATGGTCCGCGCGAACGATTAAATCATGCCTGGGCCCAAAATCAGTTTGAAAGAGACACCCGGCCGCTGCGTTGTGCACCGCGCCGCTCCGGTGTACAGTCCGCTCCGTTTATCCATTGCCTGGAGGGAGGAGTCATGAAACCGAGTCGCGCCATCCTATTTTCGGCTGCCGCGCTGTTCCTGGTCGCTGCAACCCGCGTCCAGCACACGGCCGAGCTTGCCGCCGCGCCGCCTCCGCAGTCCCATGATTTCGTGCTTGTGATCCACGGCGGCGCGGGGAGTTACAAGAATCAATCGCCGGAGCATTCGGATGCGGCCCGCACCGCCATCACGCACGCCGCCGAAACCGGCGCCGCGATCCTCCGCAACGGAGGCCGCAGCATCGACGCGGTGGAAGCTGCCCTCCGCATCATGGAGGATTCCGGCGCGTTCGACGCCGGCCGCGGCGCGTATTACTCGCGGGCGGGCGTGGCCGAGCTGGACGCCGCGATCATGGACGGCAAAACGCTTCAGGCTGGCTCCGTGGCCTCCGTCCGCCACATCGCCAATCCCATCAGCCTGGCGCGCATGGTCATGGAACGCACCAAGCACGTGATGCTCGTAGGCGCGGGTGCCGAAGAGTTCGCAAAATCGCAGGGCGTGCCGCTGGTATCTCCCTTCTATTTCTACAACGAGCGCGAATGGAAGCATTATCAGGATCGAGTCGCTGCGGAGGAGAAAAAAAGCTCTAGCCTCGTCAATCCATCCCTGGAGGAAGACGACCGCGTGCACGGCACCACGGGCGCTGTGGCGCTGGACCAGGAAGGCAACCTGGCCGCCGGCACCACCACCGGCGGAACTGCTTTCAAAATGACCGGCAGGGTCGGCGATTCCCCCATCATCGGTGCGGGCACGTATGCGAACAACGAGAGCTGCGCCGTCTCCGGCACGGGCGCAGGCGAGTTCTACATGCGCAACGTGGTGGCCGCGGACATCTGCGAGCGCGTCCGCTACCTGCACGTGCCTCTCGAACAGGCGGCGAACGACGTGGTGATGAAGGAACTGGTGGAGCAGCACGGCGAAGGCGGCGTCATCGCCGTCGATCCTCAGGGCCATGTGGCCACGCCGTTCAATACCGAGGGCATGATTCACGCCATCGTCCGAGCCGATGGCGTCATCCGCATAGAAACCTTCAAGCCGTAGCGGCGCGGGCACTCGTGCCTGCGCGCCTTCCACCTGCTCCTGCACGAGCCTCAGCAAATGCTGCAAGTCAGCGTCGTGCTGATGGAAGGGAAAGATTTGCCAGGCCGCAGGATTGTCTTCGAGCGTGGACGGTTGTATCGTACCGGTCACTGCCGAAAGTCAGAATCCCAGGCTAGGTCGGAGCGGGCTCGCAGGCCGTCTGCGTGGGATCCATTTCCGGCGCGAATCGTACGCTCGCAATCAGCGGAGCTGGATTCCCATGAGAGCTGCTCTCTTCACTTTCGGGGCGTCTCTGTTGCTCGCGGCATTGCTGCTGCCTTCCGGGGCAAACCCGCAGGCCGGCTCACCCGTGGCGGGCCACATCATCGCGCTGGTTCCCGAGGACACCGTGGTGCGTGAAAGGCAGGCGATTCCGGCAACCAAGGATATGGAACTGCTATGGCTCGATGTGGTAAAGACCGACCGCGCAGG
>JASHRU010000255.1 GCA_030037225.1 Candidatus Acidiferrales bacterium | reverse complement strand
TCTGGAAGAAAAGCTGCGGCCGCTAGTGGAAGGAGTGGAGGACTTCGTCCAGAAACCGTTCTACGTGAAAGAGCTGGTGCGCCGCGCGAAAAAGGTGATTGACCGACTGCAGCTCGAAAAATTGCAGCAGAAAGCGAAACGCCCCGGCGTGCTGGAAGGCCGGCTGGAGGAAATGAGCATCATCGACCTGCTCCAGTCGCTCGAGATGGGGCAGAAAAACTGCAAGCTGGTGGTGAGCCGCGGCGCCGAGCGCTGCGAGATGTGGTTCACCGGCGGCGCCTGCAAGCATGCCGTATTCGGGCCCATCGCCGGCGAGCAAGCCGTGTACGCCATCATGGGCTGGACGGACGGCACTTTTGAGATTGATTTCAACGCTTCCAGCGAACAAGAGACCATCCAGCGATCGACGCAGGGCCTGCTCATGGAAGGCCTGCGCCTGCAGGACGAAGCCACCCGCGACGCCGAGCCGGCGTAACCCCGCTCCCAATTCCCGCCATGCGCGTAGCCGTCATCACCGTGAGCGATAGCGTTTCCCGAAATGAGCGCCAGGACGCGACCGGCCCGGCTCTGGCCGCGCTGTGCACCGACCTCGAATGGCGCGTGCTCTCGCGTCACGTGGTGTCCGACGACGAAGAACCGCTGAAAATGCTGCTGGCTTCGCTGGCCGATCGCGACGAGCTCGACGTGATCTTGACCGCAGGTGGCACCGGATTGGGCCCGCGCGATTCGACGCCGGAAGCCACTGCCGCCATCTGCTCTCGGCTTGTGCCCGGTCTGGGAGAATTGATGCGGCGCGTGGGCGGCGAATCGAACGAGCGCGCCGCGCTTTCGCGCGCTACTGCGGGAGTGCGTGGGAGCACTTTGATCGTCAACCTCCCCGGCAGCCCTCGCGGGGCGGTGGAATCGCTGCAGGCCGTCGCAGAGCTGCTTCCTCACGCTGCGGAAGTTCTGCGAGGCGCGCACCACGATTGACAAAGGGCCCGAGTCACTCAGCGACCTGGCCGCTCGAGTGCGAAGGGATGATGCAAATCCCTGAGCTATTCGTGGCGTAGAGCGATCATCGGATCCACGCGAGCGGCTCGCCTGGCCGGAATGTAGCAGGCAGCGAGGGCGACCCACGTGAGCAACACTGCTACAGCGATAAACGTCAGCGGATCCGTCGCACTGACTCCGAACAGAAGTGCGGACATCAGGCGCGTGGATGCGAAGGACGCGACCAGTCCGGCGCCCACGCCTGCGGTACTGAGCAGCAACCCCTGTCCCACAATCAGCTTCATCATGTCGCCGGGAAGCGCGCCCAAGGCGCGCCGAATCCCGATCTCGTGCGTCTTCTGACTAACCACGTAGGAAGTGACGCCATATATCCCGATTGCCGCGAGCACCAGCGCGAGGAGCGCAAAGGCACCCAGCGCGAGCAGAGCGACGCGATGAGCGGACGTGACGCCGGAAACGATCTCGTCCATCGAGCGCACATTGAAAATTGGTTGGTTTGGATCCACGGCCCAGATCGCGCTCTTGACCGCGGGCAGAACTGACTCGGGCGGCAGCCCCGTGCGCACCACAAGGCTCATCGTTTGGTCTGGACTCTGCAGATAAGGGAAGTAAACGGTTGGCCGCGGCGCTTGCTCGATGGAAACGTCGTGGACAGCGCCGGCCACGCCGACGATTTCGCGGTCCGGCCGCCCCGCTTCCGGAATTTGTAAATGCATCCCAATCGGATCCCGGTTCGCGAAGTATCTACGGGCCAGAGCTTCGTCGATGATCACGACTCTCGGATTTTCCAAGGTGTCTTGGTCGGTGAACGTACGGCCGCGGAGCAGCGGAATGCCCATGGCTCGAAAGTATTGGGGTGTTACGTCGCGGTAATCCGCAGACAGGTGCTCGCCTGGCGCGAGAGGCGGCGCCTCTTTAATCACGAAATATCCCATGTCCATGTCGTCCTGGCTGAGAGGAACGATTTCGGCAAAAGCGGCGGCCTCGATTCCCGGAACAGTTTCGACATGGCTCAAGAATGCCTGGAATGCGGCGGCTCTTTGCCGGGGCTCCTTATACGGAGAGTTCTTTGCGTCGTCGGGCAGCTTGATCCGCATGGTGAGCAAGCGATCGGGATGGAATCCCGGATTCGCGCCCACAAGATTGGAAAAGCTTTGAATCATCAGTCCCGCGCCGATCGCCAGAACGAGGGCCAGGGCGCTCTCAACGATGACAAGCGCAGAGCGCGTTCTGTTTCCGCGTGGTCCGGAGAGCGTCCCCCGGCCGCTCTCCTTGAGCGCGTCGTTGACGCGGCAGCGAAGGCTCACGAACGCGGGAATTGTGCCGAACAAGATCGCCGTCACTAGCGAAATGAGAACAGCGAAAATGAATGAAGCGGCATCAAGGCGTACGACGGGTAGAAACACTTGATCCGCCGCATTCGGCACTGGAATTCGTGAAGGCACAAATCGGGCGAGCAGATACGTGCACCACAGCGCCAGCACAATTCCCGCGGCGCCCCCCAGCAATCCCAGTAACACGCTCTCCGTAAGGTACTGACGCAGCAGCCTCGTGCGTCCCGCTCCCAGCGCCATCCGGACCGCGATTTCGCGCTGGCGCGCATCAGTGCGGGCGAGCATCAAGTTGGCCACGTTGGCGCAGGCGATGAGCAGCACAAAAGCGACAGCGCCGAGCAGCAGCAGCAGCGCGGGCCGGATGAACTCCACACGCACGGTTTCCAGCGGCACCAGCACCGTACCGAAGCCGCGACGCGACGGGCGGACGCCGGAGATCCGCTTCGCAATCACATTCATTTCCGACGAAGCCTGATCCAGTGTGACGCCACGCTTCAGCCTTCCAAACACGCCGAGGTCGGAATCGACCCGTTTGAGCCAGTCGTTGTCGAACGGGACCACGACGTCCACGGCCCACAAGGTATTCAACTCGGGGGGCAAAACTCCAATGATGGTGTACGCGTCGCCATTCAGGGTCAGCCCGCGGCCCACCACCAACGGGTCGGAAGCGAAACGGCGTTGCCAGTATCGATATGCGAGGACCGCGTAATTGTGGCGGCCGTTTGCCTCGTCCAGCGTGAAGGTGCGGCCGAGCACCGGTGTGACCCCCAGAAAAGTACCGAAGTTCGTCGTCACGCGCAGACCGGCAACCTGCTCCGGTTCGCCGTTCCCGGTCACCGTCCCGCTGCCGTGTTCGAACAGGAGCAAGTCTTCAAACGACGTGCTCTGCTGTTTCCAGTCGAGATAGTCCTGTCCCGCCGGCCCGATCCGGCTCCATCCTTGCTCCAGGTTATTTACCCAGATGACCACGAGTCGATTGGAGGCCCGAACGGGCAGCGAGCGAAATAGCGTAGTACGGACCTGCGAGAAGATTGCGGTGTTCGCGCCGATGCCCAGTCCGAGCGTCAGCAAAGCAACCATTGTGAATGCCGGAGATTTACGCAACTGGCGGAGCCCGAATCCTGCGTCCTGCAGGAGTGATTCGAGGAATCTCACGCCACGAGCGTCGCGGTACTGCTCGCGCACCTGTTCGAGTCCGCCGAGTTCGATGCGCGCGCGCCGTGCCGCTTCTTCACGCGGTAGTCCTGCGGCGACGTACTTATCTGTTTGGCGCTCCAAGTGGAAGCGCAGCTCGTCCTCCATCTCCGCCTCGACGGCGCGGCGACGGAACAGCGAACGGAACCGCATTGCCATATCGCGCAGCATCGGCGTTCCTAGGCCGTCTCCAGAATCTGCCCCACGGCGGCCGTGAGCTTCCGCCACGCGCTCTCTTCCGCCTCGAGCTGTTTCCGTCCCGCGGCCGTCAGCTCGTAATACTTCGCGCGCCGGTTGTTCTCCGACGTGCCCCAGCGCGCCCGGATCCATCCGCGCCGCTCCAGGCGGTGGAGCGCGGGATAGAGCGAGCCCTGCTGTAGGCGCAGCACATCGCTCGAGATTTGCCGCACGCGCTCCGAAATGGCCCAGCCGTGCTGCGGCTCCAGAGCCAGCGTCTTCAGGATGAGCAGGTCCAACGTTCCCTGCGGCAGTTCGATGCGCTGTGTCGCCACGCTCCCCCCTTTCACTTCTACAGGAGCTTACACATACTCCTGTAGAAGTGCAAGAGGAAATTGCCAAGCCATCCGCCCCCTCTCAGGCGGTCGTCCGAATTGGCGGCCCAGGATCGGGAGTTCCGGCACTACACCGTTCCTGCCTCTCTGCGCTACCATAAGAGCTGTCCGATCGCTTCGAATGGGCGCATGGGCACCACTCCAACTGTCGGTGATCGTCCCCCCGAGCTTATCTACTCCACTGCGGCGGGCGAGACTCATCGCCTCTCCGAACTTTGGGCACAGGGACCTGCGGTGGTACTCTGGCTTCGCCATTTCGGCTGACCGTTTTACTCGGAAACCCTCGCGCAGTTGCGCGAGACGCTCCCCGAGTTTACCAAGCGTGGCATTCGCGTCGGATGCGTTGTGCAGGGCACTGTCGCGGAGATGGCGCGCTTCTGCGGCCGCCATGGCGTCGAGGCTATCTGCATTCCGGATCCCGGCCGTGAGAGCTACCGTGCCATGGGCTTGGAACGCACCAACTGGGGGAAGATCCTGTTCGCGTCGGCCGAAGGCCGCCAGCGCCGAGCCGCAGCAAAGGCCTCGGGGTGCTCCATCAGCCTTGAGGGCACATTTCAAAAGCACAGCGACGTTTTGCAACTGCCTGGTGCCGCGCTCGTCGCCCGCGACGGGAAAATCCTCTGGCTCCATCGCGGCACAGCAACTTACGATCTTCCCCCGCCCGCGGAGTTGCTATCCGCGGTCGCAGCCCATCTCACAAACATATGAGTAGCGGAATTGGAGGCAGCTATAAACCGGTAGCAGGGCGCCGCACACCCTCCGCCCGAAAAACTGAAACTGGGCTCTGGAGCATCGAGCAACGCCACTGGATCAAGTTCTTTGTCGTCGGAATGTTTATGCTCATCTACGGCATGCTCGAGTTCATGGGAGGGCGGCCGCAGATCTCGACAGTTTTCAATGATCCCGTTTACGCTTCCTACTGGGTGCTCTTCGGTATGGTCATTATTTTCAGCGGTCTACTCGTCCGCACCTGGGGCAGTCGGTAACAACCTGACGTAACTCAAAGAAATGAAAAAGGTTAGAATATTCACAAGGACGAAATTAATTTTCTTAAGTTTCGTATTGACATTTTCAATTCTCTAAGCCAGTCTGTTCGTGTTTGGTGATATGCACATGGACATCTCTAAGGCTTCCTGCCCCGAATGTCATCAGCCGTTGAAGGTTGGCCGGATGGCTTGTCCTTCGTGCCATCTGGCCGTCGAAGGCGAATTCGAGCTTTCTGCCCTCGGCAAGCTCAGTCCGGAGGACCAAGTCTTCGTGATTGCCTTTGTGCGCCACCACGGCTCGCTCAAGAGGATGGAAAGCCTTTTCGGGATCAGCTATCCCACGGTCAAGAATAGGCTCAATGCCATTTCGGCAAAGCTCGACAAGAATTTCGAGGCGCCCTCGCCCAATCTCGAGGTGCTCGAGCAGTTGTCGCGCGGCGAGCTGACGCTGGCCGAAGCGCTCGAGCGAATTTCCGAGAACAACAAAGGAGAATGCTAATCATGTCTGCGGAAACCAAGCAGGTCCTGGAAATGCTGAAGGAAGGGAAAATCACCACGGAAGACGCAGAAAAACTGCTGGAGAAGCTTTCCGGCGGGAGTGCGGCGGGACAAACACAGGCCGCGCCGGGCGGGCCGGGGGCTGGTGAGCAGCAGGGTTCAAAGCCAGCCACTATCCCTGGCAAACTGCGCTTTCTGCGAATCCAAGTGCAGCGGCCGGGCAGGGAAAACGTGAACATGCGCGTACCACTCTCTCTGGCGAAGGCCGGAATCGGATGGGTGGCGCTGATCCCGCCGCGCGTAAACGAGCGCCTCGCGGAGCAGGGAATTGATCTCTCTGGACTGGCGGATTTGAAGGGCGAGGACATCCGGGAGGCCCTCGAAAACATGCACATTGACGTAGACCGCGAAGACGGGAGGAAGGTGCGTATCTTTTGCGAATAAGGGAAAGCAGTGCGTAATATCGCGCCCACTCAAACCGTACAGTAACCGTGGAGGCTGGGCGGAGTTGTAATATAGAATGGATAATTCCGATCCAAAGCCCCATGTCTGCTGAGAAGCATCTGCTGGAAGAACTGCGCATAGAGCGCAAGGCACCGGCCCGCCGCTCGCCCTGGCGCATCGCCATTGCGCTGTTGATCCCTGCCGTGCTTTTGATCCTGACCGCGGGTTTCTTCTGGCTGAAAGCTGCCCGGGCGCCCGAAGTAACAGTTGCTGTGGTTCGTGAAGAGAGCGCGGGCAACGCCGCAACGGTGTTGAACGCTTCGGGCTACGTCACACCGCGGCTCCGCGCCACAGTTTCTTCGAAAATTACCGGTAAGGTGACGGAGGTGTTGATCGAGGAAGGGAAGTCGGTGACGGAAGGTCAGGTGATTGGACGCCTGGACGATTCCAACGCCAGGCGCGATCTGGACCTCGCCGAGGCGCAGCTCGTTTCCGCCCGGAAGGCGCTGGCGGAGACAGAAGCTCGGCTGAAGCTTGCCAATATCACCCTCCAGCGGATGCGCACCCTGGTGAAAGAAGGAGTCGAGAGCCAATCCACGCTCGATTCCGCCCAGGCCGACGCCGACGCGCTTACCGCGCACCTCAACCAACAGCACGAGGATGTGGCCGTGGCTGAGCAAACCGTCGCCGTGCGAAAGCAAAACGTAGAGGACACGATCATTCGCGCGCCCTTCTCCGGCGTGGTGACCACCAAAGATGCTCAGCCGGGCGAAATGATCTCACCCATTTCCGCCGGTGGCGGCTTCACGCGCACGGGCATCTGCACAGTGGTGGACATGAAATCACTCGAAATCCAGGTGGATGTGAACGAAAGCTATATTTCCCGCGTGTTCCCTGACCAGGCCGTCGAGGCCACTCTCGACGCCTATCCGGATTGGCAGATTCCCTCGCACGTGATTCTTGCCGTGCCTACCGCAGACCGCCAGAAAGCCACCGTGCAGGTGCGCATCAAGTTCGACAAGCTCGATCCGAGAATTCTGCCCGACATGGGCGTCAAGGTGGCGTTCCTCGAAAAAGAGTCGCCACACGCACCCGAAAGCAAGCCGAAGCTGCTCGTGCCCAAGGCGGCGGTGCGTCATGAAGGCGCGGTGGACACCGTCTACGTGGTGCAGCAGGACCGCATAGAAAGGCGCGCGGTGAAAGTGATCGGCGCCTCAGGAGCGGAATTGGAGATTTCGGGTGTCACTCGCGGCGAGCGCGTGGTTTTGGGAGGCCCTCCGGGGCTTGCCGACGGGAGCCGGGTGACGGTGAAGTAGTCCGGCAACCCAGGCCGCGGTACCAGGCGCGCCCGGAGTTGCCAGGCTTCATAGGGGGAAGAGCGATGTCGCCAGCGACAATCGGCCAATCACAGGAGTCCGCGGCCGGGGCGGAAGTGGCGGGCGCGCTCGTGCGCGTCCGCGACGTCCACAAAGTCTACACGCGCGGCAGCGAGCGGATCGATGTGTTGCAAGGTGTCAATCTGGAAGTGCCGCGCGGCGATTTTGTCGCCTTGATGGGCCCCTCGGGTTCGGGTAAAACCACTCTTTTAAATCTTCTTGCGGGCCTCGACCGTCCCAGCGGCGGCTCGGTCCAAGTCGGCGAGGACCACATCGACAAGATGGGCGAGGGCGAGCTGGCTCGATGGCGCTCGCATCACGTGGGGTTTGTTTTCCAGCTCTACAACCTGCTCCCCACGCTCACTGCGGAACGCAACGTGGAGCTGCCTCTGCTGCTGACTTCCCTCTCCGCCGGCGACCGGAAGCGGCACGTAGCCGCCGCGCTGGCCGTTGTGGGATTGGCCGACCGCGGAAAGCACTTCCCGCGGCAGCTTTCCGGCGGGCAGGAACAGCGCGTGGCGATTGCGCGCGCCATCGTGGCGGACCCCACGCTGCTGCTGTGCGACGAGCCTACTGGTGACCTGGACCGCAAATCGGAAGAGGAGATTCTCGATCTGCTCCAAGCGCTGAACCGCGAGCACGGCAAGACGATCGTCATGGTGACGCATAACGCCCACGCGGCCTCGCGCGCCCGCCGCATCGTGTACCTCAACAAGGGCCAGTTGCAGTCTGAGGCCATGCAATGAAGTTCCTGCCGCTGATCTGGAGCAACCTGCGCCGCAAGCGCGTGCGCACCATCTTCACGCTGCTTTCCATCTTGGTCGCCTTTTTGTTGTTCGGCTACCTGGGCGCCGTGCGCAGTGCGTTCGACATTGGCGTTCAGATCGCGGGAGTGGACCGCCTTGTGCTGACTCACAAAGTGTCCATCATTCTTCCCCTGCCCCTCAGCTACCTGGACCGCATCGAGCAGGTGCCCGGCGTGACGGACGTAGCCCACGCCTCCTGGTTCGGCGGCATTTACCAGGATCCGAAGAACTTTTTCGCGCAGATCGCCGTGGACCCCGAGCGCTACTTGCGCCTCTATCCCGAATTCCTTCTTCCCGAGGAGCAAAAGAAGGCTTGGCTGGCGGACCGTACGGGTGCCATTTGTGGAAAATATCTGGCGGATCGTTACAAATGGAAAATCGGCGACCGCATCCCGCTGACGGCCTCGGTGTGGCAGAAGAAGGACGGCTCGAACTCTTGGGAATTCACCCTCGACGGAATCTACACCGGAGCTACGCCCTCCACAGACGTCACGCAATTTCTGTTTCACTACAAATACCTCGACGAAGCCCGGGTCCGCCGCAACGGCATGGTCGGTTGGTACATCGTCCGGATCGCGCATCCCGATCAGGCCCCACAAATGGCCGACAAAATTGACGCGTTGTTCGCCAACTCCGACAACGAGACGAAGACCTCGACGGAGAAGGCCTTCATGCAGGGATTTGCCAAACAGGTTGGCAACATAGGCGCCATCATCACGTCCATTCTGAGTGTGGTGTTTTTTGTAATTCTCCTGGTGGCGGGGAACACCATGATGCAGTCCGTTCGCGAGCGTGTTACCGAGCTGGCGGTTCTGAAGACCGTGGGATTCTCGAACGGGCTCATCCTCACGCTCGTGCTGTGCGAGTCTCTGCTGATTGCCGGAATCGGCGGACTTCTGGGTCTGGGCTTAGCTCGTTTCCTGATTGGTTTCGGCGATCCCACAAATGGGGCGCTGCCCATTTTTCTCATGCCTGCTGAAAGCGTATTGACGGGGGCGGCTTTCGTTGTGCTGCTGGGTCTGGCGACGGGCATGCTCCCGGCGCTGCAGGCAATGCGCTTGCAAGTCGTGCAGTCCCTCCGTCGCGGATAGCGGGGGGCGAGGAGATCAGGGAACACGCGCCATGCAGAGAATGGTCAATTGGCTCGTCCAAGTTTATGCCGTCGGCCTGTTGAATCTTCGCACGCTGCCGCAACGGTTCGGGTCTTCCGCCGCCACCGTTGTGGGGGTCGCCGGCGTGGTCACCGTCTTCATCGCGGTTCTTTCCATCGGCGAAGGGTTTCGCGCCACACTCGCGCAGACGGGCTCCCCCGAGACCGCTCTGGTGATGCGCACTGGAGCCGATACGGAATTGATGAGCTTGGTCTCGCAGGAGGACTCGCGAATCGTCGAGGACGCGCCCGGAATCGGTCGTGGCTCGCATGGCCCCCAGGCCTCACCCGAAATGCTCGTGCTCGTGGACGTGCCGATGGTCAGCACGGGGACTGACGCTAATGTTCCACTGCGCGGCGTCACGCCCGTGGCCTTCGAGGTCCGCAGGAACCTTAAGATTTATGCGGGGCGCAATTTCGTGCCCGGCCGAAACGAGATCATCGTAGGCGCGGGAGCCGTAAGGGAATTCGTCGGCCTGCAAGTTGGAGACGTCAAACGCTGGGGAAAAACAGATTGGACGGTCGTGGGCCTCTTCAGCGACGGCGGCTCCGTAGCCGAATCGGAGATTTGGGCCGATCTGAATGTACTGCAAGGCGCCTACAACCGGGGCACCATCGTCTCCGACGTTTACGCCCGCCTGACCTCGGCCGACGATTTCGATAAATTCAAGGCCGCGCTCACCACCGACCCGCGCCTGAGCGTGCGCGTGGTGCGCGAAACCGAATACTTTGCCGAGCAATCCGTGTTTCTCACTAACCTAGTCACCGGGCTCGGCTATTTAATCGCCGCGATGATGGGAATAGGCGCCGTGTTCGGCGCCATTAACACCATGTACTCTGCTGTCGCCGCGCGTACGCGCGAGATCGCCACGCTGCGCGCCCTTGGCTTCGGCGGCGGCCCCGTGGTGATCAGCGTGATCGTCGAATCCATCCTGCTCGCGCTCGCCGGTGGGCTCGTCGGCGGCACGATTGCGTACATCGTCTTCAACGGCTACCACGCCTCCACCATCAACTGGCAGAGCTTCAGTCAAGTGGCGTTTGCGTTCCGCGTCACTCCACTTCTGCTGATTCAGGGATTCTTCTATTCCGTAGTGATTGGGCTGGCGGGCGGCTTGTTCCCCGCCGTCCGCGCAGCGCGAACGTCTGTCGCGGCAGCCCTGCGGGAGCTGTAGCTGCGCCTACTGCAAGCGGAAGTGAATGGTCACGACGGTTGAACTGGTAACCGGCCGCGTCCCCAAGAGAGCCGGCTGGAACTTCCACCTCGCCAGTGCGCTGATTGCAGCCTCTCTAAGCAGCGGAGAGCCTGAGAGCACCCTCATCTGTGTAACCTGTCCGGCTGTGTCCACCGTTGTCTCTATGACCACGTCCCCTTGGGTTCGCGCCTCTCTGGCCGCTTGCGGGTAGGCAGGCTGGATCGAACTGACGAGCTGGGCCGGGGTTAGTGTCTCGGCAACTGGCGGAGCTGCAGCCGGCAATTGTTCTGGCTGCGGTGGTGGTGGGGGTTCCATCGAGCTCAAGAGTCCGATCGATCTTGCCGCGTCTGGCATATATGGCGCTTGTCCGGCACTCGTCGATAGCTCCGGCGCATCTGGATGCTGCCTCGCGCTCGTCTGGACAGGCATCGTCATTCGGCTCACCAACACCACCCGGTTACTATGTGTTTCCACGACGTCTATTTCGGGTTCCGGGACGCTTACCACCACGCTGGATGCCTCTCCACTCCCTGAAGTCTCTGAGCCACCGGGCGCCAAACGCGCCTCGTCCGCCCCGGTCAAACCCTCGCCGCCAGGCTGGCCTTCCACTCCGGAAGTCGCAGGCAGGGCCGCCTCCGCTGGAGAATAAAAGTGGTAGCCCAGCAGAATCGCACACACTCCCGCCGCTGCCGCTGTACCTAGCCGCTTTCCCCTCTTCCGTGGCTTAGAGGAGCTCAGCGATTCCCACTTGTTCGGCTCGCGTGCCGGAAAGGCCTCCGAGGGGCAGCTGGAAACGGTCGGCACGTCATCGGCCACGGGTTCGCAGAGAGGCACGCACTCCATGGGTTGGGGCGCGAAGAACCTCCGAGCGGTCTCGACCTCGTCTGTTTCACTGCGCGAATCACTGGGCCCGGTGACCGGTGTGCTTACGGTCCAGGGAACGGAGGCGGGCACCGAGACTCCCATATCTGCGCTCGCAGCTGCAGCTGCTTTCGCTTTTCCGCGCGTCTGGACCGGGACCTCAGCAAGTTGCCTTTCGGGCTCTGCCTCGGAGCTTTGCGCAAAGTCTGTCGAGACCGCGCACGCAGGCCTGCCTGCCCCTTGGGAAAACGGGATCCCCCAAAAACCGGGGATGTCATGAGTAAATTCGACCTCCACATAATTCAGATCCGGCGTCTGACGCACGTTGGTCACGCGGCAGTGAGCATACCGATTGGTTCGCTCGTTGATGAGAATCAAGTCCTGCCCACAGTCTACGGACTTGCCCAGCGGGATAACCGCGCCGCGCGGGAAAAGCAGCATCGTCTTGGTGGCTTCTTCAAACTGTTCGGTCCGAGCGCGTCCTGTGCTGGTGTCGCTTGACGTTCGTCGTCCCAGGGCCCGGACGGACACTTCCATGCATGCCGCTGCCGGGTCCCTGCTGCCCCACTGTCTTCCATCGGATGGCATCCCCGCGGGTGGCTGCGACGGTCCGATGGGAATCACCCTGAATCGCTCATCTCCATCCATTGTCGTCTCCGGCTCCTGCGCGCGAAGTGCTGTGTTCCCCCGGGAAGTCTTCAGAAGTCTTCTTTTTTTAATCCGCGAGTTCACGACAGGCAAGAGTACCCGCGGACCTGACCACAAGTCCCAGGTCGGAACTGACCGCTGGATGAAGCGTTTTGTCTTGAAGGTCTCTGGAGAGTAACCGCGAAGCACAGATTTCTATGCTTGAGTACTTTGTGGAGACGCGAGCGCCGCTCGCGCGGCCTCGCTTCCGTTCAACTTTGTGTTTTGGCCTCCGCTCGCGCCGCCCGCTTCAGCCCAATCCATTCCAAGATCTCTCTCGCCACCCAAACCGGCCCCACCAGAAAGTAGACGGGTCCTTGAAAAAACGCAGGATTATTGCCCTCGATTCGATGCCCCACAAACAGCATCACCCAGCCGCCCGCGAAAAACACCAGCCCCCAGTGCCAGGCGATGAAAAACAGAATGATCCCCGCAAAAATAAGTGGAATGCCGATGGCGTGAAGCGCGCGGTTCGCCAGATTATGATGCTCGTGCTCGTACTTGTCCAGGTAGGGCTCGATATTCGCCATCGCGGCACCTCGTGATTCCTTTCTATCGCGAATGTTTCACGAAGGCAACGGGGGAGCCAATGCCCCGCTGGAAGGGTCACAGGAGACTGCGCACAACGCCGCCCTCGGCTCGCACTGCCGCTCCGCTGATCGCCGCGGAGCGCGGGCTGGCCACGAAAGCAACTACGGCGGCGATTTCTTCCGGCGTCTCGAATCGTTTGAGCAGCGACGATGGCCGCAGCCTAGCGAAAAAGTCCGTTTCTATTTCCTTCTCGCTGACGCCGCGCTGCCGGGCAAGCTGCCCAACTATCTTATTGGCGCCTTCGGAGGCCGTTGGCCCGGGCAGGACCGAGTTGACCGTCACGCCGGTTCCCGCCGTTGCTTCCGCCAGCCCGCGCGCGACGGCCAATTGCGCAGTTTTCGTCATGCCGTAGTGAATCATCTCCGCCGGAATCTGCTGCCCGGACTCGCTCGAAATGAAAATCACCCGTCCCCAGTTCCGGCGCAGCATTCCCGGCAGATAGTGCCGCGCCAGCCGCACTCCGCTCATCACATTTACTTCAAATATTTGCATCCACTCGGCGTCGGGAATTTCTTCGAAGGGTTTGAAGGCATACATGCCCAGGTTGTTCACCAGGATATCAGCATCGGGCACGGCTCGGACGAGGTCGGCCGCGCCCTTGGCTGTCCCCAAATCAGCCGTGACGCCCCGCAGTTTCGCCCCGCTCGATTTCTTCTGAATCCTCTCGATCGCTGCTGCCACGCGCTCATCTGTCCGGCCGTTCACCACGACCGTCGCGCCCTCGCCCGCCAAAGCTTCCGCGATGGCTAGTCCGATTCCAGCGGTTGAGCCGGTCACGACCGCACTCTTCCCCTTCAGTTCGAGATCCATTTCGGTCCTCCCTGAGTTCACAGCGCTGTCCGGGCGCGGCAGTTTCTGTTTCTGCCTCCGAATTTGATGCTCGGTGAATCTTTCCCGTGGCAGCAAACGCAGTGGCCTATTCGCTGGGAGCCGTGGCGGCCGCGGCCCGGGCGCCTCGGCCTTTCACCAGCAGGTAGAGCACGGGAATAAAAATCAGATTCAGTGTGCTGGCGGCAAGCATCCCACCCAGAACCGTCGTGCCCACGGAATGCCGGCCTTCGCGCCCTGCCCCCTGCGCGAACACCAGTGGCAGAACACCCAGGATGAACGCAAGCGAGGTCATCAGAATGGGCCGCAGCCGAATTCGTGCCGCCTCCACTGTCGCCTGCACGATGGGCATGCCCAGTTTGCGCAGTTGTTCGGCAAATTCCACGATCAGGATTGCGTTCTTGGTCGAGAGCCCGACAAGCATCACCAACCCGATCTGGCAATAGATATCGTTGGCCAGCCCCCGCGCCGACTGCGCCAGCAGCGCGCCCAGCACTGCCGCCGGCACGGCCAGCATCACGATAAAAGGCAGCGTGAAGCTCTCGTATTGCGCCGCCAGCGTCAAATACACCACCAGCGCCCCCAGCCCGAAAAGCAAAATCACGGTGCTCCCGGACTCGATCTCCTCCAGCGAAAGCCCCGTCCATTCGAACCCGAAGCCGGGCGGCAGTGTGCGGCCGGCCAGCGCCTCCATCTCGCGGATCGCTTCGCCCGTGCTATGGCCCGGCAGGGCCGCACCATCGATTTCTGCGGCGCGAAACAGGTTGTAATGGCTGATCACCTGCGCGTTGGTGGTCGGCCGCACGCGCACCAGATTCTCCAGCGGCACCATGCCGCCGCGGTCGGTGCGCACGTAATACTGGCCGATGTCCCGCGGCTGCGAGCGGAACGCGCGGTCGGCCTGCACGTACACCCGGTAAGCGCGATTGTTGAAATCGAAATCATTGACGTACACGGAACCCATGTACACCGAGAGCGCCTCGTTGATCTGAGTGAGCGGCACGCCGAGGCTGCGCGCTTTGTCGCGCTCGATGGTGACCTGGTACTGCGGGTCGTTCGCAGTGAAGGAGCTGTAGAGCCCGCTCACAACGGCACTCCTCGATCCCGCCTGCGCCAGATTCTGCAGCGCTTCCGCAAGCGATTCCACCGTGCTCCCTCCGCGGTCTTCCACCATTAACTGGAAGCCGCCGAAATTGCCGAGCCCCTGGATGGCCGGCGGGCCGAAAGGCAGGACGGTGGCTCCCGTGATCTGGGAAAGTGGGGCGCGCAGCCGGTCGAGCACCGCGTTCACGGAATGCTGGTCCCCGGGCCGCTCGGCGATCTCCTTCAGACTCGCGTAAATGATTCCGAAGTTCGCCGCGCTCGTGGTTGCCCCCGCCCCCGAAACCACAAAGCTGTCGACTATTTCCGGCACCTTGGCGAGCACCAAGGCGGCCTGGTCCGCCACGTTGCCTGTGTATTCGAGCGAGGCTCCAGGGGGCGCCTGGATCACCACCATCATGTAGCCCTGGTCCTCGTCGGGCACAAACGCCTGCGGCACGCGCCGGAAGATCGCGTAAGCGCCGGCGGCGCACACCAAAAAAAGCCCAAGTACAGCCAGCCGATGCCGCAGCGCGTAGGTTAAGGTCGCCCGGTAGGCCAGCGTGCCCGCTTCCACCATTCGGTTAAACAGGCTAAAAAACCAGCCGTGCGCCCCCCCTCTCCCCAACAGGAGCGCCGCGAGCGCGGGAGAAAGCGTCAGCGCGTTAAATGCGGAGATGGCCACTGAAAATGCGATGGTCAGCGCGAATTGACGGAAGAGAATCCCGGTGGTGCCGGGGAAAAATGCCACCGGCACGAACACGGCGATCAGCACCAGCGAAGTCGCCACCACCGCTCCAGCCACTTCTTCCATCGCTTCAGATGCCGCACGGTGAGCATCCCGCTGGCCTTCGCGGATGTGGCGCTCCACGTTTTCGATCACCACAATCGCGTCGTCCACCACCAGTCCGGTCGCCAGCGTCAGCCCGAACAGCGTCAGCGTATTGATCGAAAATCCAAGGAGCTTCACAAACGCGAACGTTCCGATGAGCGATACAGGAATCGTCACTGCGGGAATCAGAGTGCTCCGCCACTCTTGCAGGAAGATAAAGATCACCAGCAGTACGAGCGCCACTGCCTGCAGCAGGGTCTGCAGAACGTCGCGGATCGATTCGGAAACCTCGCTCGTGACGTCGAACGCGACCAGGTACTTGAGCCCCGGCGGAAACCTCCGGGAAAGCCTTTCCAATTCCTGTTTCGCCAGCCGGTCTACCTCCAGCGCGTTGGCGGTAGGCAGTTGGGTGATTCCCAGACCCACCGTGTCGTAGCCCCCCAGCCGAAGTTTGGAACTGTAATCTTCCGCTCCCAGTTCCGCGCGCCCCACGTCTTTCAGCCGCACGAGCGTTCCATCCGGGTTCGATTTCAGCACGATGTTCTCGAATTGGGCCGGCTCCGTCAGCCGGCCCAAAGCGCGCACGCTGATCTGGAACGCCTGATTCCCGCCGGCGGGCGGCTGTCCCAATTGCCCGGCTGCCACATTCACATTCTGTTCCTCCAGCGCGTTCACCACGTCTGCCGCCGTCAAGGAGCGGCCCGCCAGCCGCAGCGGATCGAGCCACAGTCGCATGGCGTACTTCCGCTCACCGAACACGATCACATCCGCCACGCCGGGAATGCGCTTCAACGCGTCGCGCACATACACGTCCATGTAGTTGGAGATGAACAGTGTGTCGTATTCCCCCTTCAGTGAGTAGAAGCCGGCGCCCAGAACGAATCCCGTGGCGCTCTTTGACACGCTAATGCCGTTGTTCTTCACCTCATTCGGCAGCCGGCCGAGCACTCCGCTGATTCGGTTCTGCACGTCCACGGCCGCCAGGTCGATGTCGCGGTCTACCGAAAACGTCGCGAGAATATTGCTGGTGCCGTCGTTCCCGCTCGTCGAGTTCATGTACTTCATCCCCGGCGAGCCGTTGATAGCCTGCTCGAGAATCGTGGTCACCGCGCTTTCCACCGTTTGCGCGTTTGCACCGTTGTAGAACGAGGAGACACCCACCTGCGGCGGCGAAAGGTTGGGGTACTGCGCCACGGGAAGTGTGGGGATGGAGACCGCGCCCGCCAGGATGATCAGCAGCGCGCACACTGTGGCAAAGATGGGCCGGCGGATAAAGAAGTCAACGAACATGCAAGCCTGGACCCCTCAGGGTTTCGCGGTTTCTTCGTGCGCTTCGACTACCGGTGTTCCATCGGCAAGAGCTTGTGCTCCGGAAAGGATCAGCCTGTCTCCCGGCTTCACTCCATCGAGCACGGTGTAATCGTTTCCAAAGACCTCGCCAACATGCAGGAGCCGCTGCCGTGCCACCAGGCCCTTTCCCTCGTCCACAGCCACGAACGCGAAATACTGCCCGTTGATCCGGGTGACCGCCAGCACCGGCACCACCGGCCCCTGGTGCTGGCCCCACGTGATCCGCGCGCGCGTTACTTCTGCCGTGCGAAGCTGCTCTTTGTGGTTATCCACCGCGGCCTTCGCCAGGATGGATTGTGTGTCTGGATTCACTTCTGGCGAGACGAACGTGACTTGCGTTTTCGCCAGCACGTTCTCCCCGCTGTCCAGCAGTTCCACGGGCAGGCCTGCGCGCAGGTCCCGCGACCGCTCCACGGGCACGTAGATGTAGGCTTCGAGCGCTCCCGGCTGGTCCACCGTGGTCAGCACGCTGGCCACCGTAACCCGGTCGCCGACGCGCACCGGTATATCGCCCACGATTCCGCTCATCGGCGCGGCCACCTGATAGTAGTGCAGCTCCACCCTCTGCTCGCGCACCTGAGCATCGAGCGATTCCGCGTCCGCCTTCGCCGTGTCGAGCGCCGTTTTTGCCGTATCCAGGTCCTGCTTGCTGATCACGCCGGCGGCGTAGAGTTTTTCCGCGCGCTCGTACTGGATCTGCGCCAGGCGCAACGCCGCTTCCTTGGAGGCGCGCGACGCTTCCTGGCCTCCCACGGTGGCCTCTTGCTTTCGCGGATCGATCTGCATCAGCGGCTCTCCCGCCTTCACCGTGTCGCCCGAGGCCACAAAAATCTTTGTCACCTGGCCTTCCACCTGCGGGTTGATGATCGCCGAGTGCCGCGAGCGCAGTTGTGCCAGGTACTCCGTGGCCTGCGGCACGGAAGCGGCCTGCGCCACCACAATCCTCACCGGCATGGCCTGGGGTGCCGCGTCTGCGCTGGCAGACTTTCGCGAACATGCCACACCCATCAGGCCGAGCGCCGCCACCGCGGCCAGCGCCCCTCCAATCTTTCCCCGCGTGCGGCCTGTTCTCACAGGGTCCATTCTATCGTCACTTTTTCTCGCACTGAAACCTCTTCCTTCCTGCATTTGGATGAGCGTATTGCGCCGATGGTTCCAAGAGATCGCGCAGGAACAGGGCCCTCTCGATAGCTCGGTCGCAAAGATGCGCTCCGGTTTTTCTCGGGCCTGGGGCAATCGCCAATGGTCTCCGGGGTTGTCCTTTTGGAAAAGGACAGGTGCCGGTCCTTCCCGCCTGATTCCCTCGAAGGCAGGCCGGAGCGCCACTCCCGCTATTTCGGGTGGGTCTGAAGGTACCGCACGGCCCTTTCTTTGCCCTCTTCTATGATTTTGTCAAACCTTTGATCACTCTGCCGAAGCTCTGCGAGTGCCTGCTCATCCTGCGGGTGTGCTTTCTGGTTCATGTACGCGTGCACCCAATCCTGTTTCGCATCGTACAGTCGGAATTCCCACTCCGCCCGGTCGGGGAAGGGGGTGTCATCTGGGAGTTTGTAGTAGCGCATCACGGCTCGCCCCAGGTCTTCGCGGTCGAGATCGTAAAATTCCGACAGATCCTGCTCGGTCAGCTCCTGGTCCTCTTCCGCTTCGCTTTCTTTGGTCTTCTCTGCCCCGGGGTTGCCGGACGCCTTCTTATCCCCTGCAGAACTGTTCCCCGCAGGCGTGCCTCCGCTTGGGGCGCTGCGTACATCGTCGTTGGTGAACGTGCGTTTCTGCGAGGGAGGCTGCGCTTTTCCCTGTGCCCGCAGGTTCCGCGCAACATCGCCGAGAGAAGACTCGTCAGAAGTGCCGGCTGCCTGGGATGTACCAGTAGCTCCAGCAGGTTTCGTAATCGCGCCGGAGAGGTCCAGCTGTGGCGTTTCTTTTGCGTTCAGTGCGGTCGTGCGCTCCATGTCCACGTCCGCGATCGCCACCGACACCTCTTTCCCGTCCGCGTCCATGTAGATTACTTTTCCAATTTCCACGCGGTATTTCTGGAACTGCACCACCGTGCCGTTCTTCATCGCGAGTTGGTATGCAAGAGCGGGCCAGCAGACGAACAGAACAAACAGGCCGACAGCAATGGGCTTGCAGGCAACTCTCATGGGCGCCTCCTGGAAAGTGCGGAAGACTTCCGACCCTTGTTGGCGCCCATCCTAGCCCCAACGCGCGCGCGGGCGCAAGCCTTCGCGCCTTTCGCCAATTTCGTGAGTGGAGTGTGCCGCAGGGCGCAGCCCTGCGGTTCTTTCCTGGCTGGTGCTGCGAATTCTGTCTGCGCCCGGCTACAACTCTCGCCGGCCTTCCATCGCTTTCGACATGGTTACCTCGTCGGCGTATTCCAGATCGCTTCCGACGGGTATGCCCATGCCGATGCGCGTCACGCGCACGCCGAGCGGCTTAATGAGCTTGGAAAGATACACGGCCGTGGCTTCACCCTCTGTGGTCGGGTTCGTGGCGATGATGATCTCTTCCACCGTGCCCTTTTTCAGCCGTTCCAGCAGGCTCTTGATCTTCAACTGGTCCGGCCCCACGCCGTTCAGCGGCGAAAGCGTACCGCCCAGCACGTGGTAGAGCCCGTTGTATCCCCGCGTTTTCTCGATCGGCACGATGTTGTGCGGCTCCTCCACCACGCAGATGCTCTTCTGCGTCCGCGCCGGATTTCGGCAGTAGAGGCACGGATCCGTATCCGTCACGTTGTTGCAGATCGAGCATTCCCGCAGATTGTTTTTCGCCGCCAGGATCGCCGCAGCAAGCGACTCCGACTCCTCGCGGTCCCCCCGCAGCAGATGGAACGCCAGCCGCTGCGCCGTTTTCTGACCGATGCCCGGCAGACGCTTCAGTTGTTCCACCAGGTTGGCGATGGGTTCGGCAAAATCAGGCATGAGATATCACTGCTGGCTATCGCTGCGGCTTGTAGCGCCGGCCCGCCCGCGGAAGGCAGGCCCCAGGCCGGCATTTGTGCTTCAGAACAGTCCCGGAATCTTCAGTCCCGCCAGGTTCGGCAGTCCGCCGGCCAGGCCCCGCAATTGGTTCTGTAGCTCTTCATCCACGCGGCGGCTCGCGTCGTTCACCGCGGCCAGAATCAGCTCGCCCAGCATTTCCGCATCCTTGCCGGAGAAAATCTCCGGATCAATCCGCACTTCCATCAAGCGCTTTTGGCCGTCCATCTTCACGCTCACCATGCCTGCACCCGCCGTGGCTTCCACGCGGATGTCCCGCACTTCCCGCTCCAGGCGTTCCTGGAGCTGTCCAAATTGCGCCAGCATCTGCTGCAGAGCCTTGACTTCCATGGTCAGTCCTCGTCGCGTCGCCGCACATCGCGGATTTCGCCGCCGAAGCGCTCGAGCATCGCCCGCACCACCGGATCGCGCTCGAACTTCGCGCGCAGGTCCGGAGACCCGGCTCGCCGCCCGGGAGCAAGTCCCGTTCCCGCCGGCGACGCGTCCAGTTTAACACAGACGCGCAGTGGCTGGCCCATCACCTGGCTCGCAATTGTCCGCAACCGCTCCATCGCGTCGCGCGTCGTCTCCAACATCTCCGCCAGTGCGCTGCGGTCGCGCGGAAAATACACGCGCATCTCGCTTCCGTCCAATTCCCAACGCGTTACCTGCTCCACCAGCGTCGCCAGCATCTTTGTCTGCCCGCGCACCGCGGCCAGAATGGATTCCACCTGCATCGCTTCAATGCCTTGGAACGTGCCTGCGGTCCGGGCGATCGTGCCCAGGCTCGTCGCCGGCACGGGGCCCGCGGGCGCACTGATGGTCCGCGCGTTCGCGGCTGTTGGATTCGGCTCCGTCCGCGCGATGCGCTCCTTCGGCTGCGCCCCCGTTCGTGCCGCTCCTGCGGCGGACGCAATTCCGCCCGCTGCCTCGCCCGCAGCCGCCGCCGAACCTGCGGACGCGCGAGCCGGTCCGGCGCTCGCCGCTCCGCCCTTCGCTGCGGTTGCCAGTGCCTGTTCCAGCGGCGCCAGGCGCATCGCATTCACCATGCGCAGCAGCCCCAGTTCCAGGTGCAACGAAGGATCTGGCTTCCGGCGCAGGTCGTAGTCCGTCTCCAGTAGGATGGAGAAAAACCGCGTCAAATCCTCTTCGCTGAATTGCCTCGCCTGCTCCCGGATGCGTTCCTGTTCGTCCTGGGGCGCGGCCACCAGCTCGGATTCCGCTCCGGCCACGCGAGCCACCAGCAGATTCCTCACGTGCCGCACCGCCTCGCGCACAAAATGCTGCAAATGCCGGCCCTCCGCCACCAGCCGGTGGGCCAGTCCGAGCGCCCTTTCTGCCGACTGCGCCGCGATTGCGCCCATCATCTCGTCCAGCACTTCTTCCGGAACCACACCCAATAGCTCGCGCACCTGCTCGCCCGCGATCCTGTTCCCGCAGTACGCAATGGCCTGCTCGGTGAGCGAAAGCGCGTCGCGCACACTGCCCTCCGCAGCCCTCGCAATCACGGCAATCGCCTCCGCATCGATCTCCAATTTCTCCTTTTTCGCAATGTTCTCGAGCGCAGCAGCGATCTCCTGGAACGAGAGCGACCGGAAATGGAAGTGCTGCGAGCGCGATCGGATTGTCTCCGGCAATTCCTCCGGCTGCGTCGTGGCGAGAATAAACAGCACGCGCTCAGGAGGTTCTTCGAGCGTCTTCAGCAGCGCATTCGAGGCTTCGTCGGTAAGCTGGTGAGCTTCGTCCAGAATCACCACGCGGTAGCGTCCCCCTGCCGAGGCGTACCGCACTGTTTCCCGCAATTCCCGGATTTGGTCGATTCCGCGGTTGCTCGCCGCGTCGATTTCCATCACGTCCAGCGAATTGCCCGAGGCCACGTCGCGGCAGAATCGGCACTCATTGCACGGCTCGGCCGTTGGCCCCTTTTCGCAGTTCAGCGCCTTGGCCAGGATTCGTGCGGTGCTGGTCTTCCCCACGCCCCGCTGGCCCGAAAAAATGTAGGCAGGAGGGATCCGCCCCGCGCGGATGGCGTTGGCCAGCGTCCGCGTCACATGCTGCTGCCCCGCGATCTCTTCAAATCGCTGCGGCCGCCACTTCCGCGCTATCACCTGGTAGCTCATTCGTTTCTTTCCGTCGCACCGACACGATCCGTGTGCCCCAACCTTCCGGACTGACCGTGAATTCTTCTCCGGCGCCGCCCGTTCGAGGAACTTCGGGATCTCTGCGGCACACGAAGCTGTCCCGCTACCGTTGCTCCCTTCCGGGTCTGGCGGGGTTTGCGGGGGCTTGTTGCACAGAGCCCGAAGTTCCACGATCGGGCTCGCAGGTCCCGCACTCAAGCGGCCCAGCGAGCGTCAACAGTGCCGAGTGTACCACGGGATGCCGGGTCTGCCCGGCGCCTGGGCCGGCCTTGATGTCTGCGCCTATCCCCACCGTGCCCACTTGGAAACTTCGATTTCATATTTCTCTCCTCGCCGCCTATGCCCGCGGCTAGTCTAGTTCTCGGTTTCCTCCGCAACTCCACGCAGCGCCAGCGTTCGCCCCACGAAACCGGGCAGGAGGAACGCATGAAAGCACGTCTGTGCCTCGGCGCTGCGCTCGCGCTTCTGCTCGCCGCGGCCGCACCCGCCTTTGCTCAGAACCACCAGCTTCTCCAGGGCACCCAGATCAAACTCACGCTCCAGAACGGTCTCTCCACCACCGTCGCACGCGAGGGCGATCCATTCACAGCCGTCGTTGCTGAACCCGTTTTCAACGGCACGCAGGTGGTGCTCCCCGCCGGCGCGCGCGTCAACGGCACCGTCGGCACCATCTACCGCTCCCGGCATTTCGGGATGCTCCGCGGCCAGTCCTCGATGAACATCACGTTCCATTCGATCGAAATTGATCACCACGAATACCCGGTGCAGATGAGCCTGCTTGCCATCACCCAGGCAAGCGGCCACGACTCCGGCGACGGGCGCAAGGACTTGAGAATCGAGGAAGGCACTGTGGTTCAGGAAAAGCGCGACATCAAATCCGTTGCCACCGATGTGGCCCTCGGCATGGGCGGCGGCAGCGTCGTGGGCGAGGTCTTCAGCCACGTGCTCCGCGGCTTCGTGATCGGCACGGTGGCCTCGACCGCTTATGTGATCGTCAAGAAGGGCAGAGACGTCGAACTGCCGGCGCAGTCTGGTTTCCTTGTGCGCATGGACAACACTCTAGAGGTGCCGCCGCTCGCCGCCGTTGCGGTGCCGGCTGTCGGCCAGCCGTAAGCGCGCTACCGTCGAGCGTCCGCGCTACACGCGGTCCGGCGTCAAAGAATTAGTGCGTTTCCGCGCGCTGGCGGGCTTTCTCTTGGCCGCGGGCGAATCGGCGCCTCAGCTTCCCGGATGATCCTGAGGCATCGTGAGTCCCCAGATGTCGCCGCCCTGAAGTTTGCTCGCTCCCACCGTCCACCGCCGCCCCGTCCTCTGGCTCCAGCACACCAGAAATAAGACGGGCTTTTGTTCCGGCGTCCGTGAGCCGTCGCGCCCAACCCGCCGGACGGCCAGCACGCCCTGCTCCTCGGGTTCATGCTTCATATCCAGCATGCATCCGCCGGCGCTTACGTTCAGGGTCATCGTGCGCTCCGAAAAATATTGTCCGGAATGGTCGAATCCATACACCTCGATGGAGTATGGAAGCTTCAGCCGCGGCTCGCGCCTGCGGTCACGCTGCGCTTCCTCCGTTAGCTCGTCCCACCGCGTTGCCTCGGCGTGACTTTCCGTGCTTCGTGTGCTCATCCCTCTCTCCCGCGCGTCACTTGGCCGCGCGCCGCTTTAGAAAACGGTAGAGGCTCGTTCGGCCGATGCCTAGCATCTGCGCGGCCCGCAGCCGGTTCCCCTGGCAGGTCTGCAGCACGCGTTCGATGTGCTCCCGGCGCACTTCCTCGAGCGTCAAGGGGCGCCATCCGGTTTCTCCCGGCGCTCCGTTCTCCGGCCGGCGCAAGGATTCGGGCAGATCCTCCAGGTCGATCACCTCGGCCGCCGCAGTAATGCAGGCGCTCGAAATGGCATTCTCCAGCTCGCGCACGTTTCCGGGCCATGCGTGCCGAACCAGCCGCGACATCGTGCGCTGCGTAAATCCTTCCAGTCTGCGTCCATACGACTCGTTGAACTTCTTCAGAAAATGATGTGCCAGCAACGGAACGTCGCCGGCGCGTTCCGCCAAACCCGGAACGCGGATTTCCATCATGCTCAGGCGGTAATACAAATCTTCGCGGAACCGTCCCGCCATCACCTCCGCGCGCAGGTCGCGGTTTGTCGCCGCTACCAGCCGCACGTCCACACGGCGCACTTCCGGCGAGCCCACCCGCTGGATTTCGCGGTTCTCAATCACCCGCAGCACCTTCGCCTGCAGGCTCGGCGACATTTCTCCGACCTCGTCCAGAAAAACCGTGCCCCCGTCGGCGAATTCAAACAGCCCCGCGCGCGTTTCATTCGCGCCAGTGAACGCGCCGCGGACGTGCCCAAAGAGTTGGCTCTCCAGCAGCGTCTCCACCAGCGTCGAGCAATTGCATACGGCGAAGCGTTCCCCGGCCACCGTGCTCATCTGGTGCAGCGCCCGCGCCACCAGTTCTTTGCCGGCTCCGGTGGGCCCGCTCACCAGCACGTTCTTGTAGTGTGGCGCCACCTTGCGTATGAGCTCGATCATCTCCACCAGCGGCGGGCTTTGTCCCACAATTCCGTGCTGGCTCAGTTCGGCGAGCAGGCCTTCTTCCAGCGCCTGCAGACGTTGTCTCCGCGCGCGGTGTTCCGCAATCTCATCCAGCGTGCGCGCCAGCCGTGCCGCCTCCAGCGGCTTGGTCAGGTAGTCACGCGCCCCCCGGCGGATTGCCTCGATCGCGGCGTCGATCGAGTAAAACCCCGTCATCAGCAGCACGTCGTGCGAAGGGTCGAGCTTCAGCGCCTGGTCCAGGAACTCCAGCCCGTCCATTGCCGGCATGCGAACGTCCGTCAGAACTGCGTGGCAGTGACGCTTGCGCACTGCGGTTAGCGCCTCTCCCGGCTCTGTCGTTCCCGTGGCCGGAAATCCCATGCGCCCCAGCAGTTCCACGGCGGACGCGACCAAGTCACGGTCGTCGTCCAATACGCATACGGCCAGGCCCGCACGCTTCCCACGGTTATCCGAGATACGCGCCGGTTGCGACGACACGCCGGAGGCGACTTCCACGCCTGCCATCGTTCTTGCCCTCTTGCCGTCTATATCGGCGAAGGAATCAGAAGCTTCAATTTTCTGCGGGTCCATCGGGTCGCAGGCCGGGCAAACTGCGGCGGCCCGTTCCGTCCTCGGCGTTCCTATTCGTACTTCGGCAGCCGGAAGGAACTGTCTCTAATTGAGGCCGACTGCGCGGCCGCGTGCCGCGTCGAGCAGCGGGGTCGTGCCGGAACTCTCGGAATCCGCTGCGGGCCACACTTGGCTGAGCGTCAACTCGTAAAGCGCGCCGTTTTCTCTCTCCACCACCTGTCGCGCGCGGTACGCCACGGGAAAACACCGCGAGGGCGCCGGGACCTCCAGCAGCCGGACGAACACGAGCGAGCCCTGGCGAACGCGTTGTCGCACCAAGACCGTCCGGCGGTCGCCGTCGCCCCATTGCAGCGCGGTCCGCTCCACAAAAAACTGTTCGTTCAGGTCCCAGCCCGAAACTTCCACGCGGTACATCGTCACTTGGTCTTCCATGTTCTTCTCCGAAGTCAAGCACTGCACGGCGCGTGCCGATCCACCGGCTTTCTGAAGCTCTGCATTCTCAATGGTTTTCGGGCGCTGTTTCGGTGTGGAACGCTGGAATGATGTAGCAGGCCGGAACACCGTGTTTCCCTGTGGAACGCCGCTGGCCCCCGCGCCGTGCGCGAGGCACGCCCCTCAGTAGTTCGAAAACAACAATCCCACGGCTTTCGGCACCAGCCAGCCAAACAATCGGTTATAGGCGACCCAAGCCAGCACCAAGCCCATCAACGCCATTTGCGAACTGCGGTAGAAATCCAGCAGCCGCACTGCGGTTCGTTCCGGTAGCAGAAGGGCAATCCCCGTGCTTCCATCGAGCGGAGGAACAGGCAGCAGGTTAAAGGTCATCAGAATCAGGTTCAGCATGAAGAAAATGCTCAGCAACGTCGCCAGAAATCCCAGCCGTTGGGGATCCGTGGCTTCCACTAGCGAGGCGAAAGCCGGCCTCTCCGCGATCTGGAAAAAACCTCTCGCTAGTCCCCAGCGGATCGCCAATCCCGCAAGCAGCATCAGCATGCAGTTCGCTCCCGGACCGGCCAGCGCCATCCACGCCGCGCGCCGCGGATGACTCCTCTGCCAGTTCGGATTGTAAGGAGCGCTCGCCCAGCCCATCATCCATCCGCTCAGAAAGTACGTGATCCAGGGAACCAGTACGAGCCCGAACGGCTCGCGCTGGATGTGCGGTATCGGATTCAGCGACACCTGCCCGGCCTCGAACGCGGTGGGGTCGCCCCCCAGTTTTCCTGCGAGCGCGTGCGCGCCCTCGTGGCACACCGTGGAGAACAGGAAGGCGATGTACCAGAAAAATCCCAGTGTCACTACTTGCGGGTCGAAGCTCATGCCCTCGCTAGACTAGGAGCGACATCGCCAGTTCGCAAGCACGTTCCGTTCGCCGCCGCGATTGCCTTCTCCGCGGGCCCTGCTCCTTCAGCCGGTTTCCCGCCGCCTGCAGAGCGGTGGCCTCTTCGATTCGCCGCTATCCACTCGTTTACGCCGAGCCGGGCCTGCGAAGTGCCACTGCTTCGTCAGCAGCAGCCGCCGGAAACGGGCAATCCCGCCGCAATCGCCGGCGGTCCGAAGGCTTCCTGTGGGATCGGTTTGCCGTGGAGCGTCTGCCAGCAGCGCCGTCCTGCATCAAACAGCACCAGGATGACCCCCACGACGAAGATCGTCATTAACGTGGAGTCCAGAAAGCCCTGGAACCGTGTGCCCGGCTGCTGGGTTAGCGGCCAGAAAATATTCTTGATGGAAAGCACGCCGGCGCAGATCGTGGTCACTCCCACGAAGAGCATCGGCACGCCCGTAGTCCAGGCGTATTTCGCCTTGCCCATGTTCACCAGGAACGCCGTGCCCACGGCCAGCGCCAGCGTGGCCAGCAACTGGTTCCCCGTGCCGAATAGCGGCCAGATCGTCGAGATATTGCCCGTGTAAATCAGGTAGCCCCAGGCCAGCACCACCAGAAACGAGGTCGCCAGATTCCCCGGCAACCAGGCCTGATTCGCCAGCGGTTTGTAAACCTTCCCTGCCAGTTCCTGCAGGACGTAGCGGGCTACGCGCGTGCCCGTATCAATCGTCGTCAGGATGAACAGCGCCTCGAACATGATCGCGTAGTGATACCAGTAGCCCATTAGCGTGGCCATCCCCGGAATCCCTCGAAAGATTTGCGCCATTCCCACGGCCAGCGACACCGCCCCGCCCGTTCGTCCCGCCAGTTGCTCCCCCACCTCTTTCGAGAACATGTCCAGGTTTACGGTCGTCAGCCCCAGCTTGCTGAATACGGCCGCGGGAGCGTTGATTGCAAAATAGTCGCCTTGGAAGAGCGAGCACGCGGCGATCAGAGAGAGCACCGCCACCAGTCCTTCGCACATCATCGCGCCATAGCCGATGAAGCGCGCATCCGTTTCCTTGTCCAGCATCTTCGGCGTAGTCCCTGACGAAACCAGCCCGTGGAATCCCGATATCGCCCCGCACGCAATAGTTACGAACAGGAACGGAAACAACGGTCCCTTGATGATCGGCCCGCCGCCATGCACAAACGGCGTCACCAGCGGAAACCGGATGTCCGGATGCACAAGGAACACTCCAATCACGAGCGCAACGATGGTCCCTAGCTTCACGTACGTGGACAGGTAGTCCCGTGGCTCCAGCAGCAGCCATACCGGCAGCGCTGAAGCGATAAAGCCGTAGGCCCCCATCAGAAAGCAGATTTGGTGCGCGTTAAACGTGAGCGCCGGCGCCCAGGAACTCTGCGCCACCCAGTGCCCCGCAACCACCGCTCCGATCAGCAGCGCCACACCCAGCGTGCTGGGAAGTCCCACTTTGATTTTCCCCGGCTCGCTCTTGAACATGTACAGCCCCATGCAGATTGCGATCGGAATCGTCGTCCCAATCGTGAAAACGCCCCATGGGCTGTTGGCCAGCGCGTTCACCACCACAATGCCCAGCCCGGCCAGCGTTACGAGCAGGATCAGCAGCACCGCGAACATGGCCACCAGCCCTGCAAACGGGCTCACCTCCGTCCGCGCCACATCCGCCAGCGACCGCCCTTTGTGCCTTATCGAGGCGGCCAACACCACCATGTCGTGCACGCATCCCGCCAGCACCGCGCCCACCACGATCCAGGCAAAGCCAGGTGCAAAACCAAACTGTGCCGCCAGCGTCGGCCCCACTAGCGGGCCGGCGCCCGCGATCGCCGCAAAGTGGTGCCCGAACAACACCCATTTGGGCGAGGGCACGTAGTTGTGTCCGTCTTCATAAGCATGCGCCGGCGTCACCCGCCGGTCGTCGAGCGCCAATGCTTTCGCTGCGAGGAACGCGCTGTAATAGCGGTATCCAATAGCAAATAGACCCAGCGCAACCAGCAGCACTGGAAATGTATTCATGGATTGCTCCTTCTCGGGGCCGTTGAACCCTGGCCCGGCGGCGCGTGCCGGAGCGTCTTGCGGCGCAGTCTACCACCGCACGAATGCAGCCCGCTAGGCGCGCGCGCACGCCCAAGCCGCGCCGTCCGGGATATTCGCGCTTCTGAATGTCCCGCGACAGTGAGGTGTATCACGTCGGATGGTGATGTGCGGCCGGAGATCGGGACTTCGCTCGCAGATAAGGGCTCAGAACGCGGCAGGGTCTCGCAAGATATGGTCTATGGCGGAGAGGGTGGGATTCGAACCCACGAGCCCGGTTTTGCCAGGCTACCCGCTTTCGAGGCGGGCTCTTTCAACCACTCAGACACCTCTCCGCGTCGATATGCTTTACATTCAGCCTAACAAACGCCCGCAGACGCAGCAATATGCAGGCTATCGCCGCGCCGCAAAAAACGCCTGCAGCGTCGCTGCGCATTCCTCCGCCAGCACTCCCGGCGTCACTTCAACCCGATAGTTCACCATCGGGCTTGCCAGCACCGCGAAGCACGACCGGAACGCCCCGCCCTTCGGATCATCCGCGCCGTACACCACACGGTCCACGCGCGCCTGCACAATGGCTCCCGCGCACATCGCGCACGGTTCCACGGTCACGTACAGCGTCACTCCCTCCAGCCGGTGATTTCCCGCGGCGCGCGCCGCCGTTCGCAGCGCCACAATCTCCGCGTGCGCCGTCGGATCGCACACTTCAATCGTGCGGTTGCCGCCGCGCGCCAGGCATTCCTCGCCGCGCACCACCACCGCCCCGACCGGCACCTCGCCTCGTCTCGCCGCCTCCTGTGCTTCCGCGAGCGCCTCGCGCATCCATTTTTCGTCCGTCGTCGCCATCGCCACGAGCATAGCACGCTCGGTGCGACAGGCTTTTGGCCTGTCCTCTTCCATCTTCACGACGGCGCGTCCTGCCCGCTGCCGGCCCTGCCCGCCGTGCCGGGCTGCTTACCCCGCTTCTCCCCGTTCGCGCTTTCGCATAAACTGGTTCGCGCAGTCACGCAGCCGCCCGCGCCGTGTCCTCAGGCCGAGGAAGGGAATCGTCATGCTCACTCGTTTCCGGCTCTTCTCTGTGTCTCTTGCAGGCATTGTGATTCCGCTTGCGCTCCTCACCCTCACTGCGCATGGAACGCTCCGTCCGGAACCATCTCCCCGCCAGGCCGCCGCCGCGCCCGCGGCCCAACAAACCGCAGGCCAGGCCTTCAAAAACGTGCAGATTCTCAAAGACATTCCCGCCTCGAAACTCATGCCCACCATGTTTTTCATCGCCGCCTCGCTCGGCGTCGGCTGCGATCACTGCCACGTCACCTCTGATTCCGGCCCCTGGCCCATGGAAAAAGACGACAAAAAGGAAAAGCAAACCGCGCGCGAGATGATGAAGATGATGCAAGCCATCAACGACCAGAATTTCAGCGGCCGCCAGGAAGTCACCTGCGCCACCTGCCACGCCGGCCATGCCGAACCCGTCGCCTTCCCGCCCATTCCCCCTCTCGGCGCCAAGCATGCCGAAGAAAAGCCGGCCGAGGCCAAGGATCAGCCCAGTGCCGACCAGATTCTCGACCGCTATGTTGAAGCCATCGGCGGCGCCGCCGCGCTCGCCAAACTCACCACCCGCAGCATCAACGGTGCGCTCGTCTCCGAATCCGGCCGCACATACACACTGGAGATTGTCGAGAAGGCCCCGAACATCGGCCTGCTCACCTCGACCTCGTCCAAGGGCGAGGTCACGCGCGATGGTTTCGACGGCACCACGGCCTGGAACTCTACCGGCAGCAGAACATTTCCGTCCCACGGCCTGGACGAGGCGCGCATCGCCCGCGACTCGCAATTTTTCGTGGATACCGACGTGAAGAAGCGCTACCCCCGTCGTTTCGTGGTTGGAAAAGAATCAATCGGCGGCGAAGACGCCTACCTGGTGCGCGCAGGAGGCCACGGCGACGTTTCCGAGATGCTCTATTTCAGCGCGAATTCCGGTCT
>JASHRU010000254.1 GCA_030037225.1 Candidatus Acidiferrales bacterium | reverse complement strand
ACGTGCAGGGAAAAATGGAGGGCACGGTGCTTCCGCGCATTCCTGGACGCGACTTCGCGGGTATCGTGGTCGATGGCCCCGCCCATCTCGTGGGAAAGGAAGTCTGGGGCACCGGCGGGGACGTTGGATTCACGCGCGACGGCAGCCATGCGGAATACATCGTGATTCCGGGGGAAGCGGTTACGCCCAAACCAGCGAATCTCAGCTTCGAGCAGGCCGCGTGTGTGGGAGTAAACTTCGCGACTGCCTATCAGGGTCTGATCCGTTGCGCGAATCTCCGGCCCGGCGAGACGCTGCTGGTGACGGGCGCGGCCGGCGGCGTCGGCTCGGCAGTGTTGCAACTGGGAGAAACGCTGGATGCGAAGCTGATTGCGGTGGATCGCCAGCCGCTTCCGCCCGGCGCCGTCGAAAAGTCGAAACTGCTGGGCTTTGTGGATGTCAGCAAGGTCCAACTCAAAGACGCGGTTCGCGACATCACGAAAGGCGCCGGCGTGGATGTGGCCTACGATTGCGTGGGCGGCGAGCTGTTCGAACCGGTGCTGTCGTCGTTAGGGCACCTGGGGCGTCACGTGGCGATCACTTCGGTAGGCGCGCGCCGCGTAAGCTTCGATCTGCTCGATTTTTATCACCGCCGACTGACGCTCCACGGAGTGGACTCGCGCGCGCTGAGCGTCACCGATTGCGCCAAACTACTCGCCTCGATAGCACCACAATTCGAATCCGGCCGTCTGAAGCCCTCGGCCATTGCCAAGCGGGGTGCCCTGGCAGAAGCCCGCGAGCTGTATTCCTTCGTGGATCGCGGCGGATCCGGGAAGGCCGTTTTCACGATCCCGGAGACGGCCTGAAGCAACGGTATCTCAAGCTGTCGCGTGCGCCCGCACGCTCGTGCTCGCGAAGCCCATCGGCCACACCGCGGAAGAATACCACCTTCGAGAAGCGGCTGAACTGTTCCGCCGGGGCATGCCGGCGCCGCATAGCGGCCGGATGGTCGCAAAGTTCCGCCCATGCGGCGCCGGCGCCCCTGAGAGTGGTCACGAACAAAGACCGGCTAATTACCGCCCGACGCCTTCGTGCTGGAGCCTGCGGGAATCAGCCGCATGCGAACTACTACGGTCAGTTTGTTCCCGGTGACGGAATTGAAATTCTGCGGACCCGGATAATCCTCCGCGCCATTGTTCTGGGGCGCGGGAGGCAGAACCGGTCCGCTCAGGAACGTCCCTGTGCATTCTGTGCCGGCATAGGCTTCGCTCACCGCCCCTTGGCTCTTGCAGTTCCTATCAAAAATCACCGCCGGCCACGCGGTGCTCAGTACAGTCTTGAGCAGCGGCGGAAAATCCTCGCGGAACAAGCTCGTGGATCCCGAAATCTGCGCTGCTCCGTCGTGTCCTCCGGCGGCTGCCGGCGGGTCGAAAGAGAACGTGGCCTGATGGGTGACGCGGTGAAGGATTGGCGGGCCATAGACGGGTCCGGCATAGGCTTCGCTCGCGCTCGCTTCCACATTCCGGTCCACGCGCGTCACAATCAGGTCGCCGGTGGTTCGCAGCTTCCCGTCGGCAGCCTGTTGCGCTCCCTTGGAGTGGAAGCACACCAGTGTGTTGTTCGCGAGGTTTGAGAACCACTCGATCTTGGTCTTACCGTCCTCGCCGATGGCGGGTTCCATCGCAGTCGAGGGATAGAACCGGAAATCGAAGGCCGATTTCGACAGGTCGTTGGAGTCGATTTGCACGGTTCCGTTCATGCGGGCGAATCCGACGGTGAAATCCATCTTCGTTTTGCCGAAGTTCGTGGTTCCGTCGGTGGAAAGCTGTGCGGCCGAATGATGCGAGTCCACCAGCCACGACCCGGACGAAGCAACAGGCTTGCCGGGAACTGCCAGAGCAAGAACAACTATCGCTGCAACAATCCCCAAATACTTATACATACTTTCCCTCCTCCTTGTGCCTAGCCCCCTCGGTTAGATCGCAATAAAGTCTTCTGTCCCTCACCGTCAGATTCCCGTACACCCGGCAGGGATACGCAGGAGGATGTTATACTCCACTTCCGATGCCAGGAACCAAACGGATACTTGGTTACCAACCGGGCGACGGCAGCGGGGAGCCAGCGCTGGTCTCTTGTCCCATCGAAGAGCTGGTCGAAATGATTGGGGGCCGCTGGAAAGCCGTGATCCTCTGGTGGCTTCTGGCAAGTAAGCAGCCGCTTCGGTTCAAGACCCTGCGGCAAAAGATGCCCGGCATTTCTCAGAAGGTCCTGACCGAACGGTTGCGGGAGCTCGAGCGCGACGGGCTGGTGAAGCGCGAGATGTTTCGCGAAATGCCCGTCCGCGTGGAATATTCACTCACGCCTTTTGGCCGCAAACTGCAGCCCGTCCTCCGGGTGCTCGAGGTTTGGTCCTGCGAGCACCTGATCGAAACCAAAAAAAGCATGCTGAACGCCGCAGTTGTTCGCCAGGCGTAATGCCGGTGCCGCCTTCTCGACCCAGCGCCAGATTTCGCGCAGCCGCGGCCATCCTGGCCGCCGCTGTTTCCATTTTTTCGCTCCGCGTCTTCGCGCAACAGAAGCCCGAGAGCCCGAGCGCTCGCGCCGGCGCGGAAGCCGCCGCCCGCCCCTGGTGGCAGGACGCCGTATTTTACGAGGTTTACCCGCGCAGCTTCGCCGACAGCAACAACGACGGCGTCGGCGACCTCAACGGCATCACCTCGAAACTCGATTACCTGCACGCGCTCGGCGTGGACGCCATCTGGATCACGCCCTGCTTTCCTTCGCCGCAGGTGGATTTCGGCTACGACGTAGCCGACTACGAAAACATCGACCCCATGTACGGCACGCTCGCCGATTTCGACCGCCTTGTGGCGGAGGCCCGGAAGCGCCACATCCGCGTGATCCTCGATTTCGTGATCAACCACACCTCCGACAAGCACCCCTGGTTCCTCGATTCCGAGTCTTCGCGCGCCTCCGCGCATCGCGATTGGTACGTGTGGCGCGACGGCAAGCCCTCCGCGGATCCCAGCCCGCCCGCGCAGCCGCCCAACAATTGGCAGGCCATTTTCGGCGGCTCCGCCTGGCAGTTGGACCCGAAAACCGGACAGTTCTATTACCACGCCTTCTATCCGCAGCAGCCCGACCTCAACTGGCGCAATCCCGCGGTCGAAAAAGCCATGTTCGACCAGACGCGCTTCTGGTTCAAACGCGGCGTCGCCGGCTTCCGCCTCGACGCGGTGGACACGCTCTTCGAAGATCCCGCCCTTCGCGACAATCCCGTCCTGCCGGGCACGAACGCTTTCGGCCAGCCGAGGATGGAGATGAAATACACCAGCAAACTCCCCGAGGTGCACGATGTTCTCCGCAATCTCCGCAAAGTGGCCGACGAATACGGCGCCGTCCTTATCGGCGAAACCTGGACGAGAAACATCGACGAGCTAAAGGAGTATTACGGCCAGCACAGCAGCGAGCTGCAGATGCCCATGGACCTGATGTTCACCAGCGTCAAGACGCTATCCGCGCCCGAATTCCGCCGGCAGATCGGCGCCGTGGACGCCGCCGGCGGCTGGCCCGTTTACGTGATCTCGAATCACGACATCGTGCGCTCCTACAATCGCTACGGCGACGGCCAGCACAACGAGCAGATCGCCAAGCTCATGGCCGCCATGTACCTGACGCTGCGCGGCAGCCCGATTCTGTATTACGGCGAAGAAATCGGCATGGAGAATAACGATCCGAAATCGAAAGACGACGTGAAAGATCCCATCGGCAGGCTCGGATGGCCCGCCTTGAAAGGCCGCGACGGCGAGCGCACTCCCATGCAGTGGACCCCGGGCCCCAATGCGGGATTCAGCACGGTGGCGTCCTGGCTGCCCGTTCCGCCGAGCGCGCAAACCCGCAACGTCGAATCCGAATCGGGCGACCCCAACTCGATCCTGAACTTCTACAAGCGCCTGCTCGCCCTCCGCCACACCGAAAAGGCGCTGCTCTACGGCGACTATCTCGCCCTGAATCCCGACGATGCCAGCGTGCTCTCCTACCTCCGGCGCTACAAGGAGGAAACCATCCTCGTGGTCCTCAACTTTTCCGCCGCGCCGCAAACCATCACGTTCGATCTCGCGCCGCAAGGCCTCGGCGCTGCGAAAGTGCAAACGCTGCTTACCAGCGACACTGCCCAGCCCGCGAGCGGTTCTTTGCGCTCGGTCTCCCTCGCGCCATTTTCCGCCTGCATTTTCCGCGTCTCTCGATAGCGAAGCCCAGCCGGCCGCGGCGCCGGCTCAAACCGATAAGTTTCGGAACGATTCCCCGGGTATCTGCAAGCGCAGGCGGCGCCGGCAAGCTACAGTCCGGCTACTGCAAGACGGCTTCGGTTAGTTTTGCGCAAGGTTGCTCCTTGGCTGCGGGGGCCGCGGAAAGAGCCGTTGACTATTGGCCGCCTTGGCGAGCTCGGTTGAACCAATCGATGATCATGCGATCGCGGTCGTCGCGATTTTGCGGCAAGGAATGGCCTTCCTGTTCGTAAATGTGAAGGGCGTACACCTTGCCCTTTTCCTGAAGTGCTTCTGCCATTCGAAGAGCCTGGGTCACCGGGACAAGTCTGTCGGTCCGGCTGTGGAGGATGAGAACAGGCACGTTGATCTGACCGGCCCAATACACGGCTGACCGCGCCCGGTAGTATTCCTCGGCGCGGTGCTCATAGTCGGGCCAGATCTTCGCAAAGCCGTCGATATACTGATTGCCGTTGACCATGCCCATGGCGGGCGTCGCGTCCACCCATGCTTTCAAGTCCGAGACTCCCGCGATAACGGCCGCGGCCTTGACCGGAATTCCTCGTTTGATCGCAAGATAGGCCATGGTGCCGCCTCGCGACTCGCCAAGCATGTACAGCCGCTCTGGGTCCACGAAGTCGAGCGACTTGAGTGCTGGCACAAGATTTAGAACATCGTTGACTTCTATCCCGCCCCACTCGTCGCGCTTTACGGTAGCGCCCTGGTAGCGATAGTCGGAGGCGATGACGACAAATCCGGCTTTGGCCAGCAGGTAAAGATCGACGAATTGCAAGCACGACGCGTTGATCCGGCCGCACGGCGTCACACCATCGTCCGTGATACGCCCGAGTTCTCCGTTGCCTCCGCGATTGAATATGATCGCTGGCCATTTTCGAGTGCCCGGTGCTTTCGGCTTGATTAACAATCCACGCACGGGGAGCCCGTCGCTGGCGTAGGTGATTTCGAGTACGTCGAATTCGTTTTGCGTGCGAGCCCCTTCGTAGACCAGCCGTGGAAAATAGCCGCGACCGAAATCGTCCAGGGACTCGAAATTAGGCAGGGGCGGCCAGGCCTTAGATTTCAGTATCTTGCCATCAGGTTCCTGTGCAGCAGCCACAGACAACGCTGATGCTCCAGCCAGAAACTGGATGAGTAGAAGCAACAAACCGCTCATCCGTGTCTTTCGCATCGCCATCTCCTCCTCATTTTCCAGGGAGGCCCACTGAATTTAGCCAAGCAGAAGATTAACCGCCCAAGCCAGAATGGAAAGCTGAGCGGCCGGCCCCTTTATTTCGCGCGGTCATGACGCTTGCCCGCTCGCGGCCATGCCGGCAGCGGGGCCAAACGAGGCAGGGAGCGTTGCCAGCGGAGGCTCAGGCAGCGCGTGGGCAGACTTTGGCGCCTCCCCGATCCTGACCTCGACGGCATGCAACACGCCATTTACTGATTTCGCGTGAATCACCACGCGGACTCCCACCGTCAGGTCTGCGGCCTTTGCCGTGCCGCCTTTCTTCTCGGACTTGGTTTCCGGGTCGAGCACCACGGACTTGGTCGAACCGTCGGACAGTTTCACTATGGCCGTCGTCCCTTCGATCTTGGCAACCGTACCCATTACGTGAATCAAGTCGCCATGGGCCCAGACAGCCGCGGCTATAAATAGAACCGCAGCCAACGCAGAGAGTGAGCGCTTCATTGTTTCCTCCCATTGGTTGATTTGTGTTTCGACAGGTCTTTGCCGGACAAGAACTCCTCCTCTTGCCGCTCTTCTTCAATTTCCGACGGGGTCTTTGGATTCAGTGTGGACATGAGATGCTTCTCTTCTTCACCGAGCTGCGGCAGGTGCCGGATGAAAAGAACCAGCGTCCACGTCTCGTGGTCGTTTTCGCCATCCTCCGGGTTTCCCCATGCGGGCATGCCGGTCATGCGCACGCCATTGCGGATGATGTAATACAGCTCGCCATCGGTGAGGGACTGCGTTTCTTTTTCCCGCATGTCCGGGGCCTTGGGGTAAAGATTCGTTCCGATGGTCGTTTTTCCGCTGCCGTCGTTTGCGTGGCATGTTGCGCAGTGATCAGCCCAATGTTCCATGCCATGTCTGAGCGTTTCGGGGTTGGGCGGAACGGGGTTGCGCAACAGTCTCGCGTTGGCAGGGACCGCCCACCGCCGGAACGTGCGTGTGGCATAAGCTTCGGCGGCGCTGGGCGCCTCGCGCGCGCTCAGCCCCCTTGTCGCCGCGGCGTACAGGAAGAGCGCACAACCGCCCCCTACAACCAAGGCTATGAGAAGCAAGCCCTTTTTCATGACTGACGGACCCATCACCCCATCCCTCCGCTCATCGTGTGTGCAGATACTTCAGCAGTTCGTTTACCTGCTCGTCGTCCAGCGTCTGCCGGAACGGAGGCATGATGCCACGGCCATCGAGAATCGTTTTCTTCACCTGGTCGTCGGTTGCCGGGGCGCCGCTGGGAAGCGTCGGCTTCTGAAACAGCCCGGTCAGCTTCGGCGGCTTCTTTGCGAGTTCCAGGTTTTCCGCGTCGTGACAGGCACTGCAATTCTCCTGGTAGAGCGCGGTTCCCGGAGGCTCCAGCCCAATCGCGGGGGCGCCGGTGGCCGCGTCGTTCTTGGAACAACCGCAAAGCAGCAGAGCAAGCAGCCCGAGCCCGGGGGCGGCGATATGCCGGCGCCTATGCGCCCGCATGTTCTGTCTCCCGGATGGCCGCGACCGCTTCCGGAGTGTTCCAATCGTTCGTCAGCCATTCCTTGGCCACCTCGCCCTTCGGGCCAAGCAGGACGGTGCACAGGCTGTGCGCAATCTGGTTGTCCTGCTCGATGTAGACGAGGCCAAATGCGCCCGCCAGTTTCTTCAGGTTTTCCGGTGAAGGGGCCGTAAACTGCCAGTGGGCGAAGCCTTTCGCATCGTCATTCAGATACGCAAGTCCGTACTTGCGGAGAACGGGCGGTGTGTCGTACTTCGGGTCCAGGCTGATGCTGATCAGCTCGGTACGCGCGTACTCCTGAGGGTTCTTCTCCAACTCCCGGTTGATCGAGGCAAACCGGCTGCTGAGCAGCGGGCACATGGTAGGCATCGGACATCGGGTGTAAATAAAGGTCAGCAGTACGGTCTTTCCGTGAAAGTCGGACAGATGCACCGTTTTCCCGTCCTGATTCAGCAGGGCCAGGTTTGAAACCGTCTGTCCCTCCGCGAGTTTCTTTCCCGGGCTCACCATCAATCCGCGTTGCGTTGAATCGGTGACGGTGATGTGATCCAGCCAGTATTTCTGGTTTGATTCCACCACCACGCGCGCCTCGATTTTGTCGCCCGGTTCGATGGCGGAGAAGTCTGTCCCTTTCTCCACGGGATACGGCATGGTCATCGCCGCCATGAATCCAGGGATGTCATCGTGGTCCACCACCAGGGTGAGATTGGCGGGGTCTTTGCTCACAACCGTTCCGGTCAACTTGTAGTACCGGCCTGCCGTCCCGCAGGCGGCCAGCGCCAGACACGCGAGAATCGAAAGAGTCCGCGGGAATGCTTCCCTTTGCATTTCAGTGCTCCATTCACGACCTGTGCTCAACCGATTGTTAGAAGGTGCAGCTTGGAGACTCCCGCGGCCACAAAGTGCCAAGAGCGCGCGAGTTCCGCCGCAGGGAAGCCTTCTCGAAAAACCTCAGGTCAAATCAGAGGCACTGGGGAGGAGGGCCGCGCTTGGAGGGGCCGAAGAACGGCGCCGCGAATTTGAGTGTCACCTGCCGGGCTGCATAGGGATTGGCCCACATCGCGTGGATGCCCACCGGAGCATTCGGCGGTGCAGCAATAGACTGAATTCTCGCAAACGTTGTCGTCAGCTTCTCGGCATACGGGCAATGGTTCCGCAGCACCGGCTGGTCACCGTTACTGCCCGTCCGGGTCCGGAAACGCCGGACCGAACACATATGCTGGCCGTTTCCTTTACAACAGGCGGGAAGGTCATCCTCGGAACGGAGTGCGGGCACTTCGACGAGGAGAGGCCCCGCGCCAAAGATCAGGGCCAGCAGAGCTGAGAACGTGCGGCGCACAACGGTTCGAGCCTATAGCACGCTGCTGGGCCGGTCAAGGCCGGACGGCTCGGCCGATGAGAGCAAGGCGAGTATTTCAATCCTATCCAGTGGCACGCGTCGCGCTTCGCACCTTGGAATTGAGAATTGCGGTTACCGTCGGTGCCGCTGGCCAAGTAGCACAAGAACCGGAGCCAATTTCCGGTA
>JASHRU010000026.1 GCA_030037225.1 Candidatus Acidiferrales bacterium | reverse complement strand
GCCGCGGCGCTGCTGCGCGTTCTGCTGGCCCTGGCCGGGCGCGTTGGGATTCTGGCGCATCGCCACCATGTTCGGATCACCGCCGAACAGGACCACAAAGCGCTGGCGCCGCGCCTGCACTTCCGCCTGGTGCTCGGCAAAGGCCTTGGGATCTACGCTCAGCCAGTTGTCGAGGTAAAAGAGCATGGCCGGGCTCTTCGCCGTGGCGTACAGCAGCTCGCGGAATTTGCCGAGCGTGTGCGGGCGGATCACGTCGCGCTCGTAAGAGGGCAGGAACCAGCGCTCCGGGCCCTTGCCGGCAAACACGTTGAAGTGATTGAACCAGAAGTCGGCCATCACTTCCTGGAGCTGACGCTCGCTGTAGATGGCACGTGTAAACTTGGCTTCAGAGAGTTCCAGCACGATTTCCTGGGGCCGGTTGGCCATTTCGGGCGCGTCGCCCCGCTGGCGGGCCTGGCGCTGTTGCTGTTGCTGCTGGTTGGGCCGGGGGTAGCGCGCCAGGAGCTGCTCGGTGCTCATGCCGATGGCAGGATACTGCTGGAGGCGCGCTTCGAGGGCGCTGTCGTCAATGCGTTCGGGATGCAACTGCAGATCGATCCATTTCTCCAAACCCATCTGCTTGACGCGTTCGACGTCTCCTGGCCGCGGGCCGAATGCCAGGCGGTTGAGAGCGTGCAAGGTGGCTTCGTCTTCGTTCAACTCGGTGATGGGCAGCTTGCCGCGGAAGGCCCTGGAGGTTTCGGCCTTCCTGTTCGTCTGATGCTGGGTGGCGAGCGGCGCGCCCTGCGCCACGAAGAGCGGGGCGCACACGGCCGCGGCTGCCAGCGCCAATCCAGCGAAGAAGCCCGCGATTCCGGCGCATTCCGGCGAGCGGCGCGGACAATAGCCACGACCAAGCAGAGAGGATTTCAACGCCATCCGAGGAATCTCCTGGCGTCCTGATGGGACGCGGCGGAAGGGCGATCGAAGTGAACGAGCATAGGCTACCTCCCGTTAGAACCCGGAGCGAGCGAAAAAGTCGCGCGTGTGACGTGGGGAGAACCGGCGATTTTTGCTATGGTAGGGGCGGTCCAAATGCTCTCGAGGAGCGGTCCAGGCGATGCTGCGAAACTTCGTTTTTTGGCTGTCGAGCAAGAAGACGCTTACCGACGCGCTCGCCGAGCGCGGCATGCGCTACGGCTTTGCGCGCCGCTTTGTAGCCGGTGAGACGCTGGAAGACGCGCTTGCAGCCTCGAAAGAGCTGAACCGCGAGTCGCGCTCCATCAGCCTCAACCACTTGGGTGAAAACGTGGCCACGGCGATCGATGCGCGAACCGTGGCGGAAAGCTACGCCTCGATGCTGCGCGCGCTCGACCGCGAAAAGCTCGACGGAAACATTTCCATCAAACTCACACAGCTCGGCCTGGATTTCGACGAGGGGCTCTGCCAGGCGCTGGCGCGGGAAATAGCCGCGACGGGAGCGGGATTGGGCCGAGGAGTGGAAATGGATATGGAAGGCGCGGCGTACACGGAAAAAACGCTGCGCATCTTCGAAGCCGTACAGCGCGAGTTTCCCGTGACCGGGCTGGCCGTGCAGGCCTACCTGCACCGCACCGCGGACGACGTGGAACGCCTGGCCAGGCTGAAGCCGAAGCTGCGCCTGGTGAAAGGCGCCTACCGCGAGCCCGCGTCTGTGGCCGTGCAGAAAAAGTCGCAAGTGGACGAGAACTACCTCAAGCTGATCGGCACGCTGCTCGACGGGCGCTTTTTCCCTGCTATCGCAACGCACGACGCGGCCATGCTGGACCACGCGCGCCAGATCATTCGCGAGCGCAATATTCCCGCGGAGAAGTACGAGTTCCAGATGATTTACGGAATCCGGCGGGACTTACAGGCGCAGATCCGCGGCGAGGGCCACGGGCTGCGCATTTACGTGCCATTCGGCACGGAGTGGTGCCCCTACTTCATGCGCAGGCTTTCGGAACGCCCCGCGAACTGCCTGTTTGTGATCCGCAATCTGGTGGCGGAGTCGGTGAAATCGCACCCGCCGTCGGCCGCTTCGCCGCACTAGCGCGCGGCGCGAAAGCCCTCGAGCGTCCACACGTCCTGGCGTTCATCGTGACGCAACACGTACAGGTTGCCGTCGTCGGCGCGGACTCGGAAGTATTTGGCCTCGGGCGAATACCACTGATCGTCCACCTCAGCGACCTCGTACTTACGCTCGCCGAGGGTGAAGCGCAGCGGGCGTTCGTCGGCGCAATGCCCGGCGTAACACTCCACCACGACAGAAACACCCGTGCGCGGGGCAGATTCGGGATTGTGCGCCGGCTTCATTTCGGCGGCGGAATTCCGAGCGACTCAGCGTTGAACGCCGCGCCCACGAACACCACCAACGTGCTCAGTTGCAGCCAGACCAGAAGGCCAATGATGGCCGCCAGCCCGCCATACACTGGCCCGTACGGTGTGCGGCTCATGTAGGCCCCGAACAGCACATTGGCCAGCACCCACAGCGCGGTGGCCAATACTGCGCCCGGCAGTCCTTCGCGAAAGCGCCGGATGCAGGGCTGTCCGGCACGATACAGGAGAGCCAGGATCAGCACGGCAAAGAGCCACGCCGTCACGGCTGCAAACACCACCCAGAACACAGCCACGAATCCCGGAAGGCCAAGATTCTTCGTCAGCCAGGCGCGGACAACGCGGCCGAATACGGTGAACACAATTTCTGCGAGGGCCGGCACCAGCGCCAGACAGAGCAATCCGAGGGCCTGCAGCGAAGTTCTCCAGAACGGCCGGCGCGACGCCCCCTCCATCATCCGGAAGCTCTCCAGCAGCACGCCCATGCACTGGGTGCCGGCAAGGATCGTTCCGATCAGTCCGACAATCAGCCAGCGGCCGGGATTCACGTTATGGGCATGGAGGTAGGGGAAGATCACGTCGCGGCTGCTGGCGGGAAGCATCCACCGGTCGCGCAGCAACTCCTCGAGCGCCGTGCTGGCCCCGCGCGAGCCCGCCAGCAGGGATACGGCGAGGAGCAACAGCGGAAACACGGTGAGGAACAGGTTGAAGGCGAGGGCTTGCGCGTACAGCCCTGTGCGCGGGAAGACACGACGCAGGGCGCGGCCGATCCGGCGTAACAGCTTCATCGCAACACGACCTTCGCATCAGAGTACATGGAGAGCCCGCGAGGGGCCGTGGAATTCTGCACGCTTCGTGCGCCGCGGGCAACGCCTTGCTGCTCACGCGACGGGGCGCTAGACTCAAATATCCGCAGGCTGCCGCGCGTCCGTGAGCGGCGCGCCTTTCCGCAGAAAGGGATCGCCGATGGCCTCGCCTCCAGAAATTGCCGCCACCCGCACCGAAGATGTCGTGCGCAAGCACCGCGAATTCATTTGGCCCTGCGTCACCAATTACTACACAAAGCCGCTGGTGGCCGAGCGCGGCTCGATGCAGTACCTGTGGGACCTGGAAGGCCGGCGCTACCTGGACTTTTTCGGCGGCATCCTGACGATATCCGTGGGCCACGCAAATCCGAAGGTCGCGGCGCGCGTCCAGGAGCAAGTGGGCCGGCTCTCCCATTGCTCCACACTCTACCCCACCGAAGCCATTGTTGCGCTCGCAGAGAAACTTGCGCAGATTACTCCCGGTGCGCTGCAAAAGAGCTTTTTCACCAGTTCGGGTACGGAAGCGAATGAAGCCGCCATCCTGCTGGCGCGCATGGCCACGGGCAGCTACGACGTGGTGGCGCTACGCCACGCCTATTCCGGCAGCTCACAGCTCGCCAAGGCCGTCACCGCGCAAGCACCCTGGCGCAAGGCCGGCATCGTCAGCATCGGCATCGCGCACGCCATCAACCCCTACTGCTACCGCTGCCCGCTCGGCCTCACGTATCCGAATTGCGAAGTGGCCTGCGCCAACGACGTGGAAAACCTGATCCAGACGGCCACCAGCGGCGCCCCCGCCGCGTTCATTGCCGAGCCCATTCAGGGCGTGGGCGGGTTTATCACGCCGCCGAAGGAGTACTTCAAGATAGTCTTCAAGATCGTGAAAAAGTACGGCGCATTGTTCATTTCCGACGAGGTGCAAACCGGGTTTGGGCGCACGGGCAGGCGCTGGTTCGGCATCGAGCAGTGGGAGGTGACGCCGGACATCCTCACCTGCGCCAAGGGAATGGCCAATGGCGCGCCGGTCGGCGCCACGGTAACCACGCCCGAACTCGCGAACTCGTTCCAGGGGCTGACCATCTCCACCTTTGGAGGCAATCCAGTGACCTCCGTCGCCGCGCGCGCCACGATCGAAGTGATTGAAGAGGAGAATCTGCTCGAAAACGCCCACGTTGTGGGCGGCTACTTCCGCGCGCGCCTGGAAGAACTGAAGGAAAAGCACGCGCTCATCGGCGACGTGCGCGGCATGGGGCTGATGCAGGCGCTCGAACTCGTGAAGGACCGCTCGACCAAAGAACCGGCGCCGCAGCAAACCGTCGCCGTAATGGAGCGCGCACGGGAGCACGGCCTGCTGATTGGGAAAGGCGGGCTGTTCGGCAATGTCATCCGGCTTGCTCCGATGCTGAACATCTCGACAACGGACGTGGACGAGGCCATCCGGGCGCTCGACCGCGCTTTCGCGGAAGTGCGGCCGTGACGCGGCCTCTGCGAGCCGTTCCGAGGCTTTTGCTGGCGATTGCCGCGCTCGCTCTC
>JASHRU010000253.1 GCA_030037225.1 Candidatus Acidiferrales bacterium | reverse complement strand
CACGAGCTTCCAGCCGTAAAATGTTCGTTCGCGCGGTGTCGTCATGGGGTGCACGTGGGCCGCCTGTCCCGCGGCAGGATATACATCGTGGCCAATATACGCACGTTAATTCGATTACCGCCCTTGACTTTTTCCGCCCCCGCTGCGTACAGTCCCTCGGGCGCTTCCGTTCGCGCTCTTTCCCAAGGAGAACACTTCCATGGCACCGCTTACAGGCTATCGCCGTCCCTATCCGGGCACTCAGCCCAACCATCTGCACCCCACCTATCGCTCCTCTCTCAAACGCGCCCCCGCACAGCCCCTCGTCTACCTCCCGCACACCCTTTCGGAAATCACTGGCCCCGTGTTCGGGCCGGAGCCGGCAGACCTGAAGGCCACCGACCTGACCAAACAGGGCCATGGCGATCCGCTCGGCAAGCGCATCATCGTCAGCGGCCGCGTGCTCGACGAGAATGGCCGGCCGCTTCGCGGTGCCCTGGTCGAGATCTGGCAGGCCAACTCCGCCGGCCGCTATCTCCATCGCAACGATCAGCACAACGCTCCGCTCGATCCCAACTTCATCGGCGAAGGCCATGCGCTCACAGACGACCAGGGCCGCTATCGCTTCGTCACCATCCGCCCCGGCGAGTATCCCTGGGGCAATCACTACAACGCCTGGCGTCCCGCGCACATTCACTTCTCCGTTTTCGGCCCCGCTTTCGTCACGCGCCTCGTCACCCAGATGTATTTTCCCGGCGACGCGCTGCTCCCCTACGACCCCATCTTCAATTGCACCGCCGACGAGAAGGCCCGCAACCGCCTGATCTCCGTATTCGACTGGGAAACCACCGTCCCCTCGCACGCCCTCGGCTACAAGTTCGATATCGTGCTCGCCGGGCGCGACGCCACGCCCATGGAGATTTGAAATGAGCCTGCAAGCCACCACCTCTCACACTGTCGGCCCGTTTTTCTCCATCGGCCTCACCCGGCTCGCCCACGCGGAGATTGCCGGCCCCGGCGTGGCCGGCGAGCGCATCGTGATTGAAGGCCGCGTGCTCGATGGCGATGGAAAGCCCGTTCCCGATGCGCTCATCGAGCTCTGGCAGGCAAATTCCCACGGCAAGTACGCGCATCCCGAGGACTCGCAGGAAAAACCAATCGAGCCCGGGTTCAAGGGCTATGGCCGCCAGCCCTCCGACGACGCCGGCAAGTTCCGTTTCACGACCATCAAGCCGGGGCCCGTCCCCGGCCCCGATGGAAAGCCGCAGGCCCCGCACATATCCGTTTCCGTCTTCGCGCGCGGTCTCCAGCGCAGGTTGGTCACCCGCATTTATTTTCCCGATGAAGCTGCAAATGCTTCCGATTTCGCTTTAGGCCGTGTGGACCCCGCACGCCGCGGCACGCTCATCGCGAAAAAAGCCGGCGGACAGCCCGGCCAGCTCGAATGGAATGTGATTCTTCAGGGCGCGGGCGAAACCGTCTTCTTCGATATCGGCCTCTGAGGACAGTCGGTAGTTCAAAGAACGCGCCCTGCCGCGGGCAGCTCTCAAGCTACTGCAAGTCTCAATAGAGAGGCCGTGCGTCCTTGCCGAGTTTTGCGAGGTCGTTGATCATCAACAATCCGATGCTACGGACCGGCCCGCTTGCGGGCGTCAGTCGCTGCACAACGTGGTACTCCTTGCCTTTGACACCTTCGATGATCCAGGTCGAGCCGTCATGCACCTGAGTCGTGCTCTTTTCAGTCGCTTCAAGCGTCCAGAATCCCTGTTCTTCAATGCTCTTCAGAAACCCTGCCGTTTGTTCCTTGGTAAGCATAGTCGTAATATTCCTTACCAACACGCCGGGAAAGTAGCTCCCCTTGGCGCCGCAAACCTTTGACGTGAGCTGCGAGGTGCCGTCCTCCTTGACATCGACTCGGATCGCCACTGGATCACGGAATGATCGTAGCCACAGAAAACGATAGGACTGATACGGCAGCGTCTTCGACTGTTCCCAGAGAGACGGCTCCTGAAGGGCACTCAACTGCTCGCTGTACCAACCGACGAGGAAACTGTCCAACCGGTCATTTGAAGAGAAAAATCCATTGGGGAAGTACTGGGTCTGGGCCCGGGTGACCCCAGCGATTAGGCAAACTGCGGTGAGAACGAGTAACCCGGATTTCAGCCAACTCTGATTTCGCACGCGCTTTCCCCATTCGAATACGTGAGAGCTTATTCGAACCCGAATGGTGCCTGGAAGTTCCGCACTAAATGAGCCCTTGCTTTGGCGCAAATTTGAGCATGGTATTGATGCTCGACTTCAAAGTGCTCGCCGCACGGCAATAGTGGTATTCGGGTGCCGACTGCTCTTCCGCGTGGGCTTCTGCTGTCCCGTCCCTGCCGGCGCGCCCACAAGCATGACGAGCGTTTCTGCCGCCATCGCGCTTCGAAAACTCCTGCTCATCTTCTTGCCCCGCAGCCTTAGCCCCACACTCGCTTCGCCGTCTCCACCGTCAGCCGCAGCTTGGCCCACTGCTCGTCCTCGGTCAGCAAATTTCCTTCCATGGTCGAAGCGAATCCGCATTGAGGACTTAGCGCCAGGTTTTCCAGCGCCACAATGCGCGACGCTTCCTCAACTCTCCGCGCCAGAACGTCCGCGCTCTCCAGCTTCCCCACTTTCGAACTGATCAGCCCCAGCACCACCGTCTTCCCCTTCGGCACAAACCGCAGCGGCCCAAACGTTCCCGAGCGCGCGTCGTCATACTCGAGCAGAAAGCGGTCCACGTTCATCGTGCTGAAGAGCTTTTCCGCGATGTTGTCGTATCCGCCCTCGGCGTACCAGTGGCTGCGGTTATTTCCCCGGCACAGGTGGATCGCCAGCGTCACGCCCGGCCGCCGCGCGGCTTCAAAGCAGGCATTGTCCGCCCGGATCGCTTCGTCCAGCGCGGCATCCGGGTCCTGCTGCATCTCTCTGCGCATCCACTCCCGCCACTTCGGGTCCATGTAGTAGCTGTACCGCGGCGCGTCGATCTGGATGTAGCTCACGCCCCCCGCGGCCAGCATCGCCATCTCTTTCTTCATGATTTCCACCACGTCTGCCAGCATCGCCGAGGGGCTCCCGTACGCCGGCTCGCTGATTCCTCGTTTGTAGCTAATCGCGGGGAATTGCGTCGCGCTGGGCAGCGTCATTTTGATCGCGCCCGGGCTGTGCGCCTTCATATACGGCAATTCGTGCCCGGTCAGCGGCCGCACCTGGCGCAACTTCGTCGTCACCACCCCGGTGATGTCGCTTACTCCCGTCCCTGCTTTCGCACCTTTCTCCTCATTCCACGAACGCGCCACGGCGTCGCCGTAGTCGAACCCTTCCACCGCCTCCGTGAAATCGCTCATAAAATTTCTGCGCCGCAGCTCGCCGTCCGTAAAGATCTCGAAGCCCAGCTCTTTCTGCTTCGCCAGCACGCGATTGATGTTCCGGTCCTCGGCCTCCCTCAGCCGCTCCGTGCCCATTCCCGCTTTGCGCGCTTCCAGTACCTCAGCCGGCCGCAGAAGACTCCCCACTTGGTCCGCCCGATAGCTGCCTGACATATATTTGGTTTTCTCCGTTCCTCTCCGTGCCGATCCTCTATTCGCGTGGCCCGTCGAACTGTGCCATCGTCGTGTCGTACGCCCGCGTCGCCAGCCGTTCGAGCGGCCACGCGCGCATCTCCGCGTTCAGCACCTCGATGCCGTAGGGGCCTCGGTATCCGGCCCGCTCCACCGCGGCAATGAACCCTCTTACGTCGAATTCGCCCTCGCCGCACAGCCTGCGGTGGTTGATCGTGTCTTCGTGTAGGCTCCACGGCGCCTGGAATGTGCCGTCGTTTAGTTCCACTCCGAGCAGGCATTCGCCTGGCATCCGCGCCACCGTCTCATACGCTATCCCCAGTTTCACCACGTGCCACGTGTCCAGAATTATACCGCCGTTCTTCGCCCCTGCGCCCCGCACCAATTCGATCGCGCCCTCCAGCGTATCGACGTTCGCAAACGGCATCAGCTCAAACAGGATTCGCGTCCCATGCTCGTTGGCCTCCCGGCACAGCCCGGCGAATCCCTCGATCAGCCGCGCCATCGGGCACTGTTCCTTGAAGAAATCGCCTACTTTGATGTGCCGCGCTCCCAGTGCCTCCGCTGCCTCCATCAGCATCCTTCGCGTCGCGTCCGATTTCTTCTTCCGTTCGCCGTCCAGAAACCAGTCCGTCAAAAATTCCAGCTCCACGTGCCGGATTCCGTGGTCGTCCAGGATTCTCTTCATTTCCGGCAGGCTGCGCGTCTCCAGCGTGTGCGCCAGGTCTGTGTGCCAAATCCCGATTCCCTTGAATCCCGCCCGCGCCGCCCCCGCTACCCGGTCTTTGAAATCAAACGGGCTCCAGTCTCGGTCCGTGTGCGGCTGCGCGCCTCCGGCAATCGTCCAATACGAAGCCAGCAACTCCACTTCGCGCATCATCCCTCCGCTCGCTGCTTCCGCGCCTCACAAAAACAGCTTCGGATTCACCTTCAATCTATGCTCGCGGCAGTAGTTCAGATAGTGGTTGATGTTCCAGAACACGTCGAGCGTATCGAGCAGGTTGTCTTTATCGTCGTAGAACTCGAGCGACCCGTTCAGCCAGAAAAATGTCTTCATGCCGTTCGGATCGTCCGACACCAGCGTGTGGATCACCCCTGGCATCTCCCGTACGTAACTCCCCGGCCGCGCCACCCAGTCGTATTCCAGGTATCGCCAGCTCCCTTCCAACGTGCACGCGAACACCGGTCCGCGGTGCCGGTGCCGTCCCAGCGACCCGCCCTTCTTCACCCACAGGATGTTCGCCCACGAGTTGCTGCGCACATCGAACATCAGGTGCCGGATGTACACGTTTTCCACATACGGCACGTAGGGCGATTCCTCCTCGCTCGCGCCGATGTGGCAATCCTGCCGTCCGTATTCCTGGATCACCGCCGCCAGACTCGGCGTTATTCCCGCTGTACTAGCCATCGCTCCCTCCTCATTCACTCCATAAACGCTCGAACCCTGTCATTCTGAACCCAACGCTTTCCTGCGGCGTGAGGAAACTGCTTTTCTTCCGCTCCGCTAACACTCCTCGTAAGGCAGCCCCACGTAATTCTCCGCCAGAGTCGTCATCGCCGCTCGCGAGCTCGTCACATAGTCTAGCTCCGCCAGGTGCAGCTGCTCCACAAACTCGCTCCCGTTTCCGAGATGCAGCATCCTCGTCATCCAGTTTGAGAAGCGTTCCGCCTTCCACACCCGCCGCAGGCAGATGTCCGAGTAGCGCTCCAGCAGCTCCGTGCTTCCGCGCTTGTAGAACGCTTCCAGCGCGCGCACGAACACCCGCACGTCCGCCACCGCCAGGTTCAGCCCCTTCGCTCCCGTCGGCGGCACGATGTGTGCCGCGTCGCCCATCAGGTAGAGCCGCCCGTGCTGCATTGGTTCCACCAGGAAGGCACGCATTGCCGTCACGCCCTTCTGCGTGATCGGCCCTTCGCGCAGTTTCCAGCCGTCATCTGTCGCGAATCGCTTCTGCATCTCCGCCCAGATGCGCTCGTCCGGCCAACCCGCCAGGTCCTCGTCCGGCGCGCACTGAATGTAGAGACGTGAGACCTCAGGCGACCTCATGCTCAGCAGCGCAAACCCGCGTTCGTGCCGCGTGTACACAATTTCGTCCGACGAGGGCGGCACCGTGGCCAAAATGCCTAGCCAGCCGAACGGGTACACTTCTTCGTACGTCTGCAGCTTACCCGCCGGTATCGAAGGTCGGCACACGCCGTGGAACCCGTCGCAGCCGGCGATGAAGTCGCATACGATCTCGTGCTCCTCGCCGCCGTGCCGGAACCGGATGCGTGGTGCCGTGCTCTCAAGTCCCGTAACGCTTACTCCCTCGACCTCGAAGTGAATCTGCGCTCCCGCCGCCAGCCGCGCCGCGATCAGGTCCTTCACCACTTCGTGCTGCCCGTACACCGTGATCGTCTTTCCTCCCGTCAGCTCCGGAAATAGCAGGTGGTGGGAGCGCCGGCGGAACCGCAGGTACACGCCCTGGTGCACCATTCCTTCCCGCTTCATTCGTTCGCCGACGCCCGCCTGCGTCAGCAGCTCTGCCGTCCCGTATTCCAGCACGCCCGCGCGGATGCGGCTTTCGCAATACTCCCGGCTCCTGTTTTCGATTTGAACGGACTCGATGCCCTGGAGGTGCAGCAGGTGGCCGAGCAGCAGTCCCGCCGGGCCTGCTCCGACGATTCCGACCTGCGTCCTGATTCGTTCCACCTGTCGATTCGCCCTCTGGCCGGTCGCGGCCGCTTATTTCTTCATCGCTGGCGGTTCAGCCGGCGCTCCAAACTTCTCCTTTACTTCCGATGGCACTTCTTTCGACTCCAGCCGGCCCGAGCCGTCCGCGGCCCGCGCAGACCACACCCGCTTCTCGGAGATCTCCACCGCCAGTTCCTTGCCGCGAAGAAACCGGTGGTTCACCGTAAAGCTGCTTCGCCCCCATTCCGTGATCGACGATTCCACGCTCAGCGTCTCCGAGTACGACGAGGGCAGCAGGAAGCGCACATGCACATCCACAATCGGGATCCCCACAATCCCATACTTCTCCTGCATTCGCGGCTTCGGCAGTCCCACGCGCTCAAATAGCGCATGCGTGCACGAATCCCCGTATTCCAGGTACCGTGGGAAATAAACGATCCCCGCCGGGTCGCAATCGCCCCACTCCATCATGATCATTCGTTTGTTGACGAGCCCGCCCATCCTTCACTCCTGGTTTTCCAGCAGCACCGCGATGCCCTGTCCGCCGCCGATGCACGCGGAAGCGACCCCATACCGCTTCTTCGACGCCCGCAGTTCCCGCGCCAGCGTCACGCTCAGCCGCAGCCCCGTGGCCGCCAGCGGATGACCGATCGCAATCGCCCCCCCGTTCACGTTCAGTTTCGCGCGGTCCAGTTTTAGCTCGCGTTCCACCGACATCACCTGCGCCGCAAACGCTTCGTTGATTTCAACCCGGTCGATCGCCTCCAGCTTCAGGCCAGTGCCCTCCAGCACCTTTCGGATTGCCGGTGCCGGCGCGATTCCCATGATTTCTGGCGGTACCGCGACTGTCGCCACCGCCGCAATTCGCGCCAGCGGCTTCCCGCCATGCTGCTTCACCCACGCTCCAGAACCCACCAGCGCCGCCGCCGCCCCGTCCACGATCCCCGAGCTGTTCCCGCCCGTCTGCACGCCCCCGAACGCCGGCGGAATCTTGGCCAGCGTCTCGTACGGCGATGGCCGGATGTGCGTGTCCGATTCAATCTTCTCCGTCCCTTTCGCCAGCCGGATTCCGCGCGATTTGTATCCCGCCAGTTCAAACGTTTCGTTTACCAGCGGCGTGATTTCTCCCGACAGGAAGCAGCTTTTCTGCGCGGCTAGCGCGCGCGCGAAGCTCGTTTCCGCAAACCGGTCGGCCTCTTCCCGCGTAATCCCGTACTGCTTCGCCAGCGTCTCCGCCGTCTGCCCCATCGTTTTTTCTGGACATGTATCCATCAGCGCTTCCCACAGAAAATCCTTAAATTCCACCTGTCCCATCCGGAATCCGCCCCGGTGCGTGTACGCCGCAATCGGATTCCGGCTCATTGATTCCGCGCCGACGCACAGGCCCAGCTCGATTTTTCCAAGCGTGATCGCGTCTGCTGCCTGCGCTATGGCCTCGAATCCCGTTCCGCACACCCGCTGCACCAGCAGCGCCGGCCGGTCCACCGGAACTCCGGAGTACAGACCGATGTGCCGCGGCAGCAGATACGCGTCAAAGCTCGCCTGCGCCACGCTTCCCGCGATCACCGCGCCCACGTCGCCCGGCGCCGTTTTCGACCGTTCGAACACCGCCCGCGCCGCTTTGATTCCCAGATCGATCGGCGACACCAGTCCCGCCGCACCGTTGTAATCCACAAACGGCGTCCGCACCCCGTCCACCAGCCACACATCCTTATAGGCAATGAACATCCCGCCTCCCGCTGTCGCCATGGCTCGCCTCCTCAGCCTTCGCGCTTCACAGCGCCGCCCCGCGCCTGGCGCCTATCTCTCCAGCGCCTCCCTCAATTGCGCCAGTCGCTTCAGATTTGCGATTCGCGAAATATCTCCCGCGGTCGTCACCAGCGCGGGCCGCACCGCTCGAATCGTCTCCACCAGTCCCGAATCCGGCTCCGCGCGTTCCGCGCCATCGAACGCATTCACGGGAAGCGAAACACCGCAGATCGGCTGATCCGTTTCCGCTGCCGTTTGCGCCCTTCCCCTCTCACTCCAGTCCCAGCATACGACGCATGCGGAGGCAGCCCCGCCGAACGCAGCCAGCGGCCCGCGCGCGTCTCCGGCCGAGAGCAGCAGCACCGGAAGCGCCTCGTAAAATTGGATGATATTGGCCACTGTGCGGAGCTGCGCGACGCCTTCCGCTACGCACTCTTCTGCCAGCCCTCCCGGAATCCGTTCCTGAATCAGCACCACATCCGCGCCGGCTTCCAGCATCGCGCGTGCGATTTCTCCCACCGCCGCGCCCGATGCCCGCACCGTTTCCGCCTGTTCCGCTCCGTCCCTCCCGCCTCCGCCTTCACTCGATTGCAGCAACAGGTGCGCCAGCGCCAGCGGACCTGACAGTCCTGCCATCACCAGTGCCGTGTCGCGCAGCGCGTCCTTCATCCGCTGGATTACGTCCACTGCTACCGGTACTCGCCCGCTTTTCGCCGCCTCTTCCGCCGAGCGAAGTCCCGCGGGCCATCGCACCTCCGCGGGGCCCTCCTCCGTCTGCCAATCAACCCTTCCGCCCATCGCCTCCGCTTCCAGCAAGGGATCGAAATAACACGTCACACCATCGGCCGGCAGGTGACCCCGCACCTGCCGCAGCGCGCTCGTGATTTTCGTCGGGTTCCCGAGATACTTTCGCAGGGGCACATTTTCGATCCGCGCTCCCAGCGAAAACACAATCGGCAAAAACAGAGGCCGCGCCGGCACCTTCCCGCGCAGCAATTCCGCCACAGCCTGCCGCGGATTCTGAACTGCGCCCATCGCTCACGGCCGGAACACCGGCCCCAGCGGCTTCGCATCCGGCCACGAGCCGTACCACTGCAGGATCTCCTTCGGCGGGCTTTGCTGGCTCCATGTCCGCTCGAATTCCGCGTAGGATTTTCCTCGCGCCAGTCTCGCCCGCCGTTCCGCGTCCCGCTGCTCCCGAGTTTTCTCCTCGTCCAGCTTCCGCCGTTCCTCGTCGTACGCCACGTGATAGATGTTTCGCGCCGTCCAATCGGAAATGATTTTCTTCCGCAGGTCCTCCATCACCCCCGCCGGGTCCCGCTCCAGCGGATCCCCGTAGCCCGGCCCGCCTCCGCTGAATCCGAACAGCAGATCGCCCTCTTCAAACACCTTTGGTGTCCGCGCCACCAGTTCGTAAGCCCACTGCCCGTCAATCGTCTGCTTTTCCAGTATGTCCCGCAGATCCAACGTCACGCTCGAGTCCGTTTTCGCCATCTTCTCCAGCAGGTTCGCCTTCCGCACGCTGATTCCCGGAATCACCGCCGACGCGTATCCGCCGAACAGCGGCTGTCCCAGCGGCACTTTGCTCCCGTTCCCCATGCACATAGAAACCAGGTTCGGCATCTTGTGGATCATCCACTGCTGCACTCCGCCCGCGCCCCCGCGGTGCAGCCCGTGCCCGCAGGAATCCTTCCAATGCTGTGAGAGGGTCACCGTCACGGGCAGCTCGCTCTCCACCTGCTCCGAATCCGGCGCCCGCCCGAACGCGCACCACGCGAACCCGTACGCGTCCATCCCGTCCTCCGCCGCCCGCCCGCCCTGCCCCATTGTGTTCAGCATGAACGACAGCACGTCCGCCACCGCCAGCTTCCATTGGGAAAGCCCCGCGCAGATCTGCGACGTGTGCTGGCTCCCCGGCGCCGCCGCGATCTGCCGCCACATCCCCGCGTTCGAAAACGCCATCTTGGCGAACGCGTTGTGCGTCGCGCACCGCGCCTGCATCCCGATGTACACGCAGCAGCTCGTCGCTGCCGTTTTGTCCGGATTCAGCAGGCACCCTTCCGGGAACACAAAATCAATCGGCGCAAACGTCGTGCTGCAGATCGGCAAATCGTGGAACACGTACTCGTACATGAAATTCGCGATGTGTCCTACCACCGCCTGCGGGTGCACGTTGTACGACGACGGCGTCTCCGGCGACGTCCCGTGAAAATCGAATGTCAGCTTCCCGCCCTCTTTGACGAGCGTCAGGTGCGCCGCCCGCACCAGCCCCGGGATCCATCCCATCGCATCGTTGAAAACCACCGCCCGGAACTTCCCGTCCGGCAACGCCGCAATCCGCCGCCGCGCGCCCGACTCCGCCACGTCGCACATCTTTCGCAGCAGCCCGATCACGAACTCCGCACCGCGTTTCTCCGCAAGTTCCAAAAGCCGAATTCGCACGCGGTCCGCCGTCGTGCACCGCGCCCGCAGGTCCGAAATGAACATCGCCGGCGCCCGCAGCCCGTACACCGAATAGAACTCCAGAAAGTCGTTCCGCAGCTCGAAGTTTTCCCCGATTTTGATCGGCGGCAGGTTGAGCCCCTCTTCGAACCGCGATTTCGCGCTCACCGGCATCCCGCCCGGCTCCGTCGCTCCCGTTTCCGTCGTGTGCAGCGCCGCCGATGCCCACGCCAGCAGCCGTCC
>JASHRU010000252.1 GCA_030037225.1 Candidatus Acidiferrales bacterium | reverse complement strand
CTCGAAAATCTCAAGGGGACCGTAAACGTTCAGACCGCAGTGGGCAAGGGCACCACGTTCTTCCTGCAATTGCCGCTGACACTGGCCAGCATCAAAGCGCTTCTCGCGGATGTTGGCGGCCAGCTCTATGCGATTCCAGTGGCTTCGGTGGTGGAGATCACGCGCGTGACGCAATCGGAGATTCATGAAGTGGACGGTCACGAGGTATTCCAGCTGCGCAATCAGGTGCTGAAGCTCGTGCGCTTGGACCGCCTGAACAACGCAGCCACGCCCGCGCGCGCATCGCGCCGGCTGTTTGTGATCGTGGTCGCGCTGGGCGACCGGAAATTCGGCCTGGGAGTGGACAACCTGCGCGGGGAAGAAGAGCTGGTGATCAAAGCGCTGGACAGCCGTATGACGCAGTCCGAGTTCGTCAACGGCGCGTCCATCCTAGGCGACGGCACCGTGGTGCTGATCCTCAATCTTCCCGTCGTGGTCGCAAAGCTATCGCGCGCCGTGATGGCGGAGGCAGTCGCATGAGCGGCCGGATTCGAGTGCTGGTGGTGGATGACTCGGCGCTGATGCGGAAGCTGATTCCGCGCCTGCTCGAAAACGACCCATCGGTCGAAGTCGTGGGCACGGCGATGGACGGCTCGATCGCGCTGCGCAAGATCGAAGAGTTGCGGCCCGACGTTCTCACGCTCGATCTCGAGATGCCGCTGATGGACGGGATTGCGACGCTGCGCGCCATTATGCGCGCGCGCCGCGTGCCGGTGATCGTGTTCAGCGCGCACTCGCGGCGCGGCGCCAACCTGACCTTCAAAGCGCTGGGCCTCGGAGCTTTCGATTTCGTCACCAAACCGGAAGAAGCCACCCGCGAAGCGTTGGGCGAAGCGGCGCGTCAGCTCGCGGAAAAGATCAAGGCGGCCACCAGCAGCCAATTGCCCAACCTCCCGCCAGCCGAACTGCCCGAAGTTCCATTGGCGAAGGCGCCGGAGGGCGATGTGCGCCCCGCGCCGGCCAAGATCATTGCCGTAGGCGTATCCACCGGCGGGCCCGGAGCGCTCCAGCGCGTGATTCCGCAACTCCCACGGGAGTTTCCGGGATGCATTTTGATTGTCCAGCACATGCCGGAAGGATTTACAGAGATGTTCGCCCGGCGGCTGGACGAATGCTCTGCCATCCGCGTGCAGGAAGCGCACTCGGGCGAGTACCTCGCCGCTGGCCGCGCCTTCGTGTGCCCCGGAAACCGGCATATGACGGTGCGGCGGACCGTGGTGGGCGATCTAATCGTGCTCCGCGACTCCGAGCGTGTGAACGGCCACCGGCCCTCGGCCGATGTGCTGCTTTCTTCCGTCGCGCAGGAGTTTGGCGCCGCGTCCGTGGGCGTGATCATGACCGGCATGGGCGAAGACGGCGTCGAGGGACTGGGCAAGATCCGCGATGCTGGCGGAGTTACGCTGGCCCAGAGCCGCGAAAGTTGTGTCGTGGACAGTATGCCGCGCATGGCGGTGGAACGCCGTTACGCGCAGCGAGTTGTGCCTCTCGATTCCATGGGAAAGGTCTGGGAAGAGATCTGCGCGCCGGAAAAGGTTCCGGCTGCCGGATGAATTTCGAATTCCGCGGTTCGCGGCATCCCGCTCGCGCGGGCGGCCGCGGGGCGCGGGCAAGATGAAGGAGAAGCGTCATGGAACAGTTTACAGCACTGAGCGTGAGTAAAGAGAACCGCCCCGTCCGATATCTCGTCGTGGACGATTCGGTCTTCGCGCGGCGCAACCTCGCGCGCATGGTGGAATCGTTCGGCGGCGTGATGGCCGGCGAAGCGGGCGATGGCTTCACCGCCATCACCGAGTACAACCGCACGCTGCCAGACATCGTGCTGATGGATATCACCATGCCGCAGATGGAAGGCATCGAGGCAGTGGAGCGCATCGTGCGCCAGCACCCCGACGCGCGCATCGTGATGGTCTCGTCGGTGGGCTACCAGGAGAACATCCTGGCCGCCCTCCAGAAGGGCGCGCGCCACTTCGTGCAAAAGCCCGTGCGTCCCGACGTACTTTACGAAATCGTCCGTTACGTGCTCAACGACGATGGTGTCCTAGTCGGCTCGGGCGCGGGCGGCGGACAGAAGCAGGGAGTGCCATCATGAGAATGGATCTCATACAGCCGTTCGTGAGCGCCGCGGATTCCGTCCTCGGCCAGTTGCTCGAAGGCCCCACGGTGGTGGGCAATCCGAGCATGGAGGAGGAGACGTATCGGCGGAAGGGCGTAGCTGCGCTGATCGGCTTCCAGGGCGACATCGAAGGCCGCATCATCTTCGATCTCGAACCGCGCACCGCGTGCTCGATTGCCGGCCGGCTCGCAGGCAGCGAGCCTCCCGAGACAGCGGACGACTCACTTGTCGCGGAGACGCTGTGCGAACTGGCGAACATGATTATCGGGAACGCCGTCACTCTGCTGAACGATCGCGGCTTCCATTTCCGTGTCCAGCCGCCCGAAGTGCATACCGACCCGGAGGGAATGAAGAGTTCCTACGACACGGAGGCTGTTGTGATGTCCTTCGATACGCCGGCCGGGTGCGTCTATCTGAATATCGCCATGCGCTACAACCGCAGGCGCAAGGCCGAGCGCGAACCGGCGCTGAGTGCGTGAACCTCGCCGGGCCGAAGGGAGAATCAACATGCCGCCCGCACTGATACTTCCCCCGCTGCTCTGGCTTATCCGCCTGCTCGCGTGCTCGTATCCCTTCGCTCGGGGCAGCCTGGTGCCCGCGAGACAGCCGCGCGGCGGGAGGCGTCCCCTCTGACCCGCAGGGCGCGGAGCAATTCCGCTCCGTCTTTTCTTCCTGATCTTGTCTTCCGTTTCTTCCCGCTCTTGTCTTCTATTTCTTGATCATCCTCACAAGCCACACGAGCACGCATGCCCCAAACGTGGCCACGAGAATTTCCGCGATCAGCCCGCCGCCGGTAAACCCGATGAAGTGGAGCAGGAATCCGCCGACGAACGCCCCGACGACGCCAATGACGATGTCGCCGATGGCGCCGTACCCACCTCCCTTCATGATTTTTCCCGTCAGCCAACCGGCCACCAGACCGACCACAAGCCACCAAATGAATCCACCAGTCATTTTGGGCAGCCTCCTGGGGGCGGATTCTCGCGCAAAAGTGCCAAGGACGCACGGCCTTTTCTGCCCGAGCGAAGGGCGTGCCACGCTTTGCACTCTCTAAACTGAGGAAAGCAATGGGCCAGCCCGTGGTTCTCTTCGAGATCAGCTATCGCGACACGTTGCGGACGCAGCAGTTCTATGCGCAATTGCTTGGCTGGCAAATGCAGGCGGCCGGTCCCGCGGTGATGATCGAAACCGGCGCTCAGAACGGCATCCAGGCCACATTGTCGCGCCGGGTCACGAGCCGCATAGCTTCTTGACCGTTTACGTGCAGGCAGACGAGGTGAAGAACTATCTGTACCGCGCCGCCGTGCTCGCCGGCAAATTTCCCGTGCCGCCCGCCGAGATCCCTACGGGGACGTTTGCCCGGATGGGCGATCCCGAAGGCAATCTGATTGGTCTCTGGAAACTTAAATAGCCTTCGAAAAAGCGGCGCTCGGCGGATCGTCGCGGGGGACTCTACTTCTGGGCGAAATTAATCAGCTCGAAAACGTAATCGCGGTGCGCGGTGAAGTCCATAGTGGCCTGCATTGCCGGGCCCGTGTCGGGATGCTTGGCGCCGTAGGCCTCGAGGGCGGCTTGGAACTTGTCGATGGCCGCGGCGTTCGGCAGGACGTAGGCAATGGATACGCTGTTGGTCGGCCCGGAGTGAATGGCCTCGAAATTCAGCGAGTAGGACAGAATCGAACCCGCGGCAATTTGTTCCTCGAACAGCGGCTTGATGTCGTTTTCAAACAGCCTCCCGAATTCTTCCATCTGGTCGGGTTTCACCTGGTAGCTGGCCACCCATAGCATTCCTGTGCCGGAAGCTCCTGGCTTGGTGCCGCGGATTGTGGCGCGCAGCATCAAGTCCATGTGTTTCGAAGTGGAGAACGCGGTGGGTTGCGGCAGGGCACTGTGAATTGTGTCGAGGGCGCGCTTGATTTTCTCGAAGCTGGTGGCCGTCACCCAATTTGCATGGGTCCATCCGCTCTCGTCATGGGTCCAATTCCGGGCATTGCCCCAGGCCACAATGGTGCCGTCCGTCATGAGCGTGTTGAGCGCGGGCTCAGCGTCCTTGAAGAATTTTTCGATATTGCTCCACTGTGGCCGGGGAACTCCCCATTGCGCTACATAGGTGTAAACCGCCCCTTCGCCGCCGCTCGCGGGCGCCTGCGCGCGCACTGGCAACCACAACGCTCCGGCGATGAGCAGCACGGCGCACGCCAGCGCAACTCCTCGTAGCATGGGTCGAATCATCGCTCCTCTCCCTCATCGCAGCTCGGGCATAGACCGCTATTTTTTTACGCTGCGCGAGAGCGAAAGGCAAGGGGAGGCGGGGCACGGCGTGAATCATCGCGGTCTTCCCAAAGCAACAGTTGCATCGCGAACAAAGCCGTTCGAGAGGGAAGATGCCGCTTAGGCAGCATACCGGAGCCGGGCCGAAAGGACTTGACTCACCGCGAAGACTGGTGCGGCGATTGCCCTGGAGAGCTCAATTCTCGTCGCTATCCCCGGTGGTAGTGCGCAGGTAGGCGGCGCCGTGGCGGTGTAGCCCGGCGCTGGGAACTTCCTGGACATAAATCACGCGCGCGGGGACAAAGATATTCGCAGCGCCCTTCGTGTAGGGCACGGCAACCTCGAGAATATCGTTTTCCGAGTAGCGCCGCCGCGTGCGGAAGCACAGCCCGCCGCGCGACATGTTTTCGCAGACCGCCAGTTCCAGGCCCCCTCCGACGGCGCGCACGCACGCCGTCAGCCGCGTGTGGAAACGAGGCGCTGCCTGCCGGTCATGGGTTTGCGCCGGTTGTCCGATCAGATGGGAGCCCGGCGATCCATTCGAGGGCTGTGCCGGGTCCTCGTCAAGCGTCTGGATCCAGATGGTAGGCGTCTCGCACGAGGCGCACGTGCGCGCAATACCTTTCTGCGTGTTAAAGCAAAGCATGTCGCGTTCCGTCGTGTAGATCACCTCGCGCCGCCGGCAAAAGCAGCATTCCAGCAGCATGCAAGCTACGGCCTGCACGGGGTCGGCGCTAACGGGAAACTCGATGGCCCAGAAATCCTCGCTGCCGGGCATCAGCTCCACATTGTAGAGCGGCGAGTTTTCCTGCGTTTCCACCAGGCCCAGCACGCGCGCCCGCGCTTCCAACCATTCCTGCTCGCTATGCTGGCGCCGCACCGTGAATACCTGGCCGGGAGCGAAAGATCCCGCGGCCGCGGGCAATTCCACCAGAGCGCCCTCGCGATGAATTTCGACGGTGGTGCCGCGATGCTCGAACGGCTGACCGCACCCATCCGTTCCCCGCGCTTCAATGCGCAGCCGCAGCCCGACTCGCTCCTTACCGGTGATCAGTGTGGCCGGCATGGTCGTCCTTCTCCTCTGCTCTACACGGCGCCTTCAAGCGTACGAAGATGCGCCTCCAGCGCCTGGCAATACTGCCGTTCCGCCTCCAGCTCCGATTGCAGTTTTTTCACCAGCAGCTCGAGGCGCTGGATTTCGAAACGTAGCCGTTGCACGTCCGCGGGCACCGCGGGCGCCGCGCCGCGCGTCGCTGGGGGTGCAGACGCCGCACGAGTTGCGGGACTCGCTGGAGCGGCCGGAGGCACGGAGACGGGAGCGGCGAGAGGTGCGGCCGGAGCTTTCGGCGCCGGCGCCACAGGCACGTTCGGCGCGGCTGCCGCAGGCGCGGGCTGTGCCGCAATTGGCGGCTGAGCCGCAGGCGGTGCGTGCAGTTTAGCCGGGAGGCCGGATGGGGCGGGCGCCGGCGGGCTGAACAATTTTTCCAGGCCGTTCATTCCCCCCGCAGTCGGCGCGGAGGCGGCGCCCGGAGCCGGTGTGGCTGCCGGCTCCGCGGGCGAATCCGATTGCCCTGCTGCACCGGGCAGCAGTTTCTTTACGCGGGCCACCAGTTCCTGAGGCTGGAAGGGTTTGCGCAGGAGTTCGTTTGCGCCCACCACAGTGGCTTTCTCCGCCACGGTGCGGTTCACGACTCCCGACATCAGAATCACCGGTGTCTTTCCCAGCTCGGGGTGGCCCTTGATGTAGGTGCAGAGCTCGTAGCCGTCGCGGTCGGGCATGATCACATCGCTGATCACCGCGTCCGGCTTCACGGTGCCGAACTGTTCGATGGCTGCCGAGACGCTGGGGCAGGTGACCACCTGGATGTTTTCCTTTCGGAACGCGATCTTGATCACCTCGCGCATCGTCGCGCTGTCGTCGATGAAATAAATGGTCGGGGCCTGAACTGCCGTGGCCACAGGTGTATCGCTCATACGGTCTCCTGGCCGGGTTTGTCGCGTTCGGCTTCGTCAAATTCGCGCATGGCGTCCAGCAAAAGGTCGGTGGCGGAACGAAGCACGGTGCGATGCAACGCCGCCGACCCGTAGGCGAATTTGTACACGCCCGAGGGCGCACCCTGGCACACCTTCAGGATGTGAATCACGGCTTCGTCGCCGAACAGCGCGTCGCACTCCGCGTGGGTGATTTCTCCGGCGTCGAAAAAGATGATGCCGTCCACACCCGCCGCGTTGATGTGCAGCGCGCCGGTCTGCCGCGCCTGGCCGAGCATTTGCAGCACGCCCGGCAGGTCGTGATGCTCGAGGCTTCCGGAGAGGCTGGTGTCCGATCCCGGCAGCATCTGAGTGGGCTGGAACCCTTCCTGCCGGCTCAGCAGCAAGTTGCGCACATGCGCCGCGATCTCCTCGGGCGGCCGGCGGCGATCCACGCATTCGTCGCAGCCCGCGCGGAAGGCTTCCATCAGCGCCGAGGAATCTCCCGAGCTGATGGCAATCAGCGGAATCTTCTCCGTCTTCGGGTCGGCACGCAGCAGCGGCGCGATTTCGAAGGCTCCCATCTCGCGCAGATTCGTCGCGCACAGGATGGCCGCGGGCGTGTTCCACTCGAGCATGGTGAGCGCGTAGGCGCTCTGGCTGGCATGCACCACTTCCAATCCCTCGCGGCGCAGGGCGTCGGTCAGCCGGCGGGAGAAGAGCACGTTGCTGTCGATCAGCATCACGCGCACCGGTGTGGCTGTCGCCGTGGTCATGCGCGGCTCCCGGCGAACTGCGTGGCCGGCGCTGCGGCCGCCAGTTTTTCGAGGTCCAGCAGCGGAATTTGCTCCCCAGCCAGATCAATGCTGCCCGCGAAGTATTCGGGCGCGTCGCCGTTGCGCGGCATTGGGATCACGCCGCCAATCAGCTCACAATCGCCTGATACGGGAATTGCTTCGAGCTCGACGGCACTCCCGTAGCGCCGCCGCACGATCAGGTAGAAACGGTGCACGAGCAGGGCCCGGCCCGTCAGTACACGTGCGACGTCGCGAACTGCGAGCACTCGCTTCCGGCGGACGATCACGCCATCCAATCCCGGTGTCGTGTGAGGGAATTTATCCAGCCGGCTCGCGCTCGCCAGCTCTTCCACCGCGTCCGCGGGCAGCGCAAAGCGATCCTGCTGCGCGGGACCGAGCCGCAGGAGCACATAGTTGCTCTCCGGCAATTCGCTCATGCCGCTCATGCGGGAACCGCTCCGGCTACAGCGCGCGCGTCCAGCTTTTCCAGGTGTTCCGAGGTCAGCAGGCCGTGCGGGTTCAGCATCGGCACGGCGCCGTCTTCAAACAGCGCCAGCCCGAGATACCATTGCCGCTCGTCGCCCTGGAAAGCCCGGGGAAGCGCGTAAATCGACGAGAGCGCGTCCATGCGCTCAATGCGGTCCACGAGCAGCGCGCAGCGCACGCCACGCAGCACGAGCACCAGCGAAGGACGGGTCCGCGGCAGCCCGAAGTAGCTGCCCACGCTCACCACGTAATGCGTTGTGCCTCCGCGCTCGATGGTGTGCCGCACCCACGGAAAGTCAGCCCGCTGCAGCATTGCCGCTTCGCCCGCCAGGCTGTCTGTGCTGCGAATTTCGTGCAGGGCGCCCGCAGGGATAGCCATTTGCGCGCCTCCGGCGACGAACACGATCACCGGCTCCTGCCTTTGAGCCGCGGCGGGCTTGCCCTGCAACTGTCCCGCACGGTTCATCCCCGGCTCCTGTGCGGCACAGCCAGAACTTCCAGCACGCGGTGCGCGATACCGTCGGAAATCTCGTCCGCCGGGAGAACTTTGTCCACGGCGCCGGTTTTGATGGCCTCGGCGGGCATTCCGAAGATTGTGGAAGTTGCCTCGTCCTGCGCGATCACGTAGCCGCCACTCTTCTTGATCGCACGCGCGCCCTGGGCGGCGTCGCCGCCCATTCCGGTCAGCACGACTCCTACGGCCATCGGACCGGCGTACAGCGCCGTCGATTCCATCGTCAGGTCTGCGCACGGACGGTATCCGGAGATGCGGGGCCCGTCGTCGAGCTGAATGCGCCCAGCCGGCGAAATGCGCATGTGATGCGAGCCCGGGCACACGTAGATCATCCCGGGCCGAATGGTTTCCTGGTGCGTGGCTTCCTTCACCTTCATCTTCGCGCGCTCGGCGAGCTGCTGGCCGTACTGCGCGGTGAACGTGGCGGGCATGTGCTGGACCAGCAGGATGGCCGCTGGAAATTCCTTCGGCAGCCGCGGAAGGATTTGCATGACGGTCGCCGGGCCGCCCGTGGATGCGGCCACCACCACCACCGGGAACTTGTCGGTAGCTTCGAGCGTTGGCAGGGAAGGAAGCTGCGGTGCCGGCTGGATCACCGTCTTCCCCGTTCCTGCGGGGTCCATGGTCACCTTCGACCGCGAAGCCGTGCGCACCACGCGCACTTTGGAGGCCATGCGGATTTTTCTCAGCAATTCGTCGCGCACCGTGCCCATGTCCAAATCGACGGCGGCAGAGGGCTTGGCCACAAAATCCACAGCGCCCAATTCCAGCGCGCGCAGTGTTCCGTGCGCCCCTTCTCGCGATTCCGAGCTCACCACCACGATGGGCCGCGGGTTGCGCGTCATGATGTGTTCGGTGGCCTGCAGCCCGTCCATCACGGGCATGTTGATGTCCATCGTGATGACGTCCGGATGCAGCGATTCCGCCTGGCTCACGGCCTCGCGGCCGTCCGATGCCACACCCACGACCGTCATCTGCGGATCGGTGCCGATGATTCCGCCCAGGACCTTGCGCATGAAGGCCGAATCGTCAACCACGAGCACCCGGATTTGTGTTCCGTTCCCGCTCATCGCCGTCTATCGTACTGGCGCCAGCCGCGCTGCGCGGCTTTCCGCCGAAGACTCTCCGATCAATTCCGCTACAGCAGACAGAAGCTGCTCTTCCTGCACCGGTTTGGTAAGGAAAGCGGCTGCGCCTTCCTTCATCGCGCGCTCCTTGTGTTTCGCTCCGGCGCGGGAGGTGAGCACCATAACCGGAATCCGTTTTGTGGAGGGGTCTTGCCGCAGGTGTGCCATCAATTCATAGCCGTTCATGCGCGGCATTTCGATGTCCGTCAGGATCAGATGGCAGCCGCTCTGCGCCGCTACTTCCGCCGCTTCCAGGCCGTCCGAGGCCAGCTTCACGCGGTAGCCCGCCTTCTCCAGCATGCGGCCGACGAACTTGCGCACGCTGATGGAGTCGTCGGTAACGAGCACGACTTTTTCGTCGCGAATCGCGTCTGTCGCTTCGCCCGGAATCGAGCCCGCGGCCACCGCCGCCGCTCCCGGCGCAAACACCCGGGCGATTCCCGCTGCGGCGGGACCCAGCGCCCGCCGCTCCGGCGCTCCCGCGTCCACCAGCCGGTTCAGATCGATCAGCAGGATCAGGCTGCCGTCGGGCGCGATCGTCGCGCCCGGGAACAGCTTCACGCGGCGGAGGTAGCTGCCCAGGCTCTTGATCACAATTTCGTCCTTGCCCAGGACTTCCTCGACGACGATGCCCACTTGCCGGTTGGCCACGCGAACCAGCACCAGCTTGTAGTAGCCGTTGGCCGCTTCCAGCGGAGGCAGCTCCAACTGGGAATCGAGGCGCACGATTTCCGTGATCAGGTCGCGTACGCGCGTGTAGAGCTTTCCGCCCACTTCTTCGATTTCTTCCGGTTTGATCCGGCGGATTTCTTCCACCGTAGAGAGCGGAAACGCGAAAATGGAAGTCGAGCAGCGCACGAACAGCGCCTGCGAAATGATGAGTGTCAGCGGGACCTTGAGAGAAAAGAAGCAGCCCGCGCCCGGCTCCGAGCGCACATCGATTTCGCCGTTCAGCGCGGCTACGTTGGCCCTCACCACGTCGAGCCCCACGCCGCGGCCGGCCAGTTCCGTCTGGCTTGAGGCGGTCGAAAAGCCCGGATGGAACAGAATATCGCGCAGTTCGCGTTCGCCCAGTTTGTGCGCCACTTCGGGCGACACCAGGCTTGCCTCGACGGCGCGCTCGCGCACGCGCTCGTAATCGATCCCGTGCCCGTCGTCCTGCACTTCCAGGAAGATGTGGTTGCCGCGATGATAGGCGCGCAGCGTCACGCGGCCTCGCTCCGATTTGCCCGCGGCGCGCCGCGCCTCCGGATCCTCGATTCCGTGGGCTACGGCGTTGCGCACGAGGTGAATCAGCGGATCCGCGAGCTGCTGGATGATGTTGTTGTCCAACTCGGTGGCTTCGCCTTCCAGCTCGAAGTCCACCATCCGCCCGGTTTCCTTCGCCGCTTCGCGCACGGTCCGCGTCAGACGCGTGCTCAGGTTGCCGATGGGCACCATGCGAGCCTGCGTGATCTCGTCCTGCAGGTTGTGCGCGAGCTTCGTGAACTCGCCAATGTCGCCTTCCACACGGCCCAAAAAGCCGTCGAGCTGCGAGAGCACTTCGTTGACATCGGCCGAAATTTCCGTCAGCGACCGAGACAAAATGTTGAAATCGTCGTACCGGTCCAATTCCAGGTCACTGAACTCTTCCGTGCCGTTGGCACCGTTGCTTCGTCCGGGGGTTAACCCGCCGTTGCGGTTTGCGCCCTTCCCATTCGCAGCGCTTCCGTGGCCGTTTCCGTTGCCGAACGAGCCCATGGACTGGCCGCCGCGCTTCAGCAACTGGAATTCGTGCTTTTCCTGGAAGTCGTCGATCTTTCCTACGAGCCTCGACTTCGAGAAGGTCAAAACTTCCACGAGTTTCTCGAGCTCGGCCATGTGCCCGACCATACGCGTGCGGTTAATGACGAGTTCACCCACCGCGTTCATCATGCGGTCCAGGCGGTCGAGCGCGATGCGCACCGACTTTCCGGTCGGAACGGCCGCCGCCGGGCGCCGCTTGGTTGCCGCCACAGGTGCAGACGCCGCTTCGGTTGAAGCCTGTGCCGCAGACTCACCGGCGGGCGCGGTTGATTCGACCGCGGCGGCTTCCGCGGCCGGCGTCGCTTCCGCTTCGCGCGGCGCATATGGCGCCAGCCGCTCCACGATGGCCTGCATCCCTGCCTTTGCCGTCTCTTCGTCGGGCCACTGCCGGTGAACGCTCTTCTTCAGCACGTCCACAGACTCGAGGCACAGGTCCACCACTTCCGGCGTAGCGCGCAGGCTGCCGTCGCGAATGCGTCCGACCAGATCCTCCATGCGATGCGCCACGGCGGATACGCGCCGCAGGCCCACTTGCGCCGCCGAGCCCTTAATGGTGTGCATCGCGCGAAACAGCTTGTGCACGTTCTCTGCGGTGACGCCGGATTCAATGGCCAGCAGACATTCCGTCACGGACCCCAGATGCTCGTCGGCTTCGGGGACGAAAAATTCCAGCACCTCGGCGGGCACGTCTTCATCTTCCGGCAAGGCTTCGAGCGCCTGTCCGGCCGGCGCGATGCCGTTTTCCTCGGCAGGCTCAGCGTAGTGCGGCCCTGAATCGGCCGCGTGCCGCGGCGCTTCGTGAACCGCCGGCTGGGCGAACGCAAACGAATACCGCCGCTTGAAGGTTTCGACGTCCTCCGCCGTTTCCGTCCGCTCGGCGTAAATCTGCATCAGGTCGCCTTCGAGCACGGTAATGGCGTCGGCCAGAAATTCCACGAGCGGCCCATGAGATTCAGGCGGCAATTCGGCGTGCAGCGCGTACTGGAAGACGTGCGCCATCCGCCCGGCGATTTCGCTGAACAGCGGGAATCCCTGCTGTGCCGCCGTACCTGCCAGCCAGTGTGATTCCTCGTAGAGTTTCTCGACCTCTTCGTGCCGCGGCGCCGCTTCCTGCACCAGCGACGAGTATTCGCGCAGGAATTGCAGGCGCTCGGAGGCGCTCTCCAGGAACTGGTCGAGCGTGAGCTGTTCCTGAGCGCTCACAGCGATTTCTCCAGCGCCACGGTGGGCGTGGCTTCCTTCACAACCGCCCGCGGCTTGCGGTAGAGCAGGGAATCGCCGTGCCGGCAGCTTTCCAGCTTGACCGCGCATTTCGCCAGCGACTCGGCGTGTCCCAGGACCAGGTATCCGCCGGGATTCAGCGTGTCGCAAAACGCGCGAAGAAGCGCGTTGCGGCGCTCTTCCGTGAAGTAGATCATCACGTTCATGCAGAAAATCAGGTCCATGCGCCCCGCGTACACCGGCTCAGCCAGGTTCATCGGCGCGAAGCGCACCATCTTGCGAATGCGCGGCCGCACCTGCCATTGGTCGGCTCCGGGCACGCGCGTGAAGTGCGCCTCGAGCTGCTCCGGCGTAACAGTCTCGAGCTCGCGCCGCGAGTAGACGGCCCGTTCTGCGTGCCGCAGCGCCGCTGCGCTGATGTCCGTCGCCAGAATCTCGATCTCCCACGCCTCGACGAACATGAGCGCATCAGCGATGGTGATGGCGATAGAGTAGGCTTCTTCCCCGGTGGCGCATCCCGCGCTCCACACGCGCAGCGTGCGCGGGTTCTCCCAGAATTTCCGCGCGTGCATCTCTTTGAGTACGGTATTGCGCAACGCGGCGAACACGGAGGGATAGCGGAAGAACGAGGTTTCCTGCGTCAGCAGCCGTTCGAGCAGCGCTTCGTATTCGAAATTCGACCGCCGGACGCGTCCCAACAGTTCGCCAGGGCTCGCGATTCCGCGTTCCTGCATGTGCTCGCGCAAACGCGCTGCCAGGAATCGGTCGCGGGTTTCATCCAAGTGGATGCCCGCGCGGCGTTCCACCAGCGCCCGGAGCTCGTCGAGTTCGATTTCCGTCTTCACGCCTTAGCTCTCGTTTGGTAGGGGCGGCCGCTGCGGTCGGCGCCCCGGCGGGTGTGAACCCTCCCGGTTAGCGGTGCGCCGCTACCGGCTCGGGCGATCCCATCTCGACAGGCGCCTCAGCTCGGGCCGGGCAGCGGAATTGGGAGAGCGCCTCGTTGAGTTGCTCGGAGAGTTTCACCAGGTGGCCGACCGTGCTCACTGTCTGGCGCGAGCCCTGCGAGGTCTGCCGCGTGATGCTGGATATGATCTGCATGGCGTGCGCGACGCCTTCCGTGCCGCGCACCTGCTGTTTGGAGGCCAGCGAGATTTCCTGCACCAGTTCCGCCGATTGGCGCACCACGGAAGAGATGGCTTCCAGGGCTTTTCCGGCCTGATCCGCCAGGCTCGCTCCGCCTTCCACTTCGCGCGTGCCCTCTTCCATCACCACCACCGCTTCGTTCGTCTCCGCCTGAATGGCCTTGATGAGCGCGGCGATGTCTTTCGTGGCGCTGCGGGAGTGTTCTGCGAGCTTGCGCACTTCGTCGGCAACTACGGCGAACCCGCGGCCCGCCTCGCCAGCGCGCGCCGCCTCGATGGCCGCGTTCAGAGCCAGCAGGTTGGTTTGCTCAGTGATGTCGTTGATTACGTTGATGATTTCGCTGATTTCCAGCGACCGATCGCCCAGCGACTTGATCTTCTTCGCGCTGGCCTGCACCGACGCCCGAATCCGTTGCATCCCATCCAGCGTATCGCGCACCGCACGGTTGCCCTGCTCGGCGGCGTCGAGCGCGCGGCGGGCCGCTTCGGCAGACGCTTCCGCGTTATTCGACACCTGCTTCATGGATACCGTCAGCTCTTCCACGGCGGAAGAGGTGTTGGTGATTTCGTGGTCCTGCTGCGACGCGCCGCTGGTCATTTCTTCCGCCGACACGAGGATGCTGTTCACGCTGGCCATCACGTCCATCGCGGATTTGCGTGCGCGCTCGATGACCGCAGTGTAGTTCCCCAGCATGGAGTTCACGGACTCGACCACGTTGCCCAGGGAATCGCTCGTGGTCTTCGCACGGACCGTCAGGTCGCCGCGCCCTGCCTGGCTGATCACTTGCAGCAGGTCGGAAATGCTGCGCTGGAGGCCTTCCAGACCCTCCGGTTTTCCGCTCCCGCCCATGCGCAGCGCGCCGCGATTCAGGTTTTCGGCAATCGTGCCGAACTCGTTGTCCGCGTCCACTTCCACGCGCGCTTTTGCGTCGCCCGCGGCAACGCGCTCGGAGAACTCGGCGATTTCCCGCAGCGGATTCAGCACGCGCGAGCCCAGCAGGTGCAGGCACAAGACTCCCGTGCCCACGCAGAGGACCAGCGCGACGAGCAGTTCCGCCGCCGCCGTGCTCGGCAGGGCCGTGAAATCAAATGGCGCCGCTCCGTTTGATCTCGCTCCCGCGCCGTAGCTCAACCCGAGCACCGTCACCAGCGCGGCGAAGACCCAGAACGTCAGCATCCACACCGTATTCGACAGACGACCTTTCATGGCTACCTCCAAATTCCTTTCTCTTGCCCTCTTGGGCGGAACTCTCTTCTAAATCACTGGAACCGGATACACCTCGAGCAATCGGCGAAGATCGATGGCCAACGCCAGACGGTCATCGTGGCGCAGCATTGCGCAGCAGTGGGGAACATCGGGCGGCGCCTCGTCCAGCAGCGCTTCGGGCCCCAGCGTGTAGGTCCCGATCACCTCGTCCGAAGCGATCCCCAACTGCAAATCCTCGTCGCCGTTTTCAGGGCGAATTCTCGTCACCACCACATGCTTGGGCAGCAAGCCCGGCCGGCGCCCTTCCGTGAAGGCGATGTCAATCACGGCCACGATCGAGCCCCGCAGGTTGAACACGCCCATCAGAAACGGCGGCCCCAGCGGCACCCGGGTCACCCGCGGCCAATCCACCACCTCTTCCACGTCCAGAACCGTGAGTGAAAACCGCTCGCGTCCTGAACGGAACACGCAGTATTGCCGTTCATTCGTGGGCTCGGCAGCGACGGGAACCTCCTCGTTGGGGGACACGACAAGGAACTCGTTGCCATTCGCTCCGGCGCTCTTTTCGTCCGCCATATCGCTCGCTTCCTAGTCACTCCTTAGCCCGCAGGCGCGCGGGGGAACTTCCTGACTGACAAAAGCAACCCGGGGGCCAAGCCCTCATGCCCGAGTCCAATTTTGAGACTCAATTAAAGTCTTTATAATCAATTGCTTACTGGAAATCGACCGAAGTACTGGCTCCGGCCATCAATCCCGTCATCTCCTCTTCCGTCTCATTCTGAGACGGCTTCTCAATCAGCTCTAGCTCGCTAGCCAACGATGAGAATCGCTGCACCATCTCGTTCATTCTTAGGATCATCCGGTGCAGGGTGCGAACGCGCTCGAGTGACTCGCCTCGCAGCCCTGTTGATTCCAGAAGGAGCAGGTCGGCG
>JASHRU010000251.1 GCA_030037225.1 Candidatus Acidiferrales bacterium | reverse complement strand
CTGATGCCGAACTCGCGCGCGAGATCGAGATAGCTGGGGCGGGAATCGGGCGCGTCCGGGAGGGCATCAAGCAGGTCGTAGCGCTCGAAAACCTGAAAGTATACGGATTTGCCGCGCGAGGCGAGAGCGGCGCGGAGTCGCTCGACGGCCTCGGAGAATACGCTTCGCGCCCACTCGCGCTCAAAAAAGGAATCCATTTCGGGAGGCACGCCGGAATCGAGATGGCGCAGCTCGCCGTCCGCGGCGGTGAAATCCAGGGTCAGGTGAACAGCGCTGCCACCGCGCTTCTGCCGATCGCTGGCGCGGTTCTGGTTGGCGACGAGGTGGTCCACACACGAGCGCAGAAACGTGCGAAGTCGCGCACGCGCGGGGTCGTAGCTGCCGAGCAAGTCTTTCTCGAGCAGGTGGGAGAAGAAATCCTGGGTCAAGTCCTGGGCGTCCTCGGGAGACTTGCTCCAGCGCAGGCGAATGTATTTGTAGACCGGCTTCCAGTACGCGACGAGCAAAACTTCGAGGGCGCGGGCCCGCTCCGGCCCATCGGCACTGCGCGCGGCGAGGATTGCGGACCAACGCGTTGGCGGGAAGCCGCCATGGGGATCAAGATTAACGCTGCTGTCGTGCAAAGGGATTTGCGGCGCTCCTCCGAACGAAGCAAAAGTGTATGCCGTGTGCGCGCGTGACGGCAAGGACGGGCGGAGGCGGAGCCATCAGGAAGGAGTGATGGAGATGTAGGCGCGGGCGCGGCGGAGCCGGAGGTTGGCGAAGAAGCCGAGAAGGCGTTTCTGGAAGGGGTATTTGGCGTTGAGCAAAACGTCTGCGTGGCGCGCTTCTGGGCGGGTGAGAATGCGGGCCGTGGCCTCGATCCACTCGCCCTTCACGCGGCCGCGCATATCGCAGGGTGCCACGCGCACCCGAGAATTCGAACGGATGCGCTTGACCTTGCCGGAATCCGCCTCCGAATAGACGTAGAGAATTCCGTTCTCTTCGGCAAACCAGACGGGGACAGCCACGCCCGCGCCGTTCTTGCGGAACGATTCGACGCTGATGTATTTGTGATTTCGAAGCGCGGACGCAGCTCCGGCGGGCACTCGCTCTGCGCGCCTCGTCTCCATTGTTTTTGGATGCACTCTAGCCGCGCGTGAAACGCGGATCCCGCGGGACTGTTGCCCGGCTGGGCGTTGGGCGCCGACTAAAAGGAATCCGTCACGATCGCCGCAACCTTTTTCGCGAAGTCATAGGTGGCGCGCAGGTTTTCTCCAAAAAACCGCACCTTGCCTTCCACCGGCTTCTCCATGAGGACCTTGCCGCTGCGATCGCTGAACTGCACGGTGATTTTTACGGAGGTTCCGCCGGAAACGGTGGTGACCTCGCGCTGCTTCTGGCTGCCCGCTTTGTAGGCGGAAGGAATCATCTTGAGGATGACCAGATCGGACACGCCGGCGGCCCTTTGGTCGCCGCTGCGGTAAACCTGCTGGAATTTCTTGGTCTTTTGGAGCTCGAGGATCACGTTTTCATAGATGGCGTCGCGGAAGTCCTCCGGAATCACCAAATCGGAGGGAATCACGGCACGCTCCACCTGAATGGCCGAAGCGCTCAGTTTCTGCGCCGGCTGCGCAGCCGCAGATTTGTCCTGTGCGCCCGGCTGGGCGAGCAGAGTGCCGGCTAGAAGCAACGCCGCCGCGGCGAAAAAGACTCCAAGCGTAAAGGGAAGTCCAACTCCGATGCGACGCTTCATGGCTTTTGCTCCTTCTGATCCGGTCCCGGTTCCGGTGCAGGCACGTGCGTGGTGGTCTTGGCGCCCTGGGCCACGAGCAGATCCCTCATGGGCGTGGCACGTTTCTCCGGAAGCACAAAAACCGCTCCGTGAAACCCGCCGTTCGCGTCCGTGTATTCCACGGTCATCACTTCAACCTTATGCGAGAACAAGCTGAGCACCCGTCCGCCGCCATACGGGATGGCCATCGTGACCACTTTTCCCGCGCCGGTAATGTCCTGCCGGCTCTCGTTGCCGAGGTAAATGTCCGTAATCGAGCTGATGGGGATTTCGGCTTTCTTCTTCTCTTTCTCAAAATGCAGGGCCCCGCCCTGGACGCTGAGGATGCCCTTGGAACCGTGCGCGATACCCTCAAGGCCAATGACGCACTGAGAGTCAGGTACGGTCGAATTGTCCGCGGGCTGGGCATTGCCCGCCTGGCCGCCGAACAAACTTGCTGCGGGCAGGGCGAGGAGCGCAGTGCCAGCGAGTAGAAGCAGTCCGGCACCGCGACGGATGACCCTGCGCGGGCCGTTCGCGTGCGGAGAGATCACATCAGGGAAAAAAGTCTTCATTTGCGATGTCCTTTTGCAGCTCCAGGCAGCAATCCGGCCTGAGAAGCTACGCCGCGCGGCCCTAGGGAGCCCCTGCGGAGACTCGCACCATACCAGAGGAATGCCTTTACGGGAAGCGCAAAAGGGAAGTTCCCGGCCGGCCGGCGGACTGAGCGAGATGAGTGGCGGAAACTGCCGGTAGAGGGTGCTTGGGCAGAGGTGTGGAAAGGCAAAGGGAACGGAATAATAGGGCAGAAAGCCGCTTGACTCGCGAGTGGTGATTCCGTAGAATTGTGAATTGCCTCAAGGCCTTCCTGCCTGCCAGGGAGTATGTTCTTTGACAATCGAGTGATACGAGCCAGAACCCGTTTGGTTCAACAAGTCAGCCAAACGACATAAGTTCGTTCTCCCTCGCGCCAGTTCCACCTTCGGGTGGGAAGGGCATCGAGGCAAAGAACAACCAGTTTCAAACGAGAGTTTGATCCTGGCTCAGAGCGAACGCTGGCGGCGTGCTTAACACATGCAAGTCGAGTGCGCGGTAGCAATACTGGCGCACGGCGCACGGGTGCGTAACACGTGGGCAATCTGCCCTCGAGTGGGGAATAACCCGCCGAAAGGCGGGCTAATACCGCATAACATTCCATGGACTTCGGTTCGTGGACTCAAAGCCGCAAGGCGCTTGAGGAGGAGCCCGCGGCCGATTAGCTAGTTGGCGGGGTAACGGCCCACCAAGGCGATGATCGGTAGCTGGTCTGAGAGGACGGCCGGCCACACTGGAACTGAGACACGGTCCAGACTCCTACGGGAGGCAGCAGTGGGGAATCTTGCGCAATGGGCGAAAGCCTGACGCAGCGACGCCGCGTGGGGGACGAAGCCCTTCGGGGTGTAAACCCCTTTCGACCCGGACGAAGCCCGCAAGGGCGGACGGTACGGGATGAAGAAGCCCCGGCTAACTACGTGCCAGCAGCCGCGGTAAGACGTAGGGGGCCAGCGTTGCTCGGAATTACTGGGCGTAAAGAGTCTGTAGGCGGTGCGGCAAGTCGGGAGTGAAATCTCGGGGCTTAACTCCGAGTCTGCTTCCGAAACTGCCGTGCTCGAGTGCGGGAGAGGTGAGTGGAATTGCAGGTGTAGCGGTGAAATGCGTAGATATCTGCAGGAACACCAGAGGCGAAGGCGGCTCACTGGACCGCAACTGACGCTGAGAGACGAAAGCTAGGGGAGCAAACAGGATTAGATACCCTGGTAGTCCTAGCCCTAAACCATCAGGACTTGGCGTGGGTCCCGTTCGGGGCCCGTGTCGGAGCTAACGTGTGAAGTCCTGCGCCTGGGGAGTACGGTCGCAAGGCTGAAACTCAAAGGAATTGACGGGGGCCCGCACAAGCGGTGGAACATGTGGTTCAATTCGACGCAACGCGAAGAACCTTACCTGGGCTCGAAGCGTGCCTGACCAGCGTGAGAAATCATGCCTTCCCGCAAGGGACAGGTACGGAGGTGCTGCATGGCTGTCGTCAGCTCGTGCCGTGAGGTGTTGGGTTAAGTCCCGCAACGAGCGCAACCCTTATCCTTAGTTGCCACCCGCAAGGGGGAACTCTAAGGAGACTGCTCCGGATAACGGAGAGGAAGGTGGGGATGACGTCAAGTCAGCATGGCCTTTATGTCCAGGGCTACACACGTGTTACAATGCGCGCTACAAAGCGCTGCGAACCCGCGAGGGGGAGCTAATCGCAAAAAAGCGCGCTCAGTTCGGATTGCAGTCTGCAACTCGGCTGCATGAAGCCGGAATCGCTAGTAATGGCGCATCAGCACGGCGCCGTGAATACGTTCCCGGGCCTTGTACACACCGCCCGTCACATCACGAAAGTGGGCTGTACTAGAAGTCGCCTCGCCAACCGCAAGGGGGCAAGCGCCAAAGGTATGACCCATGATTGGGGTGAAGTCGTAACAAGGTAGCCGTAGGAGAACCTGCGGCTGGATCACCTCCTTTCTAAAGTCACCGGCCGATCTACCTGCACTCGCTGCAGGGACGAGCGGCCCAACCGGTTCTCACGGACCGGGTTGGCTGACCAGCAGCCTTACGGGTTCTGGCCCGAATCACTCGATTGATCGGGGATTGCTTCGCGGCGAATTCACGCCCCGGCGACCATGCGGTCACCGGGGCGTTTTTATTTTTGCGGACAATCGCGGTCGAGCGCGCTAGGGCCTCGGGTGGTAGTTCGGATAGGGAGGCTGCTTGTACGTGGGCAGCGGATGGTCCTTAAGGGACTGCAACACGATCTCGACTGCCTTTTCAAGCTGCGGATCGTGCCCCTCGCGGACGAGTTTCGGATCGAGTTCCACTTCCACGTCGGGCGCGATCCCGTGGTTTTCCACTTCCCACTTGCCTTCCGTGCCGAAGATCGCCCAGCGAGGAGCGGTGACGGTGCCTCCGTCCATCAGAACGGGATAGCCGCCGATGCCGACAAGACCGCCCCAGGTGCGCGTGCCGACCAGTGGCCCGACGCCGGTTTTGCGGAAATACCAGGGCATGGCGTCGCCACCGGAGCCGGCAAATTCATTGATGATCATCGCCTTCGGTCCCCGTATGGCTTCCTGAGGTTCGGAATAGGTCTCGCCTTCGCGCGTGGCGATCAGGCTGAGGATGGGGCGGCGGAGATAGTCGATGATGTAATCAGCGAGCTGGCCCCCGCCGTTGAAGCGTTCGTCGAGGATGGCGCCCTGCTTGCCGACCTGCGCGAAATAATAGCGGTTGAAGTTGGTGTAGCCGCCGCCCGCAGTGTTAGGGAGATAGACGTACGCGATCTTGCCGCCGGTCATTTCGTCCACTTTGCGGCGGTTGCTCTCAATCCAGTCGAGATTGCGGAGTGCGGTTTCGCTTTCCACGGGCACGACGGTTACGTCGCGCGCGCCGGAGCCGTCGGGATTGGGCCCCACGCGAAGCACGGTTTGCTTTCCCGCGGTTTCCTGGAAGAACGAGTAGATTTCGTCCGTGCCGCGAAGCTCGCGCCCGTTGACGGCGAGCAGGTACTCGCCCTGCACCACGTTGACGCCGGGCTGGGTGAGCGGGGCGTGGAGCTGCGGATTCCAGTTTTCGCCGTTGAAGATGCGCGAGAAGCGATAGCGTCCGTTTTCGATGGTGTAGTCCGCCCCGAGCAATCCCACCCGGACGGCCTTGACCTCGGGGAATATTCCACCGGCGACGTACATGTGCAGGACGTTGATGTTGGCGAGCATGTCGGCAAATAGATAGTCGAGGTCGGCGCGGCTGGTGACCCCGGCGAGGAAGGGCTCGTAGGCTTTTTCCGCGGCGGCGAGATTGAGGCCGTGGAAGTGCGGGTCGTAAAAGAAGTCGCGCTCGATGCGCCAGACTTCGTGGAACATCTGGCGCCATTCGGCGGGAGGATCGACGTACACCTGCATGTCGGCAATCTTGAGCTTGCCCTCGCCGGGCTTGACGGGTTTGTCGGCAGCGGTGATGAACCAGTCCTCGCCATGGCGATAGAGCATCTTTTCGCCGTTGTCGGAGAGGATGAAGGCGCGCGCGTCATCGACAATCTTCTCCGTCTTCCTCGTTTTGAGCTCGAAGCGCTGGACGGAAAAGCCCGGAGCACCGGCACCTTCGACCTGCGGACCCTCGAGGACGTACAGGACGCCCTCCTTTCTCGAGGTCAGGAACTGGTAATTCCGCTCGGGGATGGGGAGCGAGAGGATGCGCTGGCTGAGATTGTCGAAATCGATCGTGACCTTGACGGGTTCCTTCTTCTCCTTTTCCGCGCCGGACGCGGCAGGCTTTTCGTCCTTTTTCTCGGCGGCTTTTTCGTCGTCGCTTTCCGGTGCGATGGGTGAGGGCAGGTCTTTTCGCAGGACGGCCACGTACACGGCACGCGTGACGGGATGCGCTTCGCTCGTCATATCGAGCCAGCCGGTGGTAAGTCCCATGTCGGTACTGGCGGTGAAATAGAGGTATTTTCCGCTTTTGTCGAAGTGCGGGTAGAGCGCATCGCTCATGCCGTCGGTGAATTGCGTGATCTTGCGGTCTTCGAGGGAATAAACGAACACGGCATGCTGGTAGCTAGCAAGTTGCTTGGTGTAGGCGAGCCAGCGGCTGTCGGGCGACCAGACCACATCGAATTCGTGGTAAGGCGAGTCGAAGCGATCCGTGTCCACTTTGACTGGCTCGGGGTGATCAAGGTCCACATACCAGAGGTTGAGGCGCTTGTCGCTATAGGCGATCTTCTTGCTGTCGGGCGACCAGGTGGGATCGTAGAAGAACGAAGGGGGCCGGCCGAGGTCGATGACGCGGGCAGGTGAGAGGCCGTCCTGGGAGCGGATGTGAAGCGCGTATTCGCCCGACTCATCGGAGAAATAGGCGATGGAATTGCCGTCGGGAGACCAGGCGGGATTGCGTTCGGCGGCGCCGGGCGTGTTGGTGATATTGCGGATGTCGCCCTTTTCCGCTGGGACGGTGAGGATTTCGCCGTGAGCCTCGAAGACGGCGCGCTGGCCGCTGGGAGAAATGTGCGCGTTCAGGATGTGCTCGGCTACCTTTTCGAAGTGCGGGCGCACCTGGGGCATGTCTGCGGCGATGCGCACTTCGATCTGTTTTTCCTTTCCGGTGGCGAGGTCGTAGAGATGAAGGGAGCCCAGCTGCTCGTAAACGATGGCGCCGGGACCGGCCGTGGCGGATTTGAAGTCGAAGCTGGAGTTGTCGAGCAGCTTTCGGATCTCCTGCGTCTTGGTGTCGTAAGCAAAGAGCGTCACCGCGCCGTCGCGGTCGGAGAGGAAATAAATCTTGTCGCCGATCCACATGGGACAGTAGTCGTTGGTATCCACGTGAGGCACCTTGACGATGCTGGAATCGGCGAGGTTGGCGATCCAGATCGACGCGAAGTGACCGCCGCGGTAGTGCTGGATGGCGACGTAGCTCGTGGCCGCGCCCAAGCGGCGGTTCCAGGAAGGCACGTAGGCAAGATGTGAGCCGTCCGCGGAATAGGAGCCCTGCACGCCCATTGGCAGAGGGAGCGGAGTGGGGAAGCCGCCGGTGACCGGCACGGTATAAAGTTGCTCGAAGCGCGAGTAGCTGCTGCGCACCGAGCGAAAGATCACGCCTTTCCCATCCGGCGTCCAACCCACAGCTACGTCCGTGCCGGGATGCCAGGTGAGCCGGCGGGGTTCTCCGCCCGCAGCAGCCACGATGTACACATCCTGATTGTGGTCGTAATCGCCGGTGTAGGCGACGAGCGAGCCGTCCGGGGAAAACACCGGGCCGCTGAGCATGCCCGAGCCGGTCACCAAGCGGCGGGCCTCGCCGCCGTTGCGGTCCACGATCCATATTTCCCCTCCGTAGGCGAAAGCAATTTGGGTCCGGCTCACCGTGGGAGTTTGGAGAAGCAGGGGCTTGGCCGATTGCGCGGAGCAAACCGGCGGCAGGAAGCACATAAATGCGAGCAGACAGAGCCTTTTCATGACGTCTCCTGGATTTTTTCGTGCCTACCTCGAATTCCGAAAAGACAATTCGAGGCGCGCGGATATTATCACGCCAGGGGGAGCCCCTGCGTCGAAGGGATGCCTCGAGTAAAGCCGCGCCTCGACTCCCAGGGAGGAACCAAGGGATTCCCGAAGGACCCGACATCGCGGGGGTGGTCTGACAGATGCGCACCATTGCAAGAATACGAACGTAACGCCCTGCGAGCGGAAAGTTCCGGGAAGGGGGGTAGTGGAAGTTCTATTCGGCCCGCAATCTCAACTTGATACTCTCGGCTTTACTTCTCCGTCTCTTCCCGTTAGTCTTTTTTCCCGAAAAACCAGGGACTCACTTCGGTGCATGTACATGGTCGTGTGGAAATGGCTTTGGAGCGTGGCAACGGCGACTCGCGAGATTTGATAGAAACCGACATTGACCCCCTGCGGGGTGAGTCGAAGGATGAGGCTTACCCAGTCGTCCTTCCATTCAACCCGACGCAGTGGGGGCCGGGATAGGGGGCGCTGGTGGCGGATCGCGCTAAGCAGGTCTGGCCTGCGGCCGGCAACGAGAAGAAAGCCCCCCGCAAACCATACCAGAAACCTGCCTTTCGGCACGAACGCGTCTT
>JASHRU010000250.1 GCA_030037225.1 Candidatus Acidiferrales bacterium | reverse complement strand
CGCGCTGAAGTGTTCAGTTTCGCGCTCGCCGTCGTCCTCACTCCTGCTGTCGTGGGGCGCGAAGCTCTCCGTCTCATCCGTGCGGAACGCATCGAAGGCGCCGCGGCCCTTGCTTCCGCCGCACTGCCTAGCCTGCTCGGCGCAGTCCTCGCCTTCTTCGCCGGTCTCGTGGCCCTCAGATGGCTCAGCAACTGGCTGCAAGCCGGTCGATGGTATTTCTTTGGAATCTACTGTCTCGTCGCCGCCGCCGTCGTCTTCTATCTCCATTCACTCGGCTACTGACTTCAGCGGTAGGGGCACGACACCGTCGTGCCCCAGGTCCGCTTCCCTCGCCAACATAATTTGCGCCCGAACGTACTTTCCCCTCAAATCCTCCTCGCCATCCAATACGCATCCTCCCCATTCTGGTAGTAGTTCCGCAGCACCCCGCATTCCCGGTATCCATGCTTCTTCCAGAACGCCACTGCCGCCTCATTCGTCGTCGAAGTCTCCAGATCCACCTCCCTCACCCCGTGTCCCGCCAGCGACGCGTGCGCTGCCTCCACCAGTGCCGTGCCGATCTTTCGTCTCCTCGCCCCAGGCGCAACGTCCAGCGTAATCACGTGTCCTGCCGGCCCGTCGCGGTCCGTCAATACGAATCCCACGATCTCTCCGTTCGCCTCCGCCACCAGGCACTCCGCTCCCGGCAGCCGCAAGAACGCCCGCATTGTCCTCCGCGAATACGCAATCTCCGGCGCATACGAATCCGCATCGATCCGGCAGAGCCTGTCGAAATCGGAGTCGTGATAGGAACGAATCGCGAGCGGCATCACACTTCGAGGATTACCGGCAGAATCAGTGGTCGTTTCGATGTCTGTTTGTTTAGATATCGCTTCAGATCCACACGAATCTTCTCTTTGATCACGCTCCAGTCCATCTTTTCCTCCGCGTTCGACCCGTCAATCGTCTTCCGCACCACCTCGCGCGCGCCGTCCAGCACTCCCTGCCCGTCGTCCGTGGACAAGAATCCGCGGCTCACTACCTCAGGCAGTCCCTCTGCCCTCCCCGAGTGTTTGTCGATGGCGATGATCGGCACCACAATCCCGTCTTCCGACAGGTGTTTCCGGTCGCGGATCACAATCTCTTCGATTTCCTCCAGCGATCCCGAATCCACGCACACGCGCCCCGCCGTCACCGGCTCGCGCCGTACCGCTCCAGTTTTGCTCAGTTCCAGCGTCTGCCCGTCTTCGAGCAGCAGGATTTCTCCCGACACCGTTCCCACCTGATGCGCCAGCGCCGCGTGGCGGAATAATTGCCTGTATTCTCCGTGAATCGGTACAAAGTATTTCGGCCTCACCAGGTTCACCAGCATCTTCAACTCTTCCTGGCTCGCATGCCCCGATACGTGCACCGGCCCAGTGCCGCCCGCTGCCGCCGCTTCGTAATACACCAGCGCGCGCCGCCGGAACAGGTGGTCGATCATCCGCGAAATCGCGCGTTCGTTCCCCGGTATGATCCTCGCCGAGAGGATCACCGTGTCGTTTTCCTCGATGCTCAGGTGCCGGTGATTGTCCACAGCCATTCGCGAAAGCGACGACATTGCCTCCGCCTGGCTCCCGCTCGCCAGCACCACCAGTTTCGTCGGATCGAAGCCGCGCAAATCCTGCTGCCGCACCACCATTCCGTCGGGAATGTGCAGCTTCTCGAGCGAATGCGCGATCTCCACGTTGTCCACCATGCTCCGGCCCACAAACCCGATCTTCCGCCCCAGGCTGTGCGCCACATCCACTACTACCTGGATCCGGTGGATCGACGTGGCGAAGCACGACACGATCACCCTCCGCGGCGCTCCGCGCACCAGCGACTCCATCAGCGGCCGTACCGCCCGCTCCGACGGTGTATATCCCGCGCGCTCCGCGTTCGTGCTGTCGCTGAACAGTGCCAGCACCCCCTCCTGCCCGTAGCGTGCAAACGCGTGCAAATCGAACGGGTGATTGTCGATCGGCGTCGGGTCCATCTTGAAGTCGCCGGTGTGCAGGATGATTCCCACCGGCGTCCGGATAGCCAGCGCCACACAGTCGAGCGTGCTGTGCGTCACCTGGATCGGCTCGACCTCAAACGTCCCCAGCGGAAACGCCACGCCGGGTTGCATGTCGCGTAGCACCGCCGTCTCCAGGTGTCCGCTTTCTTCCAGCTTCTTTCGCAGCAAGGCCAGCGTGAACCGTGTTCCGTAGATGGGTACGTCCAGATCGCCGATCAGGTAGGGAAGCGCCCCCAGGTGGTCTTCATGTCCATGCGTCAGCAGAATTCCGCGCACGTGATCCCGGTTCTGCTTCAAATACGCGATGTCCGGCAGCACCACGTCCACACCGAGCAATTCCGACTCGGGAAACATCAGCCCGGCATCCACCACGATGATGTCGCCCCCCGATCGGAACGCCAGCATGTTCATTCCGAACTCGCCGAGCCCGCCCAGCGGAACCACTAATAAGGAAGGATCGCTCACTCGTTTCGTCCTCGTTCGCTTCTCTCACTCATGACTTCCGGCCCCTGTTATTTCAATCACTCCCCGCTATCGCTCGCGCCAGAGCCACGATCGCCACCGCGCCCACCGTCGCCGCCGCCAGCTCGCCGATAAATCCCAGAGCCGAAATGTGCAGTTGCTCGAACAGCCAGCCGCCCACCACCGCCCCAATCAATCCCAGCAAGACATTGCCCAGGCAGCCGAATCCTTTTCCTCGTACCACTTCGCCCGAAAGCCATCCCGCCAGCAATCCGATGATCAGCCAGCCGATCACGCCGCGATGTGCCCGCAGATCGATTCCCGCGACTTCTTGCAGCGCCGCCGCGACACGCTGTGCGTGCGCCCTTCCCGCAAGAATTCGTTCGCCCGCTATTCCTGCGATTGCTCCGCAAATTTCCATCACGCTCATTTGTTTTCCATCCGTCATCCTGTAAACTTCACGCGCGACTGCCAGATTCTATCTCGCGTCGTAAGGAAAGGCGATGCCCAGAAAAGATTCCCGCAATGGCCACCGCCGCTCTCCCGCTCGTCGCCGGCGCCGTCCTCGAACGCATCGGCTATTTCGAGAAATCGCTCAAGAAGGGATAACAGCAACGTCGTGGCTTGTTCGTGTCAGGGCACGGCTTTGGCCGTGCCGAAATGTGCTTCATCCCGCAAAGGTCTTAACCGCCGCGGTTTGAGGCTCTTGATGTAGGTTTTAGGCTTATGCGCAATCTCAACCGCCGCAAATTCGTCAAGACCCTCGCCGCCGCCGGCGCTGTGCTTGCCTCCGACTCCATGTCTTCGGCCGGCCCCGCGGTGTCTTCTGGTTCCTACGACGTCCTCGTCATCGGCGCCGGCGTTTTCGGCTCCTGGATCGCTCTTTCGCTCCGCCGCACCGGTCGCAGCGTTCTCCTCATCGACCAATACGGCCCCGCCAACAGCCGTGCCAGTTCCGGCGGCGAAACCCGCATCATTCGCGTGGGCTACGGCGCGCAAGAACTCTACTCCCGTTGGGCTTGGCAATCCCTTCCCGAATGGAAGCGCCTCTCAGAAACCTCTGGCCAGACGCTCTTTCATCCCACCGGCGTCCTCTGGCTCGGCAAGGCCGACGATTCCGAAATCAGCCAAAGCGCCGCCACCCTCGCCAGACTTTCCATTCCCTTCGAACGTCTCAGTCGCGCCGATCTCGCCGCACATTTCCCTCAACTCGGCTTGGAAGAGGGCGCCATCGGTCTCTTGGAGCCCGAGGCAGGCGCGCTGATGGCACGTCGCGCTGTCCAAGCCGTCGTCGCCCAGGCCGTTCGCGAGGGTGCGGAATATCGCACCGGCCTCGTCTCCGCTCCCTCCGGCTCCGCCCGCGTCGAGTCCGTTTCCGTCAACGGAGAATCTGTTCGCGCCGCTTCGTTCGTTTTTGCCTGCGGCCCGTGGCTGCCGCAGATCTTCCCGAAACTTCTCGGCGATAAAATTGTTCCTTCGCGCGGCGAAGAATTCTTTTTCGGTCCGCCCGCCGGCGACCGCCGCTTCGCTGAAAATTCCTTCCCCACCTGGATCGACAACATTTCCGACACCTTCGGCACACCCGACATTGAAGGCCGCGGCTTCAAGATCGGCATCGACCTCCACGGCCCCGCTTTCGATCCCGACCGCGATTCCCGCACCCTCGACGAGAAATCCTATCGTTGGGTTCGTGACTATGCCGCCCGCCGCTATCCCGCTCTTAAAGACGCGCCGCTCGTCGAGCATCGCGTCTGCCAGTACGAAAACGCCTCGAACGAAGAATTCGTCATCGATCGCCATCCCGGCTACGAAAACGTATGGCTCGTCGGAGGCGGCTCCGGCCACGGCTTCAAGCACGGCCCCGCTCTCGGCTCCTATGTGGCGAAGAAAGTGACCGACGGCGGCCCCGTCGAACCCGTTTTCACCCTCGCCAGCCACGCCCCCGTAAAATCCCCTTCCATCTTCAACCACTGATTGCTTTGTAGGGGCACGCCATGGCGTGCCCCATTTCCGCAAAGTTTCAGCCCGGCTCCCCGGTAACGCCGGCTCCCGATCCCGAAACTTCGGGATTCGGGACCGCGCCGGCCTCTGGTGCTCCCCGCCCATACTTCAAGCCATCATCCAAGAGGCACTCATGCAGGCGCCGAATCTGCTGCTCTTGTTTTCTTAGGATTGCCCTGCGGAAGGATTAATCCTCATCCCCAATCAAAAACGCCGACGCCAGCACCGTGGTCCACAATCCGCGCTTGTCTCCCACCGCGGACTGCGTCACATTCATCGTTCTCACGATCTTGTTTGAAATCCGGTAAACCTCTTTTTTCTCGTCCCACGAGAGGTCCGGATCGAAATCCACGTTCAGCGTGGTCGCCAGCATCTCCGCCGCCAGCTCTTCCGTGTATTCCCCCGCCACTTCTTCCGTCTCGCCGAACGAATGATGCTCCGACAGATATCCGTACATCGACTTGTCCGCCGGCAGCGCCACTCCGATCCCCGCCGCAATCAGCCGGTGCGGCTCCCGCGTCGAATTCTCGCTGATCACACAGAACGCCACCTGCCCCGGCTTGATCAGCTTCAACCCCTCCGCGCGCGAAATCAGTTTGCAGTTCGGCGGAAAAATCGACGACACCCGCACGATGTTGCACGCAGCGATGCCCGCGTTGCGCAACGCCAGCTCGAAGCTAGAGAGCCGCTCTCTGTGTTTTCCTACGCCTTTGGTGAGGAAGATCTTCTTTGCTACGAAGGGCATGTGTCGTTCGGTTCGCCCGCTCCCAGGAAACTCCGCGCAGTCTCCTTGAACGAAATTCTTCGCGAAAGTAACAAGTCACGGCGCACCTGTCAATTCCTTTCGCCGGAAATCTTCTCGCGATGTTCGTTCCTGCGCTCGGTAGGGGCACGCCATGGCGTGCCCCATGTCCGCACATCCCGTCCCGGCGTCCTGTCCCTTCCTCTATAGAGCACACTTCTACCGGGCAGCCAATATCAGTCGCGGCTGGCGCGCTTCCTTCGTCTGCCCGTTTGGATTTCTACACTTGCTTTACCAGCGGAAGGCACCGAGCCAGGTGGGTCGCGTACTGCCCGAGCGAGGTCAGTTCATTCGGACTGAAGTCCGCGCCCGCGGTGGTCACGCTTTTCCCCTTGCGCGACACTTGCAGCACCCCGGTCACTTTGTTGTCCGCCATCACCGGCACGCTCATGATTTTCTGGATGGGATCGCCGCGCTGCTTCGATTCCAGCGGCACGGCCTCGAACACCGTGGAATGCCGCGCGATCGTGAAATTATTGATGATCTCCGCGCGCCGCTCCCGCGCCGTCCGCGACACCATCGCGCTCGTGCTGTTGATGGGGATCGTTCCCACGTTCCGCAATTGTTCAGGTACCAGGAAGCGCAGGAACTTGTCGTCCGGCGTCGTCGCCAAGATCGCTACTTCGTCCGGCCTCACGCTGAACGCTCTTCCGATATCCGCGGCGAGCTTTGCAACCACGGGCAGCTCGATGGGCTGTCCCGCTTGGGTGAGTGCGTCCACTACTTTTACGAAGTCGGCGAGCTGGCCGCTCATCCCTTCTCCTCCTCGCGGGGCCTCCACCGCGGCCCCTTGAGTCGAGCGCAGACGCATATCCTACAACGAATCCCTCGTCGTAGCACAGGCTTTCAGCCTGTGCGCTTCTTCGCTTCCCGGGTGTCCCGCCGAATCCGTGCCCTCTCTCCGGGTCCGCCGTGTGGAAATCCCTTCCCTCTTTCCGGTCCGATTTTTCGTTTTTCGAATTTTGATTTTAGGCTTTCTCATATACGATGTCTGCAACTCTCATGGTCGGCCAGACCATCTCGCACTATCGCATCCTCGAGAAACTCGGCGGTGGCGGCATGGGTGTGGTTTACAAGGCCGAAGATGTGAATCTCCACCGCTTCGTCGCCCTCAAGTTCCTTCCCGACCAGGTGGCCCGCGACTCCCAGGCCCTCGCCCGCTTCCAGCGCGAAGCCCAGGCCGCTTCCGCCCTCAACCATCCCAATATCTGCACCATCTACGAAATCGGCCAGCACGATGGCCAGCCCTTCCTTGCCATGGAATTCTTGGACGGTTCCACGCTCAAGCACCGCATCAGCGGAAAGCCGATGGATACCGATGCGCTCCTCAGCCTTGGCATCGAAATTGCCGACGCTCTCGACGCCGCCCATGCCAAGGGCATCGTCCATCGCGACATCAAGCCCGCCAACATCTTCGTCACCGACCGCGGCCACGCCAAGATTCTCGACTTCGGCCTGGCCAAAGTTTCGTCCCCCGCCAAACTCTCCAGCGCTGGCGGGACAGCCAATACGCAAATGCCCACGCTCGACGACGAGCAGCTCACCAGCCCCGGCGCCACTCTCGGCACCGTTGCCTATATGTCGCCCGAGCAGGCCAAGGGCAGGGAACTCGACGCGCGCACCGATTTGTTTTCCTTCGGCGCCGTCCTCTACGAGATGGCCACCGGCACGCTGCCGTTCCGTGGCGAAACTTCAGCCGTCATCTTCAACGCCATTCTCGAACGCGCGCCCATTCCTCCTCTGCGGCTCAATCCCGATCTGCCGGCCAAACTCGAAGACGTAATCCACAAGGCTCTGGAGAAGGATCCGGACCTCCGTTACCAGCACGCCTCGGAAATGCGGGCCGACCTCAAGCGC
>JASHRU010000249.1 GCA_030037225.1 Candidatus Acidiferrales bacterium | reverse complement strand
AAACAAAAATCAGCGCTATGGCCAGCACCTTCGCCGCGGTCAGCACGGCCTGCAAAGCCCCACCCTGCCGCACGCCGAGATAGTTCACCCCGGAAAGCAGCAGAATCACGCCAATCGCCGTCGCTTTCACACCGCCATCCCCCAACGCCACAAAGTATCCCGCGTACCGCGCCACAATCACCGCAATCGCCGCGATGATCCCGGAATGCATCGTCCAGAACATCGCCCAGCCCCACAAAAATCCCGCCGCCGGCGAAATCCCTTCTTTCAGGAACACGTACACGCCGCCGGTCTGCGGGAATGCCGACGCCAGTTCCGCGCACGTCATCGCTCCGCAAAACGTCAGCAGGCCCGCTGCGAGCCACGCCGCCGTCATTCCCGTGATGTTGGGAACCAGCCGGCTGATTTCCGACGGCTGGACGAAAATCGAGGTGCCCAGGATGATTCCCGCGACCATCGCCGACGCCGCTCCCAGGCCCATCGAGCGGTTGAGCGCCGTGTCGCGTGTTGTGCTTTCCGAGTGCAGGACCGCGCGGCCTCCTGGAAGGAATGCGAATCGGCAGATTTCTTATGGCGCGAAGCCCCGGACTCTATCACTGCCGGCCGACAGCCGCCAACCGCTCTCTTCTTCACTCCCGCCGCGGTATCTCCGGCTCGAAATTTGCGGGCTTTGCCGCCAGGTCCTGCGGCCTCAGCCCCGCATTCACGCGGATTCGTTCCTCCGTCGTCTCTTCGGCCAATTTCACGCCGTTGTGATAGTTTGCACGTTTGGTCGGGAAGCGAATTCCACCCGTCTCGGTCCATGCTTCATAGCGCATTTCGGAAGAAACCGGCCGGTCGGGGTCGGCCAGCGAGATGCCGGCCGTCTTCACGGGCAGCCCCGTCGTCGCGTCCAGCGTGATTTCCTCCGCCGTGCCCCCGCGCTCCATTCGCAGCACGTTCGCTCGCGGCGACGATATCGTGAACCCTGGCATGCGGTCCGCCAGCCACATATTGAACTGGAAGCCCGAAAGATACCCGCTCGCGAATCTCAACTCCCCGCCGGCCAGTTCGATCGCTTCTCCCGTCGTCTTGAACGTTTCCGCGCTCTTCAGGTCCGGCAGAATTTCCCAGCCCGTTCCCGACGCCCCGTCAAAGTAGAGCACATACGTATCCCGCGGGCCTCTCTGGTCCAGTCGAAGCACATTCGGGCTTCGCATCCAGCGCGTGCGCTTGCGCACTTCGCCCAGCGGCACGCCCGCGCTGTTCCAGATCTGCGCGTTCACGATTTCTTCGTAGTCGCGGATCGCGGCAATCTTTTTCGCTCCGCCCAGCGCGCTTTGCATTTTGTGCAGAAGTTTCAGGCCGTCTTCACTCGATGTCTGTGGCGCGGTTTGGGGAGCCGCTCCTTCCGTCGCGCACAGCCCCACAATCCCCGCCACAACCCATAACGTCGCCCACCGCGGAATCATCCTCACGTGTGCGCCTCACTTCACCAACTGCTGCCAGTTCAGCGCCAGATTAAGAGGCGCCGCGTTCTGCTGCCCGACAGCTCGCAGCGCCAGAATCCGCTTTCCATCCGGCAGGATGGAAATCGGTGTCACGCCGTCCGGAAGCGTCATCAGTTCCTTCGGCGCCGAAAATTCCGGCTTGTCGGAAACCACGCGGAACTCGACCTGAACAATCTTGTCTCCCTGCACGAAAAACAGTCGCTTGCCGTCGGGAGACCAGGAGGCGAACCCCCAGTTGACCTGTCCGCCCGGAACTTGCCACCGGGTCCCTCCTCCGGGAAATGCCGTGACGTAGAGCCCCACTCCTCCGTTTTCGTCCGACTCGAACGCCAGCCACCGGTTGTCGGGGGAAAGCTGGGGGAGCAGCTCGTTATGCGGACCGTTGAGCAGCGGAACCAGCTTTCGATCGCCCGCAAGCTCCACGTAAGAAATGTCCCATCCCGTTTTCGGATCCTGCGTACCAAACAACGCGTATCTTCCATCCCCCGACACACTTTCTACGTCAAGATATCCGGCCTGTTCTATCAACTGTTCCTCTTTCCCTGAAGTCGTGAGCCAGTGGCGCATCACGATGCCCTTCGTCGCGCCCATGACTGTGCTTGCCAGAATACTTTTCCCGTCAGGGAACGCGCTGCCGAATTGCTCATATTCGGAATCGGGAGTAAGCCGCGTAATCGTCTTGCGTTCCGTATCCGCGAGCCACAGGCTGTTCCCCGCCTCATCCGCGCTGGCACGCCGCAGAACCGCCATCTGGCTCCGCGGCGAGTAGGTCCCTCCGAAGTACGGAGCCGGCTCGCCCCAGTGCTCCAGCTCCTTGCCGGCCGCATTGAGCCACACCAACTCTCGATTCTCCAGCGTCGCCTGACGGTACACCAGCACGTTTTGTGACACGCTGAAGGCCCCAATTTTTCGGGGCTCGTAGGAATCAACGGAGACTGCCATCAGAACTGGCTTGCCATCGAGTTGCCCTCGTGCCGCGTCAAACGGCTGCACCATCAATGTCTTATCCTTTACGTAAAACAGGCAGCCGTTGCTGTATGCCACGTTGGAGCCGAACGGCAGTACCTGCCTGACCTCGCTCCCGTCGAGCGTTCCCAGAAATTCGCGAGCTTCCTGGCTCCCTACCAGGCGCGTATAGAGGAAGTGATTCCCATCCGGCAGGAAGTAGGGATTGCGGTCGCTGAATTCCTTTTCATTCGGGTGCGCCGGCGTGGCGATTTCGGGCGTACCGCCGCTATCCGGTACCTTCATCAGCGGGCCCGCAATTCCGGGAGCAAACACAATCATGCCCCGCTCGCTCCACGCTCCGCCGCGCCCTTCCGGAGCATCGCAGATCACCTGCACCGGCCCTCCGCCGGCCGCGACCTTTCTCAGCTTTCCGTTGGAAAAAAATGCCAGGTACTTCCCGTCCGGCGACCAGAAGGGAAAGATCGCATGTTCCGTGTCTTCGATTGGCTCCGCTTTTCCCGAGCTAAGCCTCTCGACGAAGAGAACACTCTTGTTGTCCTTTGCAGCCAGGAATGCGACCTGTTGTCCGTCCGGCGACAAGACGGGTGCGCCAATTACCACTTCCAGAAAACCAAAGCCCGGAGGCGGTTCGATTTCGGCGCGCACCAGTTGCTGCGTCGCCGCAAGCTGCCGGGAATACCTCACAGCGAGCCCCGCTAAAACGATAGCCAGCAGGCAACTTAAGCCCAACGCACCAACCAGCATTCTCTGCCGGTTTTTCCTTTGCGCCACCACCACGGCCGGCGCGCCCGCCTGGCTTCCGCCCGCCGCGATCCATTGCAACTGGAGCTTCAGGTCGTGCGCGCTTTGCACCCGCTCGTCCGGCTCTTTCGCCAGGCACGTGCGCACCAGATTCTCGAGCGCCGGCGGCGCGAGTGGCTGCGCCGCGGAGATCGGCTCGGGTTCCTTTTCCAGGATGGCGCTGGCCACGGAGAGCTGGCTTTTGCCCTCGAAAGCGCGCTTCCCCGTAAGCATCTCGTAGAGCATCGCGCCGAAAGCAAAAATATCGCTTCGCGCATCCGCCTCTTTTCCCTGGATTTGTTCCGGGCTCATGTACTGCACCGTTCCGACCACCGTCCCGGCGTGAGTAATCGGCGAGGCCAGGCTGGCGGCCGTAGCCACCGCGGAAAACGAAGGCGCGGAAGCCTGCGCCGCGGCTCCAAATCCCTGCTTCGCCAGCCCGAAATCCATCAGCTTCGCGCCGCTCTTGGTCAGCATCACGTTGGCGGGCTTCAAATCGCGATGCACGATGCCGTGCCGGTGCGCCGCGTCCAGCGCGTCGGCGATTTCCGTGCCGGTGCGCAGCGCCTCTTCGGTTGCAAGCGGTTTCCGCGCGAGCCGCGCCGCCAGCGTCT
>JASHRU010000248.1 GCA_030037225.1 Candidatus Acidiferrales bacterium | reverse complement strand
CGTGGCGCGCTACGCGGGATACTTTGCGTCGCTGGGCGATGGCGGTGTGAAAGCGACGGCGATTGGCGTGATTCTGCTGCTCTCCGGGGTGAACTATCTGGGCGTGCGGCAGGGCGGGGCTCTGCAGGCCGTGCTGACCGCGGCGAAGGTGCTGGCCATCGCGCTGATTTTCATTTTTGTATTTGCCGCCGCACCGGCGGCGGTTCCGGCAGCGGCCGGGCCGCAATTCGCGACGGCGGGAGCGCGCGAATTTCTGCTGGCGATCGCCGCGGGGCTGTTCGCGTTCGGCGGATGGCACATGGTGACGTACGCGGCGGGCGAGACGCGCGAACCGGAACGGACGATTCCGCGGGCGCTGCTGGTGGGCACGCTGGTGGTGACGGTGTGCTACTTGAGCCTGAACGCGGCGTACGTTCGCGTGCTGCCGATGCGCGACCTGATTGCGTCCGAGCGCGTGGCTGCGGATGCGGCGCAGGCGCTGGTGGGAGGGCGGGGCGCTGCGATCGTGTCGGCGCTGGTGATTTTATCGGGAGCGGGGGCGCTGAACGGAGTGATCCTGGGCGGCCCGCGAGTGTATTACGCGATGGCACAGGACGGACTGGCGTTCGGCTGGCTGGGAGCGGTCCACGCGCGGTTCCGGACTCCGCACGCGGCGATTGCGGCGCAGGCGGCGTGGTCGAGCGTGCTGGTGGCGACGGGAACGTATCGCGAGCTGTTTACGCGCGTGGTGTGGAGCGAATGGATTTTTTTCGCGCTGATGACGGCGGGACTCTACCGTCTTCGCAGGCGCGCCAGCTACCGGCCGGCGTACCGAATGTGGGGGTATCCCGCGGTTCCGGCGGTGTTCGTGGCGGCGTGCGTGGCGATTGTGGCGAATCAGACGGCGGCGGAGCCTCGCGCTAGCGTGATTGGGCTGGTGTTCGTCGGCGCGGGGCTGCCGGTTTACTATCTGTGGGCGCGAGGCGCGCGGCGCAACGAGGGAGAAGCGGAGAGCAGCCGTGATTGACGTGCACAATCATTATTATCCGCCGGCGTACCTCGAAGCGCTGCACGCGGGGCCGAGCAACGTGCAGGTGACGATGGACGCGGAAGGGAATCCGCGGCTGCACTATCCGGGGGACTACAACATCGCGGTGCGGGGACACCGCGACATCGACTATCGCGAGGAGGTACTGTCGGCAGCGGGCGTGGACACGCAGGTGATTTCGCTGACTACGCCGGGGACGCACGTGGAGACGCCGGCGAACGCGGCCCGGCTGGCGAGCCTAGTGAACGACGCGTTTGCGCGCGTGGTGAGCGAGAAGAAGGGACGGTTCGCGGCGTATGCCACGCTGCCGCTCAACGATCCCGCGGCTTCGGCGCGCGAACTGGAACGCGCGTGCACGCAACTGGGCATGCGGGGCGCGATGCTGTTCAGCAACGTGAACGGCGTGGCGCTGGCGGATGCTCGCTACCGGCCGCTCTACGAAACGGCGAACGCGCTCGAGGCGGTGCTGCACATTCATCCGACTTCGCCGGTGGGCGTGGAGGCGATGAAAGAGTTCTGGCTGATGCCGCTGGTGGGATTCTTGATGGATACGACGCTGGCGGCGGCGAAACTGGTGTTCGCGGGCGTTCCGGAGAAATATCCACGAATTCGCTGGGTGCTCAGCCACCTGGGCGGGGCGATTCCGTATCTGGCCGAGCGGCTGGACCGGGGCTTCCACGCGTTCCGCGAATGCCGCGCGAATATCGAGAGGCCACCAAGCGAGTATCTGAGGCGGTTCTACTACGACACAGTGAATTTCGACCGCGAGGCGCTGGGGCTGGCCATTCGTTTTGCGGGGGCCGACCACATTTTGGCGGGGAGCGATTATCCCCATCAGATCGGGAGCATCCCCTCGATGCTCGAGTCCATCCGCGGACTGGGAATTCCGGAGAGCGACCGGGCGAAAATCCTGCACGAGAACGCAGCACGGCTGTTGCGGTTGTAGCGCGGCGGCGGCGGGAGCGTCCTGCCAACGCGGGGAAAATTCAGCAGATTGGGCCGGGGAGCGCGGATTTGCGCCTGAAAATGGGGCAAGATGAGCTGTTTTTGAAGGGTTCTTGGCGGCGAAAGTTCGTTAACATAAGACGGTTCGAAGCCGGAGGTAGTGTCTCAGCTTGGAGATTTGCAGCATGGCAAAACTTGTCTACGGATTGATGCAGTCGCTCGATGGCTACGTCGACCACATGAAGCTTGGGCCGCCTGCACCCGCGGCCTTCCAACACTTCATCGGGATGGTGCGCGGCGCGACGGGCCTCATCTACGGTCGCCGCACGTACGAGATCATGCGTTATTGGGACGAAGATCTTCCTGATTGGGACGCGGAGGACCGTGAGTTCGCGGTGGTGTGGAGGAGCCAGCGGAAGTGGGTCGTGTCGCGTTCCCTCAAGTCCGTTGGCCCCAACTCGACGCTTGTCGCGGATGACTTCGAGAAGGTGATACGCAGGCTGAAGGCCGAGCTGGCCGGCGAGATTAAAGTTGCCGGACCAGTCCTGGCGCAAAGCCTGACCGAGGCCGGTCTTATCGATGAGTATCGACTCTACTTCCGCCCCGTGGTGCTTGGCGGTGGCCAGCCATTCTTCGCCGGCCCCCGGCCGCCGCTCCACCTGGTGGCCAGCGATTTAATCGCAGATGACTTGATTCGGTTGACGTACGTTCCTGCTTAATCGCCCGGCTTGACCGACGGACTGCGCTCAGGAATTCAAACTGAGACACTACCAAGCCGGAGAAGTACGGGCCCTGGCGACCGGTTT
>JASHRU010000247.1 GCA_030037225.1 Candidatus Acidiferrales bacterium | reverse complement strand
CTCAAACCTCGGAAAATCGAACACCGGACATCCGCGCAGCGGCGCTTCCAGTTCCGCGCTCTCCGGCGCGTCCGGCATGCCCAGCGCCATCGCGGCCGCTCCCAGCTCTGCGGCCAGTTCGCGCGCGTAGCCCTTCAGGCGTTCGTGCAATGCCTGCACCCGCTGTTGCACAAAACTCACCATGGCGTCCCGCGCCGCGTCGCCCGTCGCCGCCGGTGTGCTGGCCGGCGCGTCCGCCAGCCGCTCCGCCGCTGCCCGCAGCGCGAATTCCCGTTCCTCCAGTATCCGCCGGCATTCCCGCTCGCACAGCGGTTGAATTTCCGCCATCCGGCCTGTAGCCGCTCGCAGCCGCGCTTCGACTCCCTGAATTTGCCGCTCCGCCGCGCCCGCCGTCCCGCTCTGCGCGTGTCCGAGCCGCGCCCGCAGCACTGCCGCCACCGATTCGCGCAGCAGGCCCGTCTTCCGCCGCAGCGACGCTTCGCGCAGTTCCCGCGCTCTCCCGTACAGCGGCCCAATCGTTTCGCTGAACCACGCGTCCAGTCCCCCGCGGTACGCTGGCAGCACGCTTACCGCCTCCACGCGCAGATCCTTCCGGCGCTCGTTCGCAAGCTGCTCCCGGACATACCCCGCCACTCGTTCCACGTCCCTCGGCGCCAGCAGGTCCGCTTTGCTCAGCAGCACGCACGCTGGAATTGCCGCCTGCTCCAGCGCTTCGAGCGTTCCCAGGTCTCCCGCGGTGAGCGGCGAGGCCGCGTCGATCAGCACCACCGCGAAATCGCACTTCGGCAGATACGCCAGCGTCTCCGCCGCGCCCGACGTTGCCAGCGAACCCAGTCCCGGCGTATCCACAAACACCACTCCCTCCGCCAGCCGCGGCGAAGGAATCTCCACGTTCACGCGCGTCACGTTTTTGCGGTTGCCCGGGTTCTGCTGCTCGGTGACAAACTCTTCCAGCCGCCCGATTGCGCACTCCTGCGCCGGCCGCTCCGCGAACCATACCGTCGCGCGCGCCTGCTCCCCGTGCATCAACCGCGTCGGCACCGACGTCACCGGCGTCACGCCCACCGGCAGCGCATCCGTTCCCATCAGCACATTCAGCAGCGACGATTTCCCCGAGCTGACCCGCCCGAACACGGCAATCTCCAGCGCCGTATCCCCCATTCGGTCCAGCAGATTCGCGATCGGCCCGCGGAATTCCACCAGCCCGCGCCTCGTCACCACTTCTTCAATTCGCGCCAGCAGGCCCGTATCCGCCCCAGCGCCCTCCAGTTCCGCCAGCCGTTCGCGCAGGTCCGGCCCCGCTCCCTGCGCCACGTAGCGGTCCAGCCGCGTCACCAGGCTCCGCAGCTCGCCCGCGATTCCGTTCAACTCCACCGCGATGTCGCCGCTCATCTCGCCGTATCCGGCCATGTACGCGGGCTTCAACTCCTCCGCCGCAATGTCGATCGCCGTCAGGTTGGCGCGCACCGCGCGCGCCGCCGGAATTTGCGGCGGCGGCGCTTCGATTCCCTGCCCTTCCAGCACGCGCCGGAGCTGCGCCCGGATTCGCGCCACGTAGTCCTCGATCGTCCGTCTCCCCGCGGGCGCTACGTCAGGGATGTACTGTGGAAACGCGGCCCCCGACGCCGCGCTGTTCAAAATCGCTTCGATCTCTCCCAGCAGCCGGTCGATGTACTGGCAGCTCACCCGCAGCCGCCGCGCCTGGTTTTCGTTCAGCGGACTCACGCCTGCCCCTCTCGTCCCGCCAGCACCGCTTCCAGTTGTTCGAGCAGCGGCCGTATCTCCGCCGCGCGCTCCCGGTCTTCGCTCAGCAGCAGCCGCTCCACCGTGCGCGTCAGGTCGTCGAATCGCTGCCCAGCCTGTTTCGCCGTGGATTCGATCGCCCCCGTCACGCGCTCTTCCCACTGTGTCGTCAGCCGCGAGAGATTCTTTTGGATTTCCGCCGCCGTCTTTTCACGAAACCGCGTGTGCACCACGCCCCGGAAAATCGCCATGGGAATCACCCACGAAATCAGCTCCCAGTTGCGGTCAAAGATTTTTCCCACCGACACGTCCGGGCTCTCCGGCGGCCGCACCTCCATCTCGCTCTCCGTCGTCCGCAGCGGCACGCCAAACAGCCGCTCGACCTTCTCCGACAGCTCGTCGCGGAACGACTGCAGATTCGCCCGGCATTGCCGCTCCACGTCCCGCAGCGGCTGGCAGAACTGGTTCTGCCCCGCGGCGGAGAGCACCGTCAGTTCGCCCGCAAGCTTCGCGCGCAGCCAGCGCTCGAAGGCCTCTAGTTCTTTCCCCAGGCTTCCCCGCCACCGCGGCAATTCCTCCTCCAGCCCCGCTTCCAGCCTTTTCTCCAGCGGTTTTCTTGCCGCGCTCTCCAGATGCTGCTCGACCCACGCCCGTGTTCCCCCGGCGCTGTGCCGCGCGATCAGCCGGAGCTGCAATTTCCGGTCGGCCAGCGCCTGCGCCGACCCCAGCACCCGTTCACGCAAGTCTTCCCTCTCCGCGTCGGCCGTCTCCGCCGACTTCAACGCCAGCCGCAGGTAGTCGCTCGCCTCCCGCACCAGCGTCTCCACTTTGCGCTCCAGCGCCGCCGCCCGCCGCGACTGGAACGCGGCCAGCGCCGCCTGCACGTGGTCGCGCTCGAACCGCGCCTGCAGCTCCTCGAACCCGCTCCGCGCCGAAAAACAAAATAGCGGAATCGGCGTCGCGAACTCGCTCCTCAGCCTCCCGTCCACGTAGTCCAGCACCTCGCGCCGGTCGTCTGAGTCCAGCATGTCCACTTTTGTCAGCAGCACTGCGATGTTCGGCGTGAACTGCGCCAGCCGCTCGATCAGTTCCCGGTCCTGCTCCGTCAGCGGCGAATCCGCGCCCACCGCCACCAGCGCCAGGTCCACGTTGGGACTCCACGCCAACGACGCGTCCGTATTGTGCCGGAACAGGCTCTCCAGCCCCGGCGTGTCCACCAGCCGAAGGCCGCGGAACCTCTCGAGCGACGGCAGGAACACCCGCACCACGTCCACACCCTTCTCGTTCCGCGGATTTTCCCCTTCCGCGATGTGGCTCCCGATGGCATGCAGCGGGATGGCCCGCACGCGCCCGTCCAGCATCACCGCCTCCGCGCGTTCCGCGCCGCCATAGCTGATTTCCGTCACCACAGAAGTCACCGGCACGGCGCCCACCGGCAGCAGCGCGCGCCCGATGACGCGGTTCAGAAAGCTGCTCTTCCCTGTGTTGAAGCGCCCAAAGACGGCCAGGCTCAGTTCGCGCTTTTCGCCCTGCGTCCGGATCGCCCGCACCAGCGGCTCCAGGTCCGCGAGCTCGAACCGCTCCGTGACGTCCGCGGCAAGCTGGAAACCCGCCAGTTCGCTCGCCACCGCCGGCCCCGATTCGGACGTGTTCGCCTCGTTCATCTTCTTGCGTCCTGCGCGCTCGCGCCTCCCAGAGTTCCCG
>JASHRU010000246.1 GCA_030037225.1 Candidatus Acidiferrales bacterium | reverse complement strand
CGCGGCAGGCGATTGAGGCACGGAACGAAGCCGAGAACATTCTGCTGGCGACGGAAAAGGGCCTGTCGGGCGAGGCGGCACGGTCGCTGGGTGTGGCCGAGCGCGCGGAAATCGGCGCGGCGGTGGCAGCACTTCGCGAAGCCATGGGCGGGGAAGATTACAAGCTAATCCGCGCGCGGATCGATGCGCTGAATCATGCGACGACGAACCTGGCGGAGGCGATGATGAACCAAGTGCTGCATGCGACGGTGGAGGGCAAGAAATTGTCGGAGGTCTAAGAGGACACAGAGAGTGATTTGGCGGAAGGGCGCGCGAACATCCCGAAGCATCGGGAGTGTTCGCGCCGCTGCGGGAGAAGAGCGATGGGCGGGAAGAACCCATATATTCAGGAGACGGCGTACAAGCCGGCCACGAAGAAGTACAAAGTGACCTTCCAGTACGAAGGGAAGACGCAGGAAGTGGAAGTGGACCCGGCGCAGGTGCCGTACGGACACGACGGGCTGCCGGGCAGCATTTTGGATATCGCGATGGGGGCGGGGATTCCGCTGGACCACGCGTGCGGGGGCGTGTGCGCCTGCTCGACGTGCCACGTCGTGGTGCACCAGGGCCTGGAAAGCTGCAACGAAGGGACAGACGACGAATTCGACGAACTGGATGAGGCGCCGGGGATCACGCCGAAATCACGGCTGAGCTGCCAATGTGTGCCGGACGGGAGCACGGACATCGTGGTGGAGATTCCATCCTGGAACAAGAACTACGCGCGCGAGAGCCACTAGGAGGGTCGATGCCGGGCTCATTTGGCTGGGACGACGCGGAAGAAATCGGCTTTCAACTCGCGGAAAAGTTTCCGGAGAGGAATCCGCTGGAGGTCCGGTTCACGGATTTGCACCAGTGGGTGACGCAACTCCAGGGGTTTTCGGACGATCCGAAGATGTCGAACGAAGGAAAGCTCGAAGCCATCCAGATGGCCTGGCTCGATGAATATAACGACCGGCGGGAAGGCTGAGCCTGGGCGGCCAATTCCTTGTCAGGCGAGCGAATCTCCTCTAATCTACGGAATGGGGCTTTTTTTGCGGCGGATCGGCGCCATGGTGCAACGGCTAGCACATCACCCTTTCAAGGTGGAAATGCGGGTTCGATTCCCGCTGGCGCTACCAAATTCGCTGCGAGCGCCGGAGATGAAAGAATTTACACGGCTGTAACAATTCCCCGGCGAGGCAGGAGTAGATTTTTCGGGCCATGATCTCGGACCCCGTGAATCTGGAAGCGCTCGATGGTTCGCGCCAGGGGCACCGGATACTGCGTTTGAAGGGCCCGCTAACCCTACACACCATTTTTCCGTTCCAGGAAGCGGTGCGGGCCGATAAGGCGACGGCGTTGATCCTGGATTTGTCGGGCGTGTCGTTCGTGGACTCAGTGGGGATCGGTGCCTTGGTGGGCGCGTACGTCTCACGGCAGCGGGACGGACGTAAGCTGGCGCTGGTGGGAGTGGGCGAGCGAGTGATCGCTTCGTTGCGCGTTTCCGGTCTTGCACAGTTTTTCCCGTCGTATCCCTCGGTCGAGGTAGCGGAGAATTCGCTGCCCTGAGGGCCGAGGGACCTTCCGTGGGCCGCGTATTTCTTCCCCGCGGTTTGCAGTAGAATAGGAGCCAGACGAGCCCGAAGGCGGGCGAGGGGGAAGCCGCATGGCCCTATTCAAGCCTTCCAATCCAGTATTGAGAGCCGCCACATTCGATAACGCCCGCGCACTCGGGGCCGATCAGGCCATGACCCTGAACGGCACGATCAACAAGACCGGCTTCCTGCTCATTTGCACAATTTTGACGGGCAGTTGGACGTGGAGCCTGGCGCGCTCGGAGGACCCGTCGGCGGCGAGCCTGCCGCTGATTATCAGGCTGGTCGGCGGGCTGATTGTGGCCATCGCGACGTCATTCAAGCCGGCCTGGTCGCCGGTGACCGCGCCGCTCTACGCTTTGCTGGAAGGGCTGGTGCTGGGCGGGATCTCGGCATTCACAGAGGCTGCGTATCCTGGTGTGGCGGTACAGGCGGTGATGCTGACTATCGGGACGCTGGTATGCATGCTGCTGCTTTATGGAACGCGGGTGATCCAGGCGACGGAGAAATTCAAGATCGGAGTGGTGGCGGCAACGGGCGGGATCTGCCTGATCTATCTGGTATCGATAGGGCTCGGATTTTTCGGGATTCACGTGCCGAAGATTTACGAGGCGGGGCCAATCGGAATCGCCTTTAGCCTGGTTGTGGTGACCATCGCGGCGCTCAACCTGATTCTCGACTTCGATCTAATTGAACAGGGCGCGGCTCAGGGAGCCCCAAAGTTCATGGAGTGGTACGGCGGGTTTGCCGTGCTGGTGACGCTGATCTGGCTCTACCTGGAGATTCTGCGTTTGCTGACCAAGCTGCGCAGCCGGCGATAAGCAAATCGAGGGAGATCAGCGGGTTTGGATTTGAGAGGTGGAAGTGTCTGCCGAAGCGCCGCAGCCGTGGCAACTTTCGAAGCGATTTGACGAAGCATTTCT
>JASHRU010000245.1 GCA_030037225.1 Candidatus Acidiferrales bacterium | reverse complement strand
CGCCGGGCGCGAGCCAGAGCGGGACATCGTCTCCGCAACCTCCCGCGCAGGGCGCAGGAGCCGGGAATGCGGGAGGCGGACCGCCGGGAGCTCCGGGCGGTGGGACGCGGGGCCCACGAGGCGATTTCCAACAGATGGTCAGCCGTTTGCCGCAGGTGACGCTGGCGGATCTGCCCAAGGGCGAAGCCATCATTTGTGTGGCCACGGGCGGCGTGGCATCGGAAGAGGTGACGGCAATTACGCTGCTCGGCGGAGTGGAGCCGCTTCTCACTGCATCGCCACGCGGCAGCCAGGCCTTCACACTATCGCCCTGGTCCATCGGCGGAGGCGGGGCGGAAGGCGCCGATTCGAATCCGTGATTTCGTCTGCCTGGCGTGGGCAATTTCTGGTTGTCGCAGCTCATAGCGTAGTTGAGAGTCAGCATTCATCGTTCCGATATGAACTTATCCAGGAGAAGGAATGTCATTCAGGCGCACCGGTAGTTTTCAGTTCCTTACAGTTTGTCTCGCCGCAGTTTTGGTGGGGTCCACGGTCTCGCAGGCGCAGAACGCAACGGGTACGATTCGCGGCCAAGTGACGGATCCCAAGGGTTCTGCAGTCACGACGGCGCGTGTTACGGTTACGCCGCCGAGCGGCAAGCCGATTGTGGCGGACACCGTCCACGACGGAAACTTTGAGGTGAAAAACCTCCCACCCGGAAAATACGGCGTCACCATCACGGCGAAAGGATTCGCTCCCTTTGAGGTCCTGGATTTCGACGTGGCGGCGGGGGAGGTGCAGAAGCTCGATGTATCAATGACGCTGGAAGTGCAGAAGGAGCAGGTGGTTGTGGAGAGCAACACACCCACGGTGGAGGTCAATCCGGAAACGAACGCGGGCGCGATTGTGATGACCGAAAAGGACCTCGACGCGCTCTCCGACGATCCCGACGAGCTGGAGAATGACCTGGAAGCGCTGGCGGGCCCGTCGGCCGGCCCCAATGGCGGACAAATCTACATAGACGGATTTACCGCAGGACAACTGCCGCCCAAGTCGGCGATCCGCGAAATCCGGATCAACCAGAATCCGTTCTCTTCGGAGTACGACCAGCTTGGCTACGGCCGCATCGAGATTTTCACGAAGCCCGGGATGGATCAGTTTCACGGGGACATCACCCTGCAGGGAAACGACTCGGCATTCAATTCGAAAAGCCCATTTGCCACCACGGTGCCGCCCTACGATTCGATTCTGCTGTTCGGGAACGTAGGCGGGCCATTGAGCAAGAAGGCGTCGTTCAACTTCTCCTTTCAATACCGGGACATCAACGACGCGGACATCGTGGATGCCCAAATTCTAGACGCCAGTAACGCAGCCACACCCTTCAGCCAATCCATCACCGCTCCGCGGACGCGCGTGAACATAGGGCCTCGGCTCGACTACCAGGTGACGCCATCCAACACGCTCACGGTGCGCTACCAGTACTATCGCGACGATCTCACGAATCAGCTGAGTAACGCGTTCTACCTTCCCTCACAAGCGTATGACTCACTCAACGTCGAGCACACGCTGCAAGTTGGAGATACGCAGGTCATCGGGAAGAATATTGTCAACGAGACGAGGTTTCAGTGGCTGCACCAGCCCTTCACCGAGATGCCGGTGACTTTGGGCGGCACGTTGGCGGTCTCCGGACTGTTCGGCTGCGGGGGAACGACCGACCTGACCAGCAACGCAATCGTGCCGCCAACGATCGTGGTCTTTGGGGCCTTCCAGTGCGGGGGAAGCAGCGCTGGGACCATCACGCAGCTAACGAATCACTACGAGCTGCAGAATTACACTCAGATCGTAACCAAGAAGCACACGATCAAGTTCGGAGCGCGGTTGCGCGAGGTGACCGACAGCGACCGGGCCACGTCCGGATTCAATGGCACGTATTACTTTTCCTCGCTGGCCGCTTATGCGAGCGCACTGGCAGGCACGGGATTGCCCTCGCAATTTGCGATTACCCAGGGAAATCCATCGAGCGAGGATTCGCTGTTCGACGGGGGCTTCTATGTGGGCGACGACTGGAAAGTTCGCCAAAACTTGACGCTCAGCGCCGGCCTGCGACTGGAAACGCAGACCGGCATTTCCGACCACCTGGACTGGGCACCACGGCTGGCTCTGGCCTGGGGAATCGGGCACGGCAAGATGGCCCCGAAGACCGTTCTTCGGGCGGGCAGCGGGATTTTTTACAATCGCTTCACCGAGAACCTCATCCTCCAGGCGCGCCGGCTGAATGGGATTAACCAGTTGGAGTGTGTATACGACTCGCCCACGTTTTTCCCGAACATTCCGGCGGTCACGACGCCGGGGACATGTCCCGGCACAGCTAGCACGATGCTGCCGACTGCCTACCGCCTGGCGCCGAATCTGCGTGCCCCAGGAGTTCTTCAAACGGCTGTGGTGCTGGAGCGACAGCTAACAAAGGTCGCGAACATGTCAATCACGTACTTGGATTCGCGGGGGTTTGACCAGCTCTATACGAACAACATCAACACGCCGGTTTGCGGGCCCTATCCGGACCCGTGTCCCGCCCCGTTCATCCCGGGCACGGGGCCGATCTATCCATTCGGCGCCGCCGCGGGCAATATTTATGAATATCAGTCGGAGGGAGTATTCCGGCAGAACCAGCTTTTTGTGCAGTTCAACATTCGCGCGGGATCGAAACTCACTCTTTTCAGCAATTACGTGCTGAACTATGCGAACAGCGACACTTCGGGAGCAACCAACTTTCCATCGAACCCTTACGATCTCCAGGAGGATTACGGCCGCGCGTCGTTCGATTACCGCAACCGATTCTTCATGGGCGGAAGCATTGGTCTTCCGCACGCGATCCGAATCTATCCATTTGTGGTCGCGAGCTCCGGGCAGCCCTACAGCATTACCCTGAGCCAGGACCTGATAGGCAGCTCACAATTCAACCAGCGACCGTCGTTCGCCGGCCCGGATTCGCTGCCTCAGGACGTGGTGGTTACCCCGTTCGGTTCGTTCGATACGATTCCGCAGCCCGGTGAAAAGATTGTGCCCATCAATTCGCTGGTCGGCCCCGCCCGATTCACTATGAATCTCCGCGTGAGCAAAACCTGGGGATTCGGCGAGTTGCCGGAGCGTGCAGGAGGCGGAGTCTCGGGAGGCGGGGGAGGGGGTGGCGGAGGGCACACTCCGGGAGCACACGGTGGCCCACCGGGAGGAGGGGGCGGGTTCGGCGGGTTCGGTGGTGGACCTGTGACCAATAAACGCTACAACCTCACGCTGAGCGTGAACGCGCGCAATGCCTTCAACTACCAAAACCTTGCCACGCCGACGGCTGTGCTCAATCCACCGACTCTGGCGTCGCCAGAAGCGAGCGCATCGCCGTTTTTTGGACGTTCCAATCAACTTGCGCAGGGGCCCTATTCATCGCTGGCGGCAAGCCGGCTGATCTATCTCCAGTTGGGGTTCACTTTCTAGCAGGAATCCGTTTTCTATCAGCGGGCTGAGCTCGAGAAGTGAGACGGATAAGGTCCGCGGTGACTAGGCGTGACGCCCCCCTGTCAGACAACTTTTCCGTTGCGAGGCGCATCTTTCCGTTTGATAATCGGGGTTGTTCCTTCCCCAGCCCAAAAGCAGTGAGCGGTGATCTTAACTGAGGGGGAGGATTCATGCGTCAGCAAGTCTTCACTTTAACTTTGGCAGTTTTTCTGATTTTCGCATTTACGGCCTGTACCAACTCGAACAATCCCAGCTCTACGTCCAGTACGGCGCCAAGCGCTCCGGGAAATGCTGCGGTCCCGGTGTCCGTGACGATTCATGACACACCGCCGGCCGGAGTTACGATTCTCAAGTTCGAAATTGTGGTGACTGCTGCCACGCTTCAGCCTTCCGACATGTCGCAACAGCCGGTCAACATGCTCCCGCAGCCTCAGGACGTGGAACTCATCCATCTGCAGACAGAATCGGCGCTGCTGGCCAATCTAAACGTGCCCTCGGGAACGTACACGAACCTGTCCGCAACGTTCGCGAATCCGCTGATGACCATTTTCAATCAGAGCTCGCAAACCTACACGGTGGGCGCGCAGTCTTGCGCTCCGATGCAGGTCTGCGAAGTGGTTCCGACCCTCAACCAGATGTCGGTATCCTTCTCCGCGGCGCCGTTCCCAATCACGCTGGCCGCAAATTCGCCGGTGGTGCTGGACATGGACTTCAATGTAAACGCATCCGTGCAGGGAGATCTATCGGTGACGCCGACGGTGACTGTGGACCAATTGCCGGCCCCGCCGAGCACACCGATTGAGCACATGCGCTTGATCGGCACGGTCACGGGGGTCACGTCGCCCACGTTTACGCTCGAATCGGGCTACGACGGGTCCATGTCCACGATCACGACCGACAGCAATACCATGTACCACTTCGGACAGTCCTGCCCGGCGGACAACTTTGGCTGCATCATGATGGGCCAACTGCTGAGCGTTCAAGTGGAGGTCATGTCAGACGGTACGCTTGATGCAACGGAAGTGCGGTTGATTCAGATGCCTGGCCTGCCGACGTTTGTGGGAACGATCCTCTCCGTGAACGCCGCACAGAACCAATTTCAGTTCGGGCTCTGCTTTGCACAAGGACCGGCCTCATTTAACCAGCAGTTCCAGAACGCCGCTTCCGCCATTTCCGTTACTGTGCAAGTCTCTTCGTCCACAACGTTCTCGATCGACTCGGATGATCTCACGCTGCCCGCAGGCGTGAGCTTTGCGAGCATTTCGGACCTAGTGGTCGGACAGACGGTCGCGTTTCAACCGATGCTTCCTCTGACGATCTCCGGCACGCCGCCGAACATAGTTGTGACAGTAGGCGCCACCAGCCTGGAGTTGGAGCCGTCGCAAATCACGGCTACCATCTCCGCGGTCAACGCGTCGGCATCGCCGGCCAACTTCATCCTGAGCCCGTTGCCGATGTTCTACACGAACGCCGGAATCACTCAGATTCAGGTGGACGCGGTAACGGGCACGAATTTCCAGAACTTCAGCGGGGTCGGCTCGCTTACTTCAGGCGAGACCGTTTCCGTTGCAGGCCTGGTGTTCAATACAGCCACGCAACCCACGGTCGTCGCGGACGACATCAGGCTGCATCAAGGAAGCAACTAGACCCCATCGCAGGTGTGAAAGCTGGGCAGGGGCACGGACTGATAGCAGCAGGCAGGACGTGCCCCTGATTCCGATCTTTCTCGATGCAGGCCTCTCGGCGCGTTGCTACGTCTTATCCGGCTTGCAGCGCACTCCATGCGCGCTGGAATTCAATCGATTTTTCGGCGCTCCATTGGAAAGTTGCGCGCGGGCTGGCGTTGGCCTGAGGTAATACGCCCTGCTATGATGGATCGCATGCGAATGGCCGGGTGTGCCGCTGCGGACTGCCACCCATCGCTCAGGATTACTGGCTCGCAAGTAAACCTATGAATCTGCGGAACATCGCCATTATTGCGCACGTGGACCACGGGAAAACGACGCTGGTTGACGCCATGCTGCGACAGTCGGGAATTTTCCGCGCCAATCAGGCTCTTGTGGACCGGGTGATGGATTCCAACGAACTGGAACGCGAGCGCGGCATAACGATTCTGGCGAAGAACACGGCGCTCTTCTTCCGCGACACAAAAATCAATATCGTAGATACGCCAGGCCACAGCGATTTCGGAGGCGAAGTGGAGCGGGCGTTGCACATGGTGGACGGGGTCTTGCTCCTTGTGGATGCGAGCGAAGGCCCGCTGCCACAGACGCGCTACGTACTGCAAAAAGCATTGGCCGCAGGGCTGCCTCCAATCGTGGTCCTCAACAAAATCGATCGCAGCGACGCGCGTCCTGCCGCCGTGCTCGATGAGATCTACAGCCTGTTTATCGATTTGGACGCGACGGAAGACCAGCTCGACTTCCCCGTACTCTACACCAACGCAAAAGAGGGTGTTGCGCACCGGGCGCTGGGCGACGATTCGCGTGACCTATTGCCGTTATTCGAGGCGATTGTCTCAGCCATCCCCGCGCCGGCCGGCGATCCCGAAGGGGTCCTGCAGGTGCAGGTGACTAACCTCGACTACAGCGATTTTCTAGGCCGGCTGGCCATTGCGCGTGTGTTTAACGGTACACTCCGCCGCGGCGCGGATGTAGGCATTAGCAAACTCTCGGGGGCGCTGGTGCCGGCGCGACTCACGAAGTTGTTTACTTTTCGTGGGCTGGAACGCGATGAAGCCGACACCGTTGAGTGTGGCGACATGGTGGCGATCGCGGGGGTTGAAGACATCCAGATCGGAGAGAGCATTACCTTGCTTGAATCGCCGGCGCCGCTCGAGCCGCTCACTGTGGACGAGCCGACGCTGGCGATGATGTTCACGGTAAACACCGGACCGCTTTGCGGCCGTGAAGGCTCCCTGGTCACCTCGCGCGATTTGCGCAGCCGGCTGGAGAAAGAGTTGCTCACGAACGTCTCGATCCGCGTGGAAGACAGCGAAACCACCGACTCATTTCGCGTGCTGGGACGAGGCGAACTACAACTCGCCATCCTCATCGAGACGATGCGGCGCGAGGGCTACGAATTGCTGGTTGGCAAGCCGGAAATCGTGGTACGCACCGTTGGCGGCCGCCAGCTCGAGCCGGAAGAACTGCTCGTTGTGGATTGCCCGGAATCCTTCATCGGCATTGTGATGGAAAATCTGGGCGGCCGCCGGGGCGAAATGGTGAAGATGGTGAACCACGGATCGGGCCGGGTGCGCATGGATTTTCGCATTCCTGCGCGGGGGCTGATCGGCCTGCGCAGCCAGCTCCTGACGGATACGCGCGGCACGGCACTCATTCATTCCATCTTCAACGGCTGGATCGAATACTGCGGCGAGATGGCGCTGCGTCCCACCGGAGCATTGGTGGCCGACCGCGAGGGTAGGTCCACGGCATTCGCGCTGTGGAACCTTCAAGAGCGCGGGGAACTGTTTATCGGCCCGGGCGTAGAAGTGTACGAAGGCATGATCATCGGAGAGAATGCTCGCGAAGCCGACATAGACGCGAACGTGACCAAAGAAAAGAAGCAGACAAACATGCGCGCCTCCACGGCGGACGAGGCCATCCGTCTGATCCCGCATCGGGAACTGAATCTGGAGCAGGCGATCGAGTTCATCGCTGACGACGAATTCGTGGAAGTGACTCCGAAATCGATCCGGTTGCGCAAGAAAGTGCTGGATGTGAAAAAGCGCCCGCGACGGTGGCAGCAAATCCGCGCCAGCCAGGAAGTGAAGGCTGGCTAGGGCCATGACTGCTTTCGATGGCGCGGCCGGAATATCGCCCCCAAACCAGGAGCGAACCGAGCTGTTCGCGCCCGTGTGGCACACCGCTGTAGTGGTCATCTTCCTGCTTCTGCTCACGGCGATCGCGGCGTGGAGAGCAGCCACATCCCCGTCGACGGGGCTGAGTTCACTCGACCGTATCGCCAACTACGCGACGATATTTGTCTGGGAATGGTTAACCGTGGCGTTTATCGCCTGGGGAGTGCGGAAACGGGGACACAGGCTCGCAGACCTAACCGGCGGGAGATGGAAATCGGCCGGTGCCTTTGGGCGCGAACTCAAAATCAGCCTACTGTTTCTGTTAGGCGCCGCGATAGTGCTGGGAGCGCTTCGTTGGGCACTGCGCGACACAACCGGCCAGGGGCTGCGCAATTTGCTGCCCGACGGACCGATAGAGATGACAATCTGGCTGGCGCTGTCGGCCACGGCAGGATTCTGCGAAGAAACCATATTTCGCGGCTACTTGCAGCAGCAGTTCGCGAGGTTGACTCATAGCTTGGCTGCCGGACTCGTGCTGCAAGCCGTCCTATTCGGGACATGTCACGGCTATCAAGGGGTGAAGTCCGCGTTTGTCATCGGCGTTTATGGATGCCTGTTCGGACTGCTGGCCAATTACATGCAGAATCTGCGTCCCGGCATGATGGCTCATTTCCTGCAGGACAGCATGGCCGGACTGGCCGGACGCGCTCTGCTGAAGCACATTCCTAAGGTATGAAAGCTGGGGCGAACCGGTTGTTACGATTTGTCGCGCTAATGTCGCAGACTTCCGGTACGCAGTGGGTCGCGACGAAATCTCTCCCTCCATCCGCGCGGGCAGAACGGCGAGACCTATGAGAGGAGCCGGAAATCTATGTCCAAACTGATGCACAGCCTGGCGGCGCTACTCTGTGCAGCGGTGACAGCGGGAGCCCAGCAGGCATCGGCACCGGCAACGCCGGCGGCAACTCTCCAAACGGAAACGGACGCGTACACGCGGTATGAATTGCTAGCGCCGGATAGCGCGAGCTTCGCGATTCGCTACCAGGTGACTGCCACAACCGCAGGCGCGAAGTACTACTTCAATCCCATCCGTAAGGGCAGCCTGGCCAGCGATGAGTCAGTCATCGACTCGATGACGGGCGCGCATCTTAAATTTGAAGTGGTGAGTGGTGAAGATGCCGTGAAGGATCCCCTCCTGCAGGGTGAAGACGCCTCCGTGGACTACATCAAGGTGTATCTCGCGCGCCCGGTGCCGCCGGAAGGCCAAGCGCGGCTGCTGATTCTGAAAA
>JASHRU010000025.1 GCA_030037225.1 Candidatus Acidiferrales bacterium | reverse complement strand
GCCTCCTTCCGGCACTATGATTCCGAATCGTTGTCGCCCTTCTAAGCCTGGGTGGGGTGCTCGGGTGGCTTATTTCCTGGAGTTTGATCCGGTCAACCGAATTCTTTGCTGCCGCATGGAGGGACAGGTCACGGAGGCCGAGTTCGTCGAATACTATCGCGAAGCTGGCGAATTGGCCGCGCAGCTTCAGCCGCGTGGCGGGATCGTCGACTTTTCGCAGGTGACTTCCTTCGAGGTGTCCAGCCGGGCGATATCCGATCAGGCCGGACAGCCACCGGTGCTCTCAGACCCGCGTTTGCCCCGCGTGGTGATCGCGCCCAGCCCGTCGCTGTTCGGAATCGCGCGCATGTTCCAGCTTCGCGGGGAGCAGACGCGCCCGAACTTTCACGTGGTTCACACCCACGCGGAAGCATGGGAGATCCTGGGCTTGAAGCAGGAGCCTCATTTCGATCCCATCAAGAAGTAGTTCGTAAAACGCGCGCGGCGAGGTCGGTCCCGCCTCCCGATCTTCCGGGGTCACGGTCCGGGCGCCAACTGGCCGGCACCGACCGATGACGCCTGCGCCGCGCGCACCAGCGCTTCCGCCAGCTCGACGACGCGCAGATTGGCGCATACCTCGTAATAACTGATGTGGCTGGGGCCGCCGAAGCCCCCTTCCGGCCGCAGATAGCGCACCTGTCCTTTGCGCACCACCAGCTTTTCCAGGCCGCCGCCCACGGGCACTTCGCCGAAGAAGAGCTGCACCTCTTCCTCGCCCCACGGAAACGGAAACGTCGCTTCGACGCGCGAGAGCGAAATCTCCTGCGTCAGCTTGTTGAAGCCGTCTTCGTTCAGCAGGATTCCGCCCACGTTGTAGCGGATCAGCAACTCCTGCGCTTCCTCTTCCGCCGTGCCTTCAATCAGCGTCTGGAGCAAAAAGACGCGGAAGGGCGACTGGTTCTTTTCCACCAGGCGGCGCGCCATCCTCGAGCAGCTCGAAAGCCGGTCGGAAAGATTGAGCGCGCGCGAAATCATGATGCGGAAATCGCCGTCCATCCACATGGTGGGCGCCGAATCCTGATAGGCGATGCCGATGCCCAGCTCCAGGCGCGGCATCGCGCCGTTGTCGGGCCGCGCGTTGTAGGCTTCCGAAACGCCCACCATCTCGCGGGCCAGCGAGCAGGCCTTGGCCACGGCCCGCTGCGACATCTGCGTCGTTTGCGTCTCGTAGATGGCCAGAATGATGGCGTCGCCCTCGATGAACACGCGCGCCGCGCCGTAGCGGTTCAGCAGCTTCTTCATGGGCTCGTAGAGATTCAGGCTGAAGTGCGAAGCCGGGTTCAGCCCGCGTTCCAGCAGGTCGTGGGTGATCTGCGTCGAGTTGCGCACGTCCGCCTTGATCACCACGTGCGAGATCACGCGCTCTTCCGTGTGCCGCGTCTCGTCGGGCATCAGGAATTCGTACAGGCTGTTGTTCAGGTGCGAAAGCTCGCGCGTGCGGTCGTTCTCCACCAGGCTGATTTTTTCCAGCAGGCTGTTGACCTTCGCCGCGCACCGCAAATCGTGCCGCAGCCGCATGTAGTCGGAAGCAAAGCGCAGCGCCGCCGTGCGCGTCTCTTCCCGCGACAGCCGGCGGATGCGCTTGGAGGCCTCCTCGAGTTTCCCCAGCGGAAACTGCCGCGTCGGAAAATGCTTGAGCGTTTCTTCCACGCGCCGCTGCTCTTCCTTGAGCACGATGGCCTTTTTCAACTGCTGCAGGTGCAGCGGCGGGCAGAACTGCGGAAAAATGCTGCGGAGTTCGTAGGCAGCCAGCACGTGGACGAGCAGGTCGCGCTGCTCGAGCCGCGCCGTCCATTCATCGAGCAGCCACTCGCGCGCCGCCGCGCCCGCTGACTGCTCCGGCCCGCCCCAGTTCGCGTCGAACAGCCGCCGCGCGTTTTCCGGATGGTCCAGGAATTCGCCCAGCCGCGCGTGATAGGTCTCCGCCAGCGCTTCCGCCTTCAGCTTGGACTCGTCGAGCGATTGTCCCAGCGTTTCCAGTTCCTTCTGGAGTTTTCCCAGCCGCGACTCGATCTCCGCCCGCGTCTGGCGCAGCGACTGCGGGTCCTGGCTGCCCAGCAGGCGCTCGAAGATGCCCTGTTCGCCCGAGAGTTTGCGGTCGATGGCTTCCCGCTCTTCGTTCATCCGGGCCACATCGGCCTGCGACTCGATGCCGCGGCGCGCCATCTCGTCGAATTCGCGCCAGGCCTGGCGCACCGAGTCGCCATGCTCGCCCACCAGCACCGTATCGCGCAGAAAATCGCGCAGCACGTCTTCGAACACCTCAAAGCGGTCCGGGTCGCGCGCGAAATTGCCCAGCAACACGTAATTCTCCAGCAACACCAGGTCGTCCCGCCCGCCTTCGACAAACAGCAGCCGGTTCGACAGCAGCTCGTACACCGGCGCGTAGCTGTCGCCGAAGAGCGCGCGCCGCGCCTTCGCCAGCACCGCCTCCTCCAGCTCGGAGAGCGCCGTGTAGAGCTGGAGTCCCACATGACGGTAGATGTTCTTGCGGTCCGCCTGGAACTCGGCGAGCGTAGCCTTTTTCACCTGCGCGCCTTCGCTGCGCTCGAAGAACTCCCCCCGGCGTTTGATCCAGTCGTTGCACTCCTGCACCACGGCGGCAAATTGCGCGGCGATCTCGCGGGTCAGAAAGCGGATCACGCCGAGCCGCAGCAGGATGTCGAGCTCGACGTTTTTCTCAAAATGCGCCTGGTTCAGCCCGGCCTGCAGAAAATCCGCCAGCAGTTTCCGGAACTGGGTGGTTTCCGGCGCGCGCACCGCCTTCGTGTCTGTGCCGTAGAAGCGGCCGAGCTGGCCGCTGTGCCGGATCAGGTCGGCCAGGTAGCGCCGGGCGTTCTCCAGGAAGCGCGGGCTCAGCGAGACGTCGTAGCGCAGGTTGTCCACGCCCGCAGTGAGCGTGGTGAGGGCGATCTCTGCCCCCGCGGGCAGGAGCTCGACCCTGATCTGCCGGTCGGCGGCCGGCTGGGTGTCCGGAGACGACATGGCGGGCAAATCGACCTTAGAACGTAGCAAACCGCCGGGCAGGGCGGCAAGAGTCGCGGCGAATCCGGTTGGCGAGACGATAGACAGGTGGCACTACATCCCACCTGGGGACCATTCAGGCTGTCCGAAGAGGCAGCAGAGCGCGAAGCCGTGGATCTCGCAGATAGAGCCCGGCCCAGGCGAGCACGCCCAGCACCAGGCCGGTTACAAATCCGGAGTCGAGGATGCGGACGTGCGAGGCAATGGCGCCGCCCAGGAAGCCGGTCATTAGAATCGCGCCCAGCACGGCCGTGCGGGGAATCGCGTAGAGCACGGCGCAAGCCGTCTCAATGATTCCCAGCGGTAAGAGCAGCGTGGCGGGCCAGCCAAATTTGCCGCCGAAATTGGCGACCACCTCCGGCGGGTGCACGAATTTAAATGAAGCGCTGAGGAGCATCATGAGAACGGGCAGCGCGGAGAGCACCCGGCCCGTCCAGAGGGCGCCTTTCGAGGGCCCGGCGGATGGAGAAGTGGCGTTCACGAGGCCTCCTATTCAGGGGTTCGATGCGGCGAGTGCGCTCCTGTTACTGGGCGGGACCGCGTTGGGCGCGCAGCGAGCTACGAAATCAATCGGGACGAACGTATCGGATCGTCACGCGGCTCGTAGCGTCCACGACTTTGTACTCGGCCGGAGGCTGAAAAAGGGCAATGTCCGGCTCGCCCCGGTCAACGTTGGTCAGCCGGGTGGTCCGTTCGCCGTCGCGCGGGTCCATGGTTCTCGTAAGCAGCGAGGCTTGCATATCAGCCGATCGCCATGTTTCCGTGACGATGGTAATCGCGCGATCGTTGTCCTCGGCCCCGGCGGGAATCACCCGGATTGTTCTGGTGCCCTCGGCCGCAATTCCATCGAACGACTGCGAGCCGAGCGGCTCACTCTTTGGCTGTAGTTCAGGGGCTACCGGTGCCGCTTGAACCGGCCCGGGCCCGGAGGCAGGACGGGGGTGCAGGATCGTCAGCTTGAAGCGGTAGGCGATTCGTTGCTGCTGGTCGAAAAAATATCCGTAGCCGGCCACAGGGTCGCGAATCTCAATGAGCAGTGCATCGGGCTCATCCACCGAGCTATCGCACAGCGGCCGTTCGGTTCGGTCCCGCCCCTGCGAATCGCGGTAATACTTCGCGGTTTCGGGTTTGGGGGAGATGCGGGTGCCGTCGGCGAGCGTCTTCACAAAGGAGGATTCCCGCACCGCCGAGTAGGGGGCTCCCATCACGGGCTCCGTCATAGGGAAGAATGGTCCGGGGCTGGCGGTGCAAGTCACCGGGGCGTTCGCGGGACGGCCGGCGGGCGCGGCCGCGGACTGGGCGAACACAGCGGTCGGGAAAAGGATGGCTGAGCTGCCGAGGAGTGCTGTGCGAAGGAGAGGGTTTATGGGGATTCCTCCTCGTTCCGGAATCCGAATGAAACGTCCCAGCCAGTATAGGCGTGGCTGAGCCGACGGACAAGACAGCCACGAATGGGCCGTTCGGCGCCCCAAAAACGCCCGCCCCGCAACATCTGCTGCCCCCTGCTATCGGCAGGACGCGCCATTCCCCGCTCATCCCGAAGCTTCGGGATCGCGAGTCACCAGCTCGATCGAATGCGTGTCGTTGGGCAACGCCGTGAGACGTACCTGGAGCACCGGCCAGTCCGTGGCCAGCGACCATCTTTCTGGCCATTCCACCAGCACAATGGCGGGCGAAGCGAAGAGATCGTCCAGTCCCAGCGTTTGCAGATCGGCACGGCCTTCAATGCGGTATAAATCGATGTGGAACACGCGCACCGGCCCGCGGAATTCGTGTACCAGCGTAAACGTCGGGCTGGTCACCTCCTCTTCGCGCGCCGCTCCCAGACCGCTGATGATTCCTTTCGCCAGCGTGGTCTTCCCTGCCCCCAGATCGCCCGAAAGAAACACCAGCTGCGGCGGGCGCATCCCGGCCGCTAGCCGGCGTCCATACGCCAGTGTCTCTTCGGCCGATGTAGTGACAATTTTCCCCGCGGTCAGCGACACAGGCGTTATCCGCGGATGCGCAGCGCCGTCTTCGGCGAGGATTCCCACACCATATCCTGCTTCAGCCGCTGGAACGCCGGTGCGATGTTGCGGATCAAATCGGTGGCGATCATAGGTTCCTGCCCGAGTTCTTCGGCGGCGCGATCGCCCGCCAGGCCATGAAGATAAACGCCCAGGCTGAGCACGCGCTGCCAGTCGCTGGTGCCGAACTGCGCGGTGAGTCCGGCCAGAATGCCGGTGAGCGCGTCGCCGGTGCCGCCCGTGGCCATGCCGGGATTGCCCGGGCCGTGGAACCACGCGCGTCCATCGGGCAGGGCCAGAATCGTGCGATACCCTTTCAGGATCACGGGCGCGCCGGAAATCGTGGCCGCCTCCACGGCCGCATGCAGGCGCCGGCTTTGCACGTCCGCTGTGCTGCGTCCCAGCATGCGCGCCAGCTCGCCGGGATGCGGCGTCAGCACCAGATTGGCCCACCGCCGGCTGCGCAGGTGCTGGATTCGCCGGGTGAACGCGTTCAGGCCGTCCGCATCGAGAACCACAGGCAGCGAGCATTCGCGCAGCAGGGCATGAACGAACTCCTGCGTGTGCGGATGCGTGGTGATGCCGGGGCCCAGCGCGAGAACGGTTTTTCCCGAGAGAACGGAATCAAAGCGACCGTAGTCGAAGCTGTTTGCGGAAATCGAGTGTTCATCCGTCTCGGGCAGCGGCTCCGTCATCAGCTCGGGGTAGTACGAGGCCACCACGGGAACGCAGCTCTCCGGCGTAGCCACGGTCACCAGTCCCGCGCCCGCGCGCAGCGCGGAAATTCCGGCCAGCGCGGCCGCGCCCGTTTTTCCCCGCGAGCCCGCCACCACCAGCACGTGCCCGTAGCTGCCCTTGTGTCCCGATGCTTCGCGATCCATCGGCAGCGGCGCGAAATCTCCCGGCGTGACCCAGTGGATTTGGAACTCCGGATTGTCGTCGAGCACCTGCGGGGGTATGCCGATTTCCGCCACGCTCAGTTTTCCGACGTAGTCGCAATTCGGCGGCAACAGTTCGCCGAGCTTTGGCGCCGCGTAGGCCAGCGTGGCTCCCGCACGAATACACGGGCCGGGCGAATCGCCGGAATCAGACGACATGCCGGAGGGAATATCCAGAGAGAACACACGCGAGCGGCGGCACAGCGTATTCACGTCTTCGATCACGGAGCGAAGCAGGCCTTCCACCGGGCCCGTGAGCCCCGTTCCGAACAGCGCGTCAATCACCAGAGGCGCGGCGGCCACGGCTTCGCGCTCCCGCTGCCAGTAGCGTTCGTCGGGCACCGTGCGCAGCGTCCCGCCCGCCTTTTTCCATTTCTCCAGATTGACAGCCGCATCCCCTTTTACCGCGCTCGGCGCGGCAAACAGAAGCACGACAGGATTCGACCCCGAAACCTTTTCCTTTAGCCGCCGGGCGCACACCAGCCCGTCGCCGCCGTTGTTCCCTTTCCCGCAGAGGATCACGGCGCGTCCGGCCGCGGCGGTTCCGTAACGGATCACGGCGTAATGCGCGGCCGCGGCCCCCGCATTTTCCATCAGCGTCAGCGAAGGGATTTTGAATTCAGCGGTCGCTCGCGCGTCGCAGGCGCGCATCTGGGCGGCGGTGAGTACCTTCATGGCTGGTACAAATAATATCGTGGAATCGAGGAAGTGAGGGATGGCCCCGAGGGGCTCATAGGTCGTCCGGCAGCTAGGCGCGGGCCCATTCGGTTTTGATCGCCGGCGGATGCAGCAGCGTTTGCATGACCACGCAGTATTGCTCCGTCTTTTCCTGGAGCGCCTGCAACTGTTCCGCGGTCGCTTCCGGGGCCTCCAAATCGAAACGCACGCGGATACTTTCAAATCCCACGGGCACGTTTTTGGACATGCCGAGCGTTCCTTGGAGGTCCAGATCTCCGCTCACGGTCACCTCAATGCGCCGGGCGGGCACTCCCATGGCCGTGGCCACCAGTTGGCAGGTAATCTGCGCACATGCGGCCAGCGCGCCGAGCAGTAGATCGCCCGAACAGGCGGCCGAGCCCGCCCCCCCAACACCCTTGTGTGCCTCCGCCTGGTACATGGCGCGGCCGATGTCCACCGAACAGGACATGGGCGTGTCGGTTTCGGAGCCTTTCGCAATCAGCGTGATGCGCGAGGAGCCCGGTTCCTTCCGGTACTGTTCCTTCAAAGGCCGCTGAAGCGAGCGGACATCCATACCAACCTCCCTCAAAACTTTGCTATCCTTGATGCCGGTCGAGTTCGCACTCCACGACGCGTCGGGCGGAAGAGGTGAAGAGCGGACCGCCAGCCGCGCAGGGCACCCGCGTGCCGAATCGGGACCAACCCACGACGCTTTCTTCCGGCAGCAAGTTTGGCCGCTATGAAATCGTTTGTCCACTCGGTGCGGGGGGGATGGGAGAGGTTTACCGCGCGCGCGACTCCCATCTGGACCGCGATCTGGCTATCAAAATCCTCAATGGCAAATTTTCGGCGAGCGAGCAGGCCTTGGAACGGTTCGAACGGGAGGCGCGCTCCATCTCGAAACTCAATCACCCCAATATCGTAACCATCTTCGAGCTCTCGCGGATTGCGGATACCTGCTACATGGCGATGGAACTGGTAGAGGGAGAAGCCCTGAGCGAGCTGTTGACGAAGGGCCCGCTGCCGCTGCGCAAGGCCATCTCGATTGCGGCGCAAGCAGCCGGCGGTCTGGCGAAAGCCCACGAAGCGGGAATCATCCACCGCGACCTGAAGCCCGGCAATTTGATGATCACGCGCGACGGGCTGGTAAAGATCCTCGACTTTGGCTTGGCCAAGCTGGCCGCCTCCGGCGACGATGCCGCTTCGGGCGGCGATACGGTGAGCGCGATGCTCACGGTTCCCGGCGCGATCCTGGGCACGATTGCCTACATGTCGCCCGAACAGGCCGGCGCTTTGCCGCTCGACTTCCGGTCCGATCAGTTTTCGTTCGGGGCCCTGCTGTACGAAATGGTCACCGGAAAACGTCCGTTCCAGAGGCCGAGCGACGCGGCCACACTCGTGGCCATCGTGCGCGATGATCCGGAATCGGTGTTGTCGTTGAGCCCGCGCGCACCGGCTCCGCTCTGCTGGGTGATCGAACGCTGTCTGGCCAAGGATCCAAAAGAACGCTACGCCGCGACGCACGACCTGGCGCGCGACCTGGCCACCATCCAGGGGCGCGTGGACGAAGCGCCGCCCAGGCATTCGGCGGCGGTGAAGCAAAACCTTCCGGCACAGCGAACCGTCTTTGTGGGCCGGGAGCGGGAACTCGCGGCAGTAAAAGAACTGCTCCGGCGCGAAGAGGTTCGCGTGATCACGCTCACCGGACCCGGTGGAATCGGAAAAACGCGACTGGCCCTGAAGGCAGCGGAAGAAGTGGCGCGGGATTTTGCAGGCGGAGTCTGTTTTGTTCCTCTCGCCGCGGTGAGCGACGCCGCGCGCATACCCTCGATCGTGGGTCAGGCGCTGGGCATGCGGGAGACGGGCCAGCAGATAACCCTCAAAAGCCTCGAGGACTTTCTGCTGGGCGTGCGCACGAATCTGCTGCTGTTTTTCGATAATTTCGAGCACCTCTTGAGCGCCGCCCCGGCAGTGGCGGAACTTCTCGGCGCCGCACCCGCGCTCAAAATCCTGGTGACCAGCCGCGCGCCTCTGCACCTGTACGGAGAACACGAATTCCCTGTCCCCGCACTGCCCGTGCCGGACCTCCGCG
>JASHRU010000244.1 GCA_030037225.1 Candidatus Acidiferrales bacterium | reverse complement strand
TGCGTGGAAGGCTGGGGCAGGGAGGAACAGCGATTCGGCCACGATGCTCGAATGGCTGCGCGGCGAAGGACAAACACCGGCGGCAATCGACCGGGTTTGGAAGAGCGTGCTGGTAAGCGCACTGGACGAGGAGTTGGACCGCGCGGGAGCCCGCTACGGCGTGGAGGTGTTCTGGAAGGCGTTCCTGCGCAACCGGCGGGGGTTCGAGATTGGAATTCCGTCCGTGCCACTCGGCGGGCTGTACGGCGGTTGCCGGGAGGCGATCGAGCGCCGCGGAGGGGCCGTGCGCACGCGGAGGACGGTGCGCGGCCTGCGCATTGAGTCAGGACGCGTGGCCGCGGCTGTGCTCGATGACGGCGCCGAGCTTACAGCGGATTACTTTGTTTCTGCGGTGCCGCACGATTCGCTGTTGGAATTGCTGCCGACGGAAGTGGTTACGAGCGAGAAAACGTTCGGGGCGCTCCGGGAGTTGCGGTCGTCGCCGATTACGGGTGTGCATCTGTGGGTGGACCGCGTGGTGACGGAGGAGCCGTATCTGGCGCTGCTGGATCGGACCACACAGTGGATCTTCAATAAGACGAAATTGTACGGAGCGAGTGGGGCAGGGAATCAATATCTGCAACTGGTGATCAGCGCGTCGTACGGGCTGGTGGAAAAATCGCGGCAGGAAATCGTGGACCTGTGCTGGCGGGAGGCGCAGGAGGCGCTACCCGCCGCGCGCGCCGCGAAACTGGTGAAGGCCACAGTGGTGAAAGAAGTCGCCGCGACGTTCTCTCCCGCCCCGGGATGCGACCGGTTGCGCCCGGGCGCGCGAAGCCCGCTGGCGAATCTGTTTCTCGCGGGTGACTGGACGGCCACGGGCTGGCCCGCCACGATGGAGGGCGCGGTGCGGAGCGGGTATGCGGCGGCCGAGGCAATTTTGACCAACGACGGCCGGAGCCAGACGTTACTTCGGGAAGACCTGCGGGCGGAAGGGCTGGCGAGGCGATGGGAGAATTGAACGGAGGCGGCAGAAGTACGCAGCGCGCGGCACTGAGCGATCCAAGCCCGAAGGCATTTGGGACTAAATTGCTGCTCTTCCACTCTGCAGAAAACGGAGTATGATGGATTTCTCCCCGGAGGCGCCCATGTCTGAGCGCAAGTATAGACAGAGGGGCTACCAGGACACCGGTAAGCCCGAACGAAAGGAGCGGCCGCCCGCGCCCTCGGGCGGGCCTCCGCGGCAGGAGCACATCGGCCCGCGGACGCCCCGAATGGTCGGGCGCGTGATGCGCGCCCGATGCGCGAACTGCGGCACAGTGCTCCCGCCTGGATTCGATCCCAACGGTACATGTCCTCGCTGCCAGTTCGAGCTTCACTCCTGCAAGCAGTGCCTCCACTTCGATACGGGAGCGCGATTCGAATGCACGGAGCCGATTCCGGAGAGGATTCCGCGGAAAGACGTGCGGAACGAGTGCACGTTCTTCGCGTTCCGCACGCTGGTGGAGAAAGACACGTCTCCGGCAAGCGCGGCGCAGCCGGCCGCGGCTGCTCCTACAGCGGCGCTCAACACGAATTCCGCCCGCCAGGCGTTCGATAACCTCTTCAAGAAGTAGCTGGCCGGATTGCTCAAATCGATTCGAATCTCATAAAGAGAGCGGACAGAAGTGTCGGCGCCAGGTGGCGTCAGACTATTTCTGCGAGGGGTGAGGGCTGGTGCCGAGAGGAAAGAGAGTGGGCTCGCGCGCAGGCTCGGAAGCGATGGATTCGAGTTGGGGATAATGCGCACGGAGGGATTCAGGCACTTTCACCTTTTTCCCGGTCAGGAGATTGATGAGCTGGAGCGCGTTGACGATGGCTTTGCCCTGGTAGTGATTGTTGGTGATCACGAAAGTAGTCTTCGAGTGGGCGGAGACCTTCCCAATGCTTGCCGCCCACGGGTGGAGCTCTTCGTCCGAATAGAGATAGTTGTAGCGTTCTTCGGGGGGCGAGGCGGGGTCGTCGCTGAACCAGGTGTCGTAGCGGCGGCCGTGCAGACGAATGTAGCCGACCGGCGAGGTGGCGCGCTCGCTGGGCCGCAGCGAACGGCCAATAACGGGCTGATCGATGTTGCAGAAGCCAGCGCCGCGGCTGTGCAGGTATTCGTAGAACTCTTTTTGATTCCAGGTCGAATGGCGGACTTCGACGACGAGCGGATAGTCGCGGAAGAACGAAAGTAGTTTTTCGAGGTGGGCGCGGTTTTCCGGCGTGTTGTGAAAGGAGAATGGGAATTGCAGCAGCACGGCGCCCAGACGTCCAGCGGCCTGCAACATATCGAAGCCCGCGCGAACGGTGGCAACATCCTGTGAGCCGGCACCGCCTTCATGCGTGAACCGTTGCCAGAGTTTTGCGGTGAACTGGAAGGCAGGATTGGCTGCGACGCGCTCGAGCCATTGGCGGCACAACTCCGGCCGCAGCGGATTGTAAAACGAGGTGTTGATTTCGACGGTGTCGAAGAATTGCGCCAGATACTCCGCTTCGTGAAAATCCGCGGGGCGGTGCGCGGGATAGACGATGCCGTTCCAGTCGGAGTACGACCAGCCCGCGGGGCCGACACAAATGCGGCCGCGAGGCGCCCCAACGGCTGGCGGCTTCTGTTTCTGGGATTGTCGCGGCACGGGGAATCCCGGTCGAGGCTACGACTGCGAAGCGAGAAGTGTCAAATGGGCCGTGCTAGGAGGCCTTCGCGGCTGCGGGAAAGGCCGCGGCTAAATGGAGCTTGCGAAGCATGGAGCGCTTCTTGTCCTTTCGCGAGTGCATGCGGCGAAGGAAACTCTGTGAGCGACGGCACCGAGGAAGTGTCCGGCAGTCACATCATCTGTGGCGGCAAGTGAGAGTACTGTGGCTGGAGGCGGCCCGGGCAAGACGGCAGGGCACGGCCGCAGCGCAAGGTGCGTCCGTTGCTTTTGGCACTCGCCGGTGCTAGCCTGAACTTGCAGGTGATTCCCACGCGACATTCGCGGCATCTGCGTCCCTTCCAAGCGACACAGTCAGGGTGCACCCATGAAAATCAGTCTGAGCTATCGCGGGTTGGAGACACACAACGGCTTCGAGCGTCTGGTGGCGCTGGAATGCCGCAAAATGGAAAAACTGCTGAGTGCGTTTGACCCGGACCTGGTGCAGTGTCATGGAGCCATCGAATTCCATCCCAAGAAGAGCGAGTACGCGCTGTCGGTGAATCTGGTGCTGCCCACAGCCACGCTCCATGCCCTGCATGCGGCCAAGGACGCGCACTCGACCGTACACGAGGCCTTCAACGAGCTGGAAAGCCAACTGAAGAAGCACAAAGACAAGCTGCGGCACGACCACGAATGGAAGCGGAAACGCGGACGCCCGCGCGTGGAGAGTTCGCGAGCCTGACAGAACGCGCGAGGCTCGGGCGGCGTGGAGGTCGTGGGCCTATCAGGGGAGAAAGCGCCTCAGGGCTTCGGATGCGCGGCAAAGAATTCCCAGATTAGGTCGGAGGCGGGAACGTGGTTCCCGCTGATCGTCGCGCCCGGCCACATATGCCGGCCTCCCTTGATCGTGTACAGTTCGACCGCGGTCCCGCCATTGCAGCCGGAATATTTATCCACGCGGGCCTCGGCTAGCCTCTCCTGTCGCGGAGTGGGCGAGCACCCGTCCTTTTTCACCCAGAAGGCGACCGCGTCGGCCACCGGAGTGTCGTTCCGGCGTCCGCCGATTTGGAAGGGGGTCGAACCGCCCTCATAGGGAACCAGGCGATCCGCTGTGCCATGGAAAATGAGGACGGAGACAGGTGCTGAGGGGCGGCACTCCACGTTCAGCGCGCCTTCGACGGGCGCCACGGCTGCGAATTTGTCGGCGAGCTCGCAGGCCACGCGGTACGACATCATCGCGCCATTGGAAATTCCCGTGGCATACACGCGGCGGCGATCCACTGGATATTCGCCTGCCAGGCTTTCGAGTAGCGCCCTCAGGAAGCCGACGTCGTCCACATGGTTCTGCATGGCCTGGGCGCAGCAGTTGCCGGAATTCCACGTGGGCAATTTTCCGGTACCGCGCGGATAGACGGCCATGAAGTGTTCGCGTTCGGCCTTTTCGCTCATGCCCGACATGTGCTCAGCGCTTTCCGGGCTTTGCGTGCCGCCGTGGAGGACAAAGACAACGGGCAGCGGTGTTCCGACATTGCCCCGGGCGGGAACATGCACGAGATATTCCCGGGGAATACCGGAAAATTCGATCGAACGAGAGACGGTGGCAGAATCGGGCGAGGCTGCGGAACCGTGCTCGGAACGAAGCGCGCCTGACGCGGCAAAGCCGAGAACGAGAAGCACGACGAAAGCAAATGAGCGCGTCCGAAGTATCCAGGACGACCTGATTGAGCGCAGCAACATTGGCAACAGCTTACCCCTTGAAGAACACAGTGTAGAGGGGAGAGTTGCGAAGAGACGTGTGACGATGCCGCAGCCGGTCTGCTCAGGAATTGGGGAGGATTGGCGCCGGGGATATTCGCGAACCGCCGCCCACGTTACCCTGCGGCTTGCCGTCGTGGCGCTTCTGTTTCGCTTCGATAGACTGCAACCACAAAAGCACCGGCCAGAGGAGCAGCAGTCCAATTAGGAAAAACAGGAAGCCGCCCTCGCGGTGGAGACTGCCGCTGAGAAAACCAGGGTCCACATAGATGGAGAGCAGAGTGAGGGTGACGATCCGCACTCCATTCTTGATTACGAGGACCGGGACGGCGGTTGCCAGGAGCACGATGCGGGACCACCCGCTCCGCAGGAAGAGATAGCCGGCCAGAAGGCAGGTGATCATCACAGCCACGGCGGAGCGGATTCCGCTGCATTCGGTGGCGATCTCAATGGTGAATTGGGGAACGTAGAAGACGAAACCCTGACGCAGGACGGGAGTGCCGGTGGCGCGGAACAGAATGTATGTGACGTCGGCGGAGCCGACCTGCAGCCAGAAGATGAAACGATCGATCACAGACTGCGGCAATGGCACGGCGAGGAGCAGGAAGAGCAGCGGAAAAAGCAGGGAACGGAATGCGCGCGTGCCGTAAACCAGTAGCACCCCCGCCCAGATCAAGGTGACCAGGGAAAAAATCGAAAGTGCGAGAGGCACTCCGGGCGGAAGCTGCGGCTCGTAGCGCCAGCTAAGAAAGGCGAGGAGCGCCGCAACAGGGATGAGCACGGCCCCAACACCGGAACTGCGCCCCGCCTCCTCGTGAAGCGGTTGCACCCACATCAGCATGAGACCAGCCGTTATGAACGGGACGAGCAGGATGTGCGAATACGTGTCGCGGGAGAGCGAAAGCGACAGCAACTGCCAGAGCGGCTGCCAATACAGCGCCAGGCAGAGCGCCACATATGCCGCGAACCACTGGGATTGACGCGCCGAAAAAGTCGCGATTCGCAGAGACATTTTTGCCGGGCGCAGGCGGAACGAATCGCGCCAGAATGAAAAGCTCCAACCGACGCCGTCCGGAGCCCCACACCGGCGCGCCTAACCCTGCACTTCTAAAGTAACGCGTGAAACGGAGAATGCACAAGCAGCCGGGGGGAGAAGTGACGGCAACCATACACTACGCTAGGCCGCCCGAGCCTGAAAGATGTTCCGCCACGCCGAGCCTATCCGCGCGTGTCTTCCAGGAGGCTTCACCCCTCTGCGGCGACCGAGTCTTAGTTCCACGCAGAGCGGAGCAAACACAAGACTCGCAAAGATTGGGTCCGGGGAGCGGGAGGCGCCGTTAGAAGGCCGTCTGCAAACGCAGCGTGAAGCTACGCGTCGGACCAATGGCATTGCCGGAGAAGAGGCCGCCAAAATCGATCACGTCGACGACATTGGTAAGATTCTGTCCGTCGGCCTGGAACGTCACCTTCAGGCGCTCCGATTTGTAGAGATCAGATCCCAACGACGCGTTGACCTGGAAGGACGGAAAGATGCGGCCTCGCGCGAAGTTGACGCGGTCAACGATCTTCTGCCCGTAAGTCTGAACCTCGTTGGCAATGCATTGGTCAAGTGTCAGATTGGGGTCGCATTGAAACTCGAAGGGCAGCCCGCTGTCATACTGGATTCCACCGGCGACCCAGAGCCGCGACGCGAGCTGATAGCGAAGACGCCCGCGAAGCGTGTTCCGTTGATCCTGAGAGTCGGGGAAATGGCCCGTGGTTGGGATGACGGCATCAGCGCCGAGGAAGAGCCCCCCGGTAACCGGATTGAAAGCATTCCCCACCTCATAGGAATAGCTTAGGAAGCCGGAAAAGCGGTTCCATTCGGGAAGATCGAGCTTCGCCTCCCCGCCGTAGATGATGGCTTTGCGGAACGCGATGGGAAAGCTGATCGTTGTATTGTTGATTTGATCGTCGTCCGCATAGTTATTCACAAAGCGGCGGAAGTAACTCGCGTCCAGCTTGATCTTGGCGAAGAAGACTTTGGTCACGCCCGCCTCGTAGTAATTCCCCTCGGAAGGCGCTACTGGAAGCTGCAGCGATACGGCATCGAGAGTGGTGGCCGCAGTCGAACTGGAAAGGAGGAGATTTTCGAAGGAGGGCGTTTGAAACACGCGATCATAGGAAAAATGCACAATCACATTTGCGGGCCGGAAGTATCTTGAAATGGCAAGTCGAGGTTCTATGGCTTGGCGATTTAAGATGAGCTGATAGTGGTCCCAGCGAAGGCCCGCGTTGACGGTCCAGTTGCCGAGGTGGACCAAGTCCTGCACATAGAGCGCCTGTTCCAGGTCCGGACGATGTGCCCGGAAGCTGAAAGTGGCAGGGGTGCTCGGGTCAAATTGGGCCGGATCGGTGATGTGGTAGCTGAAGTTCTCGTGCAGAAACAGATTGTCCGATTCCACGCCCGCCTTGATCTCGTGCCGGCCATGGCTGATGGTGACGCCACCCTTGAAATAGCCTTCCCGGAAGCGGTTATGTTGCAAGATCTGGATCGGAGTGGAATTGAAGTTGGAATAGAAATCGTTTGAGTTGTCGCGCACCATGCCGCGAAGGTCGGCCAGCACCTCGGGAGAAAACGTATGTTCGTACGAGACAATTCCCATGGTCTCGAAGTTGTCTGCCGTTTGTAGTTGGCCGGCAGTTTGCTGCACTTGTTCGTCGGGAAGCTGGTAGCGGGAGAGTTCGTGCCGGACAATCAGCCTCAGGCGGTCTTTGGAGGTCAGATCGCGCTGGTAGTGAGCGGAGAAGTCTCCCAGAGTGCCCCGGTTTGTGTAGTTCTGCAGGACCACTGGATTCAGGTAGTGATCGGTCATGTCGCCGCTGGCGCTCGCCCCGAAGACGTTATTGCCCCAAACGTACTGCCCGTCGGCGAAGGCTTCTGCCGAATCAAAGCTGCCTCCGGAAAGCACCACCTGGCCGTGGAAGCCGGCCTGGGGATCTTCCAGCGTGTTGACCTCCACAACCCCACCCATTTTGCGTCCATATTCCGCAGGGATTCCGGCCGTATAGATGCTCATCGACTGCACGTCGTCGGCCTCAATTTCGGGTCCGAAGCTCGGCGAGCGGTTGTCGATGAGGGGGACTCCGTCAACCACGAATTGAGTTTGGTATTCCGACCCGCGTGGATGCAGTACGGCGTTTCCTTCGTATAGCCATCCCGGCTGCGAGTTCACAAGGTCTTGTATCGAACGGCCCGGAATAGATCCGACCCGATCGTCGATGAAGCTGGAGCCGATTTGGCTGACCGCGCCTGCTTGGTCAGGGTTGATCAGGGTATTGGCTGGAGTGACGCTGAGCGTCTGGTTGAGCGGGCCTAGTT